>NZ_JBHXMF010000022.1:0-35925 GCF_042721055.1 Streptomyces sp. NPDC058470
CATCCGCCACCAGCCCAAACTCAAGAGCCAGAGCAACCTAACGGAGTCCTACTAGTGCGGTATTGAGCGACTCTGTCGGTGATCTTGAGATTCCCCGGCGTGATGGCGTGATCATCGGGCAGGCTCAGCTCGGTTTCGAAGGGCGAAGGTGCGGAACCCCTTCTCCTCCACGAGGTGGCGGAAGACACGGTCCTTGAGGGCGAAGAAGTCGTGCGAGCTGTGGGTGGCCTCGCCGACGCCCACCACGCGCGCGTGGCCGATCATCCGGTCGAGGGCGCGCAGATCAGTGGTGTCGCCGCCCGGCTCCACTGTCCGCAGCGGGTGCGCGTCGCGTTCGAGAGCGTCGACGACCTTGTGGTCGACCGCCTCGGCGGCGGATGCCGGGGGCGCGCCGAGCAAGGGTGCGCCGAGGCAGACGAGGAGGGCCAGAACGGTTCCGGACCGGTGCTTTTTCATGCTCCGAGGCTCCCGTGCCGGACCCGTTCGAACCATCCGACGGGCCCCCGCGGAGAGTCGGGGGGAAACTCGTCGGTGGAGATGCGGTTTTCCCCCCACACGTTCGATGCACCTATGGAACGGGAAAGGCCCAAGGGTGCGACAGGAACGTAGAGGGGACCGTGGTGAGTGGGCGACATCCGTCGCCCAGCTCGTGAAGCGACGACGAGAGCCTGTGGTCGTCCAGGCGCTCAGATCGGCGGCGGCCGCGACGATCGCGTACGTCATCGCCCTGCACCTCAGCCCCGAGCCCGCACCGCTCACCGCTCCCCTGACGGCCCTGCTCGTCGTGCAGGTCACGCTGTACGCCACGATCACCACCGGCATCCGGCGGGTGAACTCCGTGGTCGCCGGCGTGATCATCGCCATCGCTTTCAGCAGCCTGGTCGGGCTGACCTGGTGGAGTCTGGCCCTGCTGATCATCACCTCGCTGGCGGTGGGTCATCTCGTACGGGTCAGCGAGTTCGTTCCCGAGGTGGCGATCAGCGCCATGCTGATCCTGGGCGTCACCAGGGTGGGTGACACGGCCTGGGCCCGAGTGCTGGAAACGCTGATCGGGGCGGTCGTGGGGCTCGCCTGCAACCTCGTACTGGCGCCACCGGTGTGGGTGGGCGTGGCCGGCGAGTCCATCGAGGATCTGGCCCGCCGGATGCGGCAGTTGATGCTGCGGATCGGCGAGGAGGTCGCGGGCCGTACCCCGGCCTCGCTGGCGGCCGAGCGGCTGCACGAGGCACGCCGCCTGGACCACGACATCGTCGAGGTGGACGCGGCGCTGCGGCAGGCCGAGGACAGCCTCAAGCTCAATCCGCGCGTACGTGAGGGCCTGCTGCACCGGGTCGTGCTGCGCACCGGTCTCGACACGCTGGAGATCTGCACCGTGGTCCTGCGGGTGCTCGCGCGCAGCCTCACCGACCTGGCCAAGGAGCGCGAGCCGGAGCCGCTGTTCGAGCCGCAGGCCGGGGCCGCGCTTGAGCAGCTGCTGTCCGAGGTCGCCAACGCCATCGTCAGTTTCGCCGTCCTGGTGACCACCGATGTCTCCCGCAGCGCCGAGTCGGCGGAGAAGCGGCTCGCCGCGGAGATCACCACGGCCGCCGCCACCCGCGACAAGCTCGCCCAGCTGTTCCTCGAGGAGATCCAGCGCGACGCCAGCCAGTGGGAGTTGCAGGGCGCGGTGCTCACCGAGGTCAACCGCATCATCGCCGAGCTCGACACGGAGTACCGGTCCCGACGGCTCCTGGAGGAGCTCGACCGCTGCGCACGCGAGGACCGCGAGCGCTGGCCACGGCTGACGCGGCTGCGCCCCTATCTGCGCGTCCCGCGGGTGCTGCGCAGGAACCGGCGCACCGCTTCCCGTCGTTCTAGGTGAGGAGGCCGCACATCCAGGTGAAGCAGCCGCGAGGACGCTTCACAAGCGTGCCTCACAACGACGAGGGGAGCGGACGGATGACCGACAGCACCGTACGGATCGACGGGAACACGCTGCGCCTGCCGGGCGAGGTGCGGGTGCGGTTCATCCGGACCCTGCGCCTGCCCGAGAAGGGCACCCACGCGCTGCCCCCGGGACTCGGCGAGTTCCCGATACGTCGTGTCGAGGACTACGCGGGCACGGTGCCTGCCGAATGGCGGGCGCGCGGCGGGGTGATGCTGCCGGTGTATCTGCGCGAGGCGATGTGGCTGAGTTTCGGGGGTACGGCGGAGCCGGCCGCTCTGCAGGTCGGCGTGGGCAAGGTGTGCGCGGTCTCGGGCAAGCCGTGGAGTTCCCGGCTCGGCCGGGATCCGCAGAACTATGTGGTGCTGCCCCGTCAGCCGTGGCTCGACGGGATCAACTCCGGCAAGGGCACGGTCCGTCAGTTCGTGGCGGTGCCCCTTGGCCTGGGCGCCACCGTCGAGGGCCAGGTCACCGGCGAGGAGGTGTGGGGCGGCGTACAACTGCAGTCGTTCCCGCTGCGCGAGGAGGAACTGCGCGCCTGGCGCGAGACGGAGCGGCGCAGGACCGCGGCGCGCAGGGAGATGACGGCGTTCGGCGGGGGCTACGGCGCCGCGTTCCCGATGGCCGCACCTCCCGCTCCGGGCGCCGCACCGGGTCCCGCCCGCGCGCCGGGCGGCCCGGCGAGGAGCGCTCCGGCGATGGGGCTCGGGGTCGGCGGCTCGATGCGTCAGGAGGTCTACGCGGACGACCGGCCGCTCGAGGCCTGGGCCGAGGAGCCCGCCGGGCGGGTGTTCGTCCACCTGGTGACGCCTCCGGAGTGGCGCCGCATCACGGGCGAGGCGCCCCCGCCGTCCCCCGTGGACCGCGCGGCCTACACCAGGGCGGGGCTCCCCTGGTTCGACTACTACGACCAGGACGCCACGGACCTCTCCCCCACGGACACGCTCGGCTCCGTGCAGCCGGTCGGCGACTGGCTGGGCGACGACCACGAGCCCTGGCAGCAGCCCTCGCCCGGCCAGGTGAAGCCGCTCGGGGACGCGTCGGGCAAGCCGGTCGAGGACGGTGACTGGTAACCGGCCAAGATCACGTTGCGCGGTCCGCAACGCTCATTGCCCTTCTTGCACTTCTCGGGTGTCGCACGCCAAGGTGGCTGTGACAGGTGAGGCCACCGACACCCGAGGTGCAGGCATGAGCAGTGAGGCAGACCGGCCACGCGACTCGGGCCCTGGCGGCTGGACCAGGCGCCGTTTCGTCGGCGCGCTGGCCGGGGTCGGCTCGGTGACGACGGTCGCGGCGGGCGCCACCCTCGGCTCGGATCCCTCGCCGGCCGATCCCAGGACGGTTCCGCCGACGGCCGGCCCCGCGGCGGGGGCGACCGCACCGACGGCCGGCTCGTCCGCGCCGTCCATCGGTGACTTGGGATCCCGCCCGCTGTTTCTCGGGACGTACACCTCGGTCGAGGGCGGCGGAAAGGGCATCGGCCTGGCCACGTACGACTCCGTGACGGGCCGTATCACCGGCAAGGGCGGCGTCATCACCGGCGTCGGCGATCCCTCGTATCTCGCAGCCCACCCGGACGGCCGCACGCTGTACGCCGTCGACGAGCGGGAGGCGGGCAGGGTGACGGCCGTACGCCTCACCCGGAACGACGTTCTCGGCACACGCGCCACCGGGGGCGCGAGCCCCTGTCATCTGTCCGTGCATCCGAGCGGGCGCTGGCTGCTGAGCGCGGACTACGGGTCGGGGAGTGTGGCCGTGCACCCGATCGGCGGCTCTGGGGCGCTCGGTGAGCGTACCGACCTCGTCACGCACTCAAGCCCCGCGCCCGGTCCGGGTCAACAGGGGCCGCACGCCCACCAGTTCATCACCAGCCCCGACGGCGGTCATGTGCTCGCCGTCGACCTGGGCACCGACACCGTCTACACCTACCGTCTGGACGAGTCGAAGGGCACGCTCACCGAGATCTCCCAGGCACATACGCGCCCGGGTGCAGGACCGCGCCATCTCACCTTCCACCCCGGCGGCCGCTTCGCCTATCTCGCCAACGAGGTCGACAACACGGTCGTGGTCTGCGCCTACGACCCGGCCACCGGGCGGCTCACACCGGGCGACCCGCAGCCCACCGGAACGGGGTCGGGCACGAGTTATCCGGCGCAGATCCTGGTGACCTCGCGCGGGTCGTACGCCTATCTCGCCAACCGGGGCCACAACAGCCTCACGCGGTACGCGATCGAGGCGTACGGTGCCCGCCTGAAGCTGCTGGACACCGTGTCGGTCGGCGGCGACTTCCCGCGCCACATCGCCTTCTCACCGAACGAGAAGCTGCTGTTCGCGGCGAACCAGAGGTCGAGTACCGTCAGCGTCTTCCACGTCGACGACGAGAGCGGTGAACTCCGGCTCGCGGGTGAGCCGTTCGCCTCACCCGTCGCCGTCTGTGCGCTGCCGTTGTAGCGCACGGGGGCAGGACGCGGCGCTGGCCTGGTTGAGCAGGACGTGCATCCGCTCGGTGAGCTGCGCGACCGTGTCGGCGGGCTTGTGGAAGGGCAGGCGTACGTCGCCGTTGCCGCGCATCCGCTCGATCCGCAGCGTGAGTCCGTGGCGGTCGACGGCGAGAGGCTGGACGCGCACCGCGCCGTGCAGACTGTCCGGTTCGACGAGCCGGGTCAACCGGTCGACCGCGTCCGGATGGGCCTCGGCAAGATGGGTGAGCAGCGCGGACTCCGCCGTGGCGAGGGGGTCCGGGTCGGCGTCGGCCAGCTCGTCGAGGTCGACCACGACCGTCCCGGAGGGCTGACGCAGCACCGCCCGCGTCGCACGGAACGCGAGATGCCCGTCCTCGGGAGCGAACCAGCCGGCGAGCCACAGGCGGGCGCGGATCCGGTTCCGTACGGGAACGGGTGCGACGTCGGCGAACTCCAGCACCGCGGACGGCTCGCCGCGGGGTGCGCAGATCGCGGCCGTGAGCAGCACGCTGTCGTCCGGCACATGCAGGAGGATCCTGCCGTCCGCGGCCACGGAGTGCGCGCCGACGAACTCCTCCCGGCCGCCCTCCGCGGTCACCGCGCATGACCATGCCGCGGCGAGCACCGAGCGCGCCCGCTCCGCCGCGGCAGGCGCGGCCGTCCAGGTGTGACGGTCACCCATCAGACTCCTCCTTAGGTAAGGCTTGCCTAAGCTATCGAAGATCCGGGTGTACGCCAACCACGCGCCATCCTTTGAGAACGCTTTTGACGAGCGGAGACCGAAGCCGACCTCAGGGAGCGATCGCACCCAGCAGCGCCCGTGCGCACAGATCGCGCACCTGATCCCGGCTCAACTCCGAGCCCCGCAGCCACTCCAGGCACACGGCCGTGGTGAAGGCCAGCCACCCGCGAACGGCGATCCGCAGCTCAGGCTCCCCCTCGGGCGTCCGGCCGATCTCCGGGTCCGCGGCGAGCGCCGCCAGGATCTGCCGCTCCTGCGCGGCCAGCGCCTGCCGATACACCTGCCGGACGGCCTGGTCGCCGGCCGCGTCAGCGCGGTGGAAGGCGCGGAAACCGTGCGCGTGCTGCTCGACATAGCCGAGGAAGGTGTCGAGGCCCGCGGCGAGTTGTTCGCGCACCGGAATGCCGGGAACCGCCGCAGTCATCCGCAGCATCCGCCTGCTCTCGCGCTCGACGACGGCCGCGAAGAAGTCCCGCTTGGTCGGGAAGTAGTGGTAGAGCAGCCCGCGGGAGACTCCGGCGATCTCGGCGAGCTGCTCGATCCACACCTCGTCGTACGGGCTCTCCGAGAACAGGCATGCCCCGACCGACAGAAGCTGCTCCCGGCGTTCTTCGGTGCTGAGGCGGCGGCGTACCCGCTCCCCCTGGTTCCCGGACATGCCCGCACTTTACTTGACGTTGGTTCAACAACGGGATCAGACTGAAATCCGCTATTGAACTGGCATACAACAGACTCAATCTGCCGTAATGACAAGGGAGATGGCTCATGGCGGAGACGACGGCGGCCACGCTGCCCAAGGGGTTCCGCAGTGCCGAGCTGGGCTGGCCGGAGCTGCACCGCATCCCGCATCCGCCGCGCCGGGTTCCGCTGATCGGCGACGCGATCGGCGCCAACGTCCGTACGCCCATTCAGGATTCGCTGCGACTCGGGCGGCGGCTCGGGCCGATCTTCCGGCGCAGGGGCTTCGGCAAGGAGATCGTGTTCGTCTGGGGCGCGGACCTCGCGGCGGAGCTGGCCGACGAGTCGCGGTTCAGCAAGCATGTGGGCCTCGGCGTCGCCAACCTCCGGCCGGTCGCCGGGGACGGCCTGTTCACGGCGTACAACCACGAGCCGAACTGGCAGCTCGCGCACGACGTCCTGGCTCCGGGATTCAGCCGCGAGGCCATGGAGGGCTACCACCCGATGATGCTCGCGGTGACCGAGCGGCTGATGGACCGCTGGGACCGGGAGCGGGCCTCGGGGAACGCGGTCGACGTGCCCGGTGACATGACGAAGCTGACACTGGAGACGATCGCGCGGACCGGATTCGGCCACGACTTCGGCTCCTTCGAACGCTCGCGGCCACATCCCTTCGTGAAGGCGATGGTGGGCACACTGACGTACGCCCAGCGCCTCAACTCCGTCCCCGCTCCCCTGGCCCCGCTGCTGCTCCGCGGCCCCTCACGTCGCAACGCGGCCGACATCGCGTATCTCAACCGCACGGTCGACGCCGTGGTGACGGGCCGTCAGTCCTCAAGCGGAGAAGGGGACCTGCTCGACCGCATGCTGGAGACCGCCCACCCCGTGACCGGGGAACGCCTGACGCCGGAGAACATCCGCCGCCAGGTCATCACCTTCCTCGTCGCGGGCCACGAGACCACCTCGGGCGCCCTCTCCTTCGCCCTGCACTACCTCTCCCGGCACCCGGACGTCGCCGCCCGCGCCCGCGCCGAGGTCGACCGCGTGTGGGGCGACACGGCCCGGCCCGGCTACGACCAGGTCGCCAGGCTCCGGTACGTACGCCGCGTTCTCGACGAGTCGCTACGGCTCTGGCCCACGGCGCCCGCCTTCGCGCGCGAGGCCCGCCGTGGCACGGTCCTCGGCGGCGTCCACCCGATGCGGCAGGGAGCGTGGGCGCTGGTCCTGACGGCGATGCTGCACCGGGATCCGGACGTCTGGGGCGTGGACGCCGAGGAGTTCGACCCGGAGCGTTTCGACGCCAAGGCGGTACGGGCCCGGCGCGCGCACACCTTCAAGCCGTTCGGGACCGGGGCGCGGGCCTGCATCGGGCGGCAGTTCGCGCTGCACGAGGCGACGCTGGTGCTGGGGCTGCTGCTGCGCCGCTACGAGCTGCGGCCGGACCCCGGCTACCGGCTCCGTGTGGCCGAACGGCTGACGCTGATGCCGGAAGGTCTGCGACTGCACCTCGAAGGCCGCACTCCCGCACCTGACTCAGTGCTCGGCGCTCCAGTGGCCCGGGCGGGTGAGTGACCCCGGCAGCTTCGTCCCTGCGCTGCCCCGGGCCGCGTTCAGCTGCGGCTGGGTCAGGAAGAAGGCGCCGGTCAGATCGGCGTCCGTGAGGTCGGTGTCCCGCAGGTCCGCGCCGATCAGGTCAGCGCCTCGCAGGTCTGCGCCCGTCAGGTCGGCGGCGATGAGGTAGGCGCCGCGCAGGTCGGCACCCCGCAGGTCGGCACCCTTGAGCCGGGCGCCCACCAGGTCGGCGCCCCGGCGGTCCTTCTTCTTCCCCCGGCCGACTCCGGCGCGCATGAGTTCGCTGGTCCGCAGCAGCAGTACGTTGACCTGCTGCCGGTGCGCGCCCACATCCAGCTCCCCCAGTTCCTCCGGGGTCCGGCGCGTGAGGCGCTCGGTGTCGTCGAGCGCGTGGTGGAGGTCGGCGTGGAGGGGTTGGGCGGCGGTAAGCGTCAGGGCCTCCTCGAGATACCGGAGCAGTTCGTGGAGTTGGCGCACGACCGGGAAGACGTCGAACATCTGCCGCGCTCGTTCGCCGGTCCCCGCGCGCCAGTCCCGGCCGCCGAAGGTGATCTGCGAGACCTTCTGGCCGGCGCCGAAGCAGTCGTACACCGTGCAGCCCGTGAAGCCCTTCTGCCGCAACTCCGTGTGGATGCCGCACCGGGAGTCGGTCCCCAGGTTCGGGCATGGCTTCCCCGCGTCCTTGTCGATCGCGAAGTCGGCCGACCGGGTGAAGGGCAGGGCGACGCAGCACAGCCCGAAGCACTCGCCGCAGTCCGCCTCCAGGTCGAGGCGCCGGTCACGCGCAGTTGCGCTGTCCTCTTGCATGGCGTCCAGCCTACTGAACTGGGGCTATGCGTTTTCCGCCCCTCCGCCCCTACCCGTCCCTTGCTTCCTGGGTGCTGCCGCCCCCAGACCCCCGCTGTCGCGCTGAACGCGCTCGTCCTCAAACGCCTGAGGGCTGAATCATTTCCCGGCCGGGGCTGAGATCTTTCAGCCCCTCCGGCGTTTGAGGAGCGGGGGTCCAGGGGGCGGAGCCCCTGGCGGGGTCTGGGGCGAAGCCCCAGGGACAAGGGACGAGTAGGGGCGGAGGCGGCGAAAACTTCTCCACCTGCACCACCACGTCCCGCCCCTCCCCGCCCCGCGTCTGGAGATTTGAAGACGCACCGGGTATCGAGGCAGCCATGGACAAGACACCAGCCCCACGCGGGCTGCCCGCCCCTCCCCCGCAGGGCGCGACCGCACTGCCGCCCGGAACGTTCGACGGCTCGCTGGTCCTGGTCACCGGCGGCGGCACCGGACTCGGCAAGGCGATCGCGACGGAGTTCGCCCGGCTCGGCGCGGACCTGGTGATCGCCAGCCGCGATCAAGAGCATCTGCGGTCCGCGCAGAAGGAGTTGGCGGCCTCGGGCACGCGAGTGACCACGGCCGTTTGTGACATACGGGACCCGGAGCGCATCACCGCGGTCTTCGACGCCTGCGGCCTCCCGGACGTGCTGGTGAACAACGCCGCCGCCAACTTCCCCGTACCCGCCGAGGAGATGTCCCCGAACGCCTGGCGTACGGTCGTCGACATCACGCTCACCGGCACGTTTCTGATGACCCGTGAGTTCGGCAGGCGTCATCTGGCCGCGGGCACACCCGGCTCGATCATCAACGTCGGCGCGTCGTACGCCTGGACGGGCGGCCCCGGCTTCGCACACAGCGCGGCGGCCAAGGCGGGCGTACGCAACCTGGTGGAGACGCTGGCCGTGGAGTGGGGGCCGTACGGCATCCAGATCAACGGGCTGGTGCCCGGGCTGATGCCGCACGAGGACATGACCGCCGACATCCGCGGCAACCTGGACCGGGCCGACGGACACGACCTGCGTCAGCCCGCTCTGCGTGTGGGTTCCCCACGCGAACTCGGCTGGGCCGCCACCTTCCTGGCCTCTCCCTACGCCCGTTTCATCACCGGTCACACCCTGGTGGTGGACGGCGCGAACTGGCAACGCAGGGGAATCGTCAGCCCGCCGGTGGTGCCGGTGAGGGAACAACTGGGGCGGGGCCCGTTCACCGGTTGACCGTCCCGACGGCGTACTGAACGCGTGCCGAAGCCGTCGCTCAGTCCCGGATCCCGGCGAGGTCGAGCCGCGCGAGCCGCTCGGGGTCCGCCAGGATGTGCAGTGCCACGATCCTCCCCTCGACGACGGTGACTCCCATGACGGACATCGGCCGGCCGTCGAGGGTCGCGACCACGCCCACCGTGCCGTTGACGAGCACGAGCCGGGAGGACATCGAGAACTGCCGGAAGAAGAGCGCCTGTTGGGCCACATCCGCCGCGCCACGCACCAGCTTGGACGCGGCCGCGCCGCCGACCGGGGCGCCGGCGTCGGCACGGAGCACGATGTCCGGGTGGAGAACGGCGACGAGCGCTTCGAAGTCCCCGTCGCGCGAGGCCGCGAGGAAGGCCTCGACCGCCTTGCGCTGACGGCCGATGTCGGGGTCGGGAGCCGGAGCGGCCTGCACTCGTCGGCGCGCACGGCTGGCGAGTTGGCGGGCCGCCGCCGGGGTGCGGCCCACCACGGTAGCGATGTCGTCGAAAGGCACCGCGAACATGTCGTGCAGCACGAACGCGAGTCGCTCGGCGGGCTCCAGCGTCTCCAGGACCACGAGGAGGGCGAGGCCCACCGAGTCGGACAGCAGCACTTCCTGTTCGGGGTCGATCCGGTCCAGGGGGCTGATGACCGGGTCGGGTACATGGAAGGCGTCCATGGGCTCCTCACGGCGCGAAGCACGTGAGCGCAGCATGTCCAGGCATACCCGGCCGACGACCGTCGTCAGCCAGGCCGCGAGGTTTCTGACCTCGTCGGCATCGGTGCGGCTGAGCTTCAGCCAGGCCTCCTGGACGGCATCGTCCGCTTCGCTCAGCGAGCCGAGCATCCGGTAGGCCACGGCTCTCAAGTGGCCACGGTTCTCCTCGAATCGGTCCGCGAGCAGTTCCTTGTCGTTCATTCAGCCCCCCATACCTCCGACATGCCGATCAGAATCGATCAGAACGTGCGGTCACCTACCTTCGAAACACGGTACGCGGCGAGCACCCTTGGCCGCGTAGCCCTCGCGCGAGTCCTCGGAGGTCAGAGTGAGCGCCGCCGACATGGCCGTGCGGTCGAGGGCGGCCGCGAGACCGGCGTCCGCGTAGGCGTCGATGTCACGCTTGATCCCCTGCACGGCGAGGGGGCCGTTCTCCGCGATCTCGGTGGCGACGCCACGGGCCGACGCATCCAACTCATCCCGCCCGGCGACAAGTTGGACCAGATGCAGCCGTTCCGCCGTGACCGCGTCCAGCCGCCGTCCGGTCAGCGCGAGGAACTTCGCCCAGCCGGCGCCCGCCTCGCGCGCGATCCGCAGATCACCGCCCGCATCCACCGCGACCCCGAGCTGCGCCTCCGGAAGCGCGAACACCGCGTCGGCTGCGGCGATCCTGATGTCCGCCATCAGCGCGAGCTCGAATCCGAAGCCCAGGCAGTAGCCCTGCACCGCCGCGACGACCGGCTGCGGCAGCCGGGCGAAGGCGGCGAACCGCTCGTGCGCCCAGCGCAGGCCCTCGTAGTAGTTGCGGGCACGCTCGGCGCCGGAGCGGCCGGTGATCGCCCCGCCCGGCGCAGCGACATCGATCCCCGCACAGAAGGCCCGGCCCTCGGCCCGCAGCAGGACCACCCGGATCGACTCGTCGAACCGCATCCGGTCGGCGAACAGGCCGAGTTGGCGCGTGGACTCCCAGCTCCAGGCGTTGAGTTTCGCCGGGCGGCAGAGGGTGAGGACGCCGATGCCGTCCTCGACGTCGAGGCGCAGCCGCTCCTCGCCCTCCGGGATGTCGGTACGGGTGGTATCGATCATCCGTGCCCCCTCTGGATCCTGACGACTCGTCAGATCCTAGAGGGAGTCTCCACGCCTCGGAACCTCAGACCTCGTCGCGGGTGAGTGCCAGCAGCCGGTCCAGGACCCGTGGTCCGCCCGCCCGTACGCCGTCATGCTCGAACTCGTCGGTCACCCACGTGCGCAGCCCTCGGATGGCGCGTGCCGTGCTCAGAGCGTGCCCGGAGTCGACGTACATGTCGTCGTGGTAGACCGCGGCGGCGACCGGCACCTCGTTGGCGGCGAGCCGGGCGGTGTCGTAGAGCGGCTGCCAGTCGGTGCGGGCGGCCAGCTCCTCGGCGGTTTCGCGCAGCGGGCGCAGCGCCGGGTCGGTGTCGAACGTCCAGGGGTGCACGGACTCGCCGGTGAACAGCAGCGGACGGTCGTCCGCGAGGGCCTTGGCCGCGTCGAACTGCGGGAACTCACCGCGCACCCGCTCGGCGGACCAGGCGGTGGGGCGGTCGTCCTGGGCGTAGCAGGCCTCGTGGACGAGGGCGTACAGCGGGTGGCCCGCGTACGACAGCAGCCCCTGCACCTCCTCCTGGAAGGCGTCGGAGAGGGCCGGGCCCTGTGGGGTGCGGACGAAGGCCTGCTCCAGGAGGTAGTGGAGGCGGTGGCTGCCCTCGCTGCCGCCGAGGAGGATGCCGAGCGACTGGAAGGCCTCGGCGGTCAGGCGGAAGCCGCCGGGCAGGTCCGGCTCGTGTTGGAGGAGGTACTCCGCGATCCGGCGGGCCCGCTCTACGTCCTGCGGGTAACGCGCGTAGTGCGCGACGACTTTGCGCTCGATGCGCGGATACGCGGCCCGGTAGACGTCGTCCGCGTGGCCGTCCAGGGTCGGCAGTCCGCCGGTGATCAGGGCGGCGCTCAGGCCCTCGGGCGCGGTGGACAGGTAGTGCACCGCACAGAAGCCGCCGAAGCTCTGGCCCAGTACGGTCCAGGGGGCACCGCCGGTGAGCCGTTGGCGGATGGCCTCGCAGTCGCGGACGATGGAGTCGGCGCGGAAGTGCGCGAGGTAGACGGCCTGTTCGCGGGGGCCGCCGCGCAGGGGCAGGGTCTGCCGGTTGGCGGGGGTGGAGTTGCCCGTGCCGCGCTGGTCGAGGAGTAGTACCCGGAAGTCCCGCAGGGCTCGGCCGAGCCAGGCCTGCTTGCCGACAAAGCGATTCGCCCCGAAACCGGGTCCACCCTGGAGAAAGACCAGCCACGGCAGGTTCTGGTGCGCCTTCTCGCTCGCGACGACCTCGCGGGCGAACACCTCGATGCTCTCGCCGGCCGGCTCGGCGTGGTCGAGAGGCACGGTGAAGTGTCGGTCGGTGAGGACGACACCGGGCTGGCGGTAGCTGACGGTCAACAGAGCTCCCGAGACGTACGGATTCCAGGCTGCGTCCCAGTTGAGCACATGATCCGTGAGCTGCCGAGCCCAGGGATCAAGAAATCCTACTGAACAGCGGCTCAGCGTGGCGGTTGCCACAACTGAACGGTCACTCAGCGCACCGGCAGGCTGAAACGGCATACCACCAGGTCCGGCTGGAGCACCACCCGCCGGTGTTCGTTCGGCGTGGGCACGGTATCCGCCCCGGTCTCCTCAAGGAGAGGCTCGGCGGCGCGGGCTCCCATGGTCGCGGCGGGCCGGCGTACGGAGGTGAGCGGGACGGCCGCGGCGGCGGCGCTGGGCAACGTCCTCGTGCGGGCCCGCGCGCACGGACTCCGTCGGCAACCGTGCGTCGATACGGCGACTTCCGGCTCGTACATCTGCCGTTGCGGCGCTGCGAGCCGGGGACGACGCGGATGCCTGGCGTGCTGCGGAGGGGCGGCCGCCGACCGGCCCGCGAGAGGGGGCTCCCGTGTCGCGCGCCCGCCGCGTACGCTGCACTCATCCGATGATCGAACCCGAGGAGCCGCGATGCGTGTCGCCCTGTTCCTGACCTGTGTCAACGACACGCTCTATCCGGACACGGGCCGCTCCGTGGTGAAACTGCTGACCAGGCTGGGCGTCGAGGTCGACTTCCCGATGGCGCAGACGTGCTGCGGGCAGGCGCACTACAACACGGGATACCGGCACGAGGCCGAGCCGCTCGCCCGGCATTTCTCCGATGTTTTCGGGGAGTACGAGGCGATCGTGACGCCGTCCGGGTCGTGCGGCGCGATGGTGCGGGAGCTGTACCCGCGGATGGGCGAGCGGGCGCGCGCCGAGGGCCGCGGGGACACTCTCGCGGCCACGCTCGCGCCGGTCGTGCCGAAGACGTACGAGCTCACCGAGTTCCTCGTCGACGTGCTCGGCGTGACCGACGTCGGCGCGTACTACCCGCACACGGTGACGTACCACCCGACCTGTCACGGTCTGCGCAGCCTCGGTCTCGGCGACCGCCCGCAACGACTGCTCCAGGCAGTCAAGGGACTTGAACTCCGCGAGCTGCCCGGCGCCGACGAGTGCTGCGGCTTCGGCGGCACCTTCGCCCTCAAGAACGCCGATGTCTCGGCGGCGATGGGCGCCGACAAGGTGCGCAACGCCGAGTCGACCGGTGCCGATGTGCTGTGCGCCGCCGACAACTCCTGTCTGATGCACATCGGCGGCACGATGTCCCGCCTGCACACGGGCATGCGGCCCGTGCACATCGCGGAGATCCTGGCGAGCACGGAAGAAGAGCCGAGCACGGTCGTGGGGACCTTCACGGAAGCGGAGTCGAACGCATGAGCGGGACGTTCGTCGGTATGCCGGCCTTCCCCAAGGCCGCGCACGAAGCCGTGCACAACACGACTTTGCGCGGCAATCTGCGCCACGCCACCCACACGATCCGCACCAAGCGCGCCAAGGCCGTCGCGGAGCTGGCGGACTGGGCGGAGCTGCGCGAGGCGGGCAAACAGATCAAGGACCACAGCCTCCGCCATCTCGACCGGTACCTCGTCCAGTTGGAGGAGTCGGTCACGGCCGCAGGCGGCATCGTGCACTGGGCCGCCGACGCCGACGAGGCCAACCGGATCGTCACGGAGCTGGTGAAGGCGACCGGCGAGAGCGAGGTCGTCAAGGTCAAGTCGATGGCCACGCAGGAGATCGCGCTCAACGAGGCGCTCGAAGCCGAGGGCATCCATGCCTACGAGACCGATCTCGCCGAACTCATCGTGCAGTTGGGCAAGGACCGCCCCTCGCACATCCTGGTCCCCGCCATCCACCGCAACCGCGGCGAGATCCGCGACATCTTCGTCCGCGAGATGAGTGAGTGGGGCCGCCCGGCCCCCGAGGGCCTGACCGACACACCCGCCGAACTCGCCGAGGCCGCCCGCGTCCATCTGCGCGAGAAGTTCCTACGCGCCAAGGTCGGCGTCTCCGGCGCCAACTTCATGATCGCCGAGACCGGCACACTGGTGGTCGTGGAGTCGGAGGGCAACGGCCGGATGTGCCTCACCCTCCCCGAGACGCTGATCTCGGTCGTCGGCATCGAGAAGATCCTCCCCACCTGGCAGGACCTGGAGGTCTTCCTCCAGACCCTCCCGCGCTCCTCGACCGCCGAACGCATGAACCCGTACACGAGCACCTGGACGGGCACCACGGACGAGGACGGCCCCCAGACCTTCCACCTGGTCCTCCTCGACAACGGCCGCACCGACACGCTCGCCGACGAAGTCGGCCGCCAGGCCCTGCGCTGCATCCGCTGCTCGGCGTGCCTCAACGTCTGCCCGGTGTACGAGCGGGCCGGCGGCCACGCGTACGGCTCGGTCTACCCCGGCCCGATCGGCGCCATCCTCAGCCCCCAACTCCGGGGCACCGCAAGCGAGATCGACGCCTCACTCCCGTACGCCTCCTCGCTGTGCGGCGCCTGTTACGAGGTGTGCCCGGTCGCCATCGACATCCCGGAAGTGCTCGTCCATCTGCGCGAGCGGATCGTCGAGGGCGGGCCGGCCACCAGCCAGGGCAACAAGGTCGTCCTCAAGCCCGCCAAGGGCCATGCCGCCGAGCGCGCGGCGATGCGCGCGTCCCGCTGGGCGTTCAGCCACCCCGGCGCCCTGCGCACCGGCCAGCGGCTCGCCTCCCGCACCCGCCGCTTCCATCCGCGGACGCTGCCGGGACCCGGCAAGGCGTGGAGCGAGACCCGTGATCTGCCAACGGTGCCCGCGGAGCCGTTCCGGGACTGGTGGCAGCGTACGAACGGTGGAAAGGACACGGCGAAGTGAGCAGCAGGGACCTGATCCTGGGCCGGGTGCGGCGCGCGATCGCGGACGTACCACAGGACGACACGCCGTACGAGCAGGCCATTGACCGGAGCTATCTGCGTGAGCACGGCGCCCGGAGTGTCGCGGAGACGGTGGATCTGCTCGCGGAGAACCTGGCGGACTATCGGGCCGTCGTGCACCGGACGGATGACGCCGGCCTGCCGTCGCTGCTCACCCGGCTGCTCACCGAGCGGGGCTCACGGACCGTTCTGGTGCCGCCGGGGCTGCCGTCCCACTGGCTGGAGGGCGTCGAGCAGGTCCCCGATCGGGCGCAGAGCACGCCGCGGGAGCTGGACGGGGTCGACAGCGTGGTCACGGCGTGTGCGGTGGCGATCGCCGAGACCGGCACCATCGTGCTCGACGGCTCCCCCGACCAGGGCCGCCGCCGCATCACGCTCGTTCCCGACCACCACATCTGTGTCGTACGGGCCCCCGGTCAGGTGGTGTCCTCCGTGCCCGAGGGCCTGGAACGCCTCGACCCGACCCGCCCGCTGACCTGGATCTCCGGCCCGTCCGCGACCAGCGACATCGAACTCGACCGGGTGGAGGGGGTGCACGGTCCGCGCACCCTTGAGGTGGTGCTGCTGAGCGGAGAGTGACCGGCGCGGTTAGCGTGAGGGCATGATCCGGTTCGAACAGGTCACCAAGCGGTATCCGGACGGCACGACGGCCGTGGACGGCCTCTCCTTCGAGGTCGCCGACGGCGAACTCGTGACGCTGGTCGGCCCGTCCGGCTGCGGCAAGACGACGACCCTGATGATGGTCAACCGCCTGATCGAGCCGACGTCCGGGCAGATCTTCGTGAACGGCGAGGACATCGCCACCATCGACCCGGTGCAGCTGCGGCGCCGGATCGGATACGTCATCCAGCAGGTCGGCCTCTTCCCGCACCGGACCGTCCTCGACAACACGGCAACCGTGCCGTCGCTGATCGGCTGGAAGAAGGCCAAGGCGCGGGCTCGCGCCGCCGAGCTGCTCGATCTGGTGGGCCTGGATCCGAAGACGTACGGAGCGAGGTATCCGGAGCAGTTGTCGGGCGGTCAGCGCCAGCGTGTCGGTGTGGCGCGGGCGCTGGCCGCCGACCCGCCGGTGCTGCTCATGGACGAGCCGTTCGGGGCCGTGGACCCGGTGGTGCGGGAGCAGTTGCAGGACGAGTTCCTGCGGATGCAGCAGGCCGTGCGCAAGACGGTCGTGCTGGTCACGCACGACATCGAGGAGGCGGTGCGGCTCGGCGACCGGATCGCGGTGTACGGGCAGGGGCGCATCGAGCAGTTCGACACGCCGGGCGCTGTCCTGGGCATGCCCGCCACGCCGTACGTCGCCGAGTTCGTGGGCGCCGACCGCGGGCTGAAACGGCTGTCGGTGACCGCGATCGAGCCGAGCGACCTCGAACAGCCGCCGATCGTCCGGCTCGACGAGCCCGCCGAGCAGGCGGCGGCCCGGATGCTGGCGGAGGGCGCGCGCTGGGCGGTGGTCCTGGACTCCGAGGGTGATCTGCATGGCTGGGTCGGCGTCGACGAGCTCGGGGTCGGGGGTTCCGTCCGCGACCTCGTCCACCGGATGAACTCCTGGGTTGCCGTGGGCGCCCCGCTGAAGCAGGCCTTCGGCGTGATGCTCCAGCACGACGCGGGCTGGGTCGCCGTGGTGGACGGGGCGCGCTTCCTCGGTGTGCTGACCCCGGCGAAGCTGCACGAGGCGCTGCGCCGGTCGGTGGACGCGGACGCACTGGGCGTGTCGCGGGGTCAGGTGGAGTTCGACTCGGTGGCGGATGCCTGAGCTGTGGACGGTGCGGGGCGTTCCGGCCGGGAACCCGGCCTCGCGCCTGTGAGGTGAGCCGTCGACGCCCGGCGACTCGGAGTACCTGTGGGAGCCGGTACCGGGTTGCTCGTCGCTCCGGCGCCGGAGCGAGGGGTCGGCGCCGAGATCGCGTTGCTCGACGACCTGTGGCGGGCCCGCTTCACCACTGACGGGTAGGCCCGGGCGAAAGGCGTACGTCATTCTGCTGCCGATCTGCAGAGGGCGCTTCCCGGCCGAAGGAATTCTTCGGGATCGGTGGTCACTCTATTCGGCAATCTGCGGAGCGCGCGGCAGGTCGGATATGGATGCCCATTCCGGCGTCAGTCGCGTGACAGATGACTTCCATCCGTTTCTCACTCTTTTCGACAGCAACCGCCGCGGCCTACCGTGTGCGACACGACCGCGGTGGGCGCCGGATTCGGCAGCGGACTTCTGAACGTCAGTCTGAAGGAGCTCGTGTGGAGGAGACGACGGCCTGCCGCGTCCCGGATGTGGGGCGGCCCCGCCTGCTGGTGTCCGACCCCAGCGCCGACAACGTCGCGTTGACCTTGACCGATCTGCACGAGGGGACCGTCTGCGATGCCTGTCCTTCGCCGATCCCGATCGCCCAGGACATTCCGGCCGGCCACAAGGTCGCGCTGACCGATATCCCGGCGGGCCAGGCGATCGTGAAATACGGCGCCGTGATCGGATACGCGACGACTCCGATCACCCTGGGCAGCCATGTCCACGTCCACAACGTCGCGGTCAGGGGTGCGGCCTCGCCCAATCGCGGCGCCGCCCGGCGGACCCCCGTCTCGTGGACTCCACCGGTCGTCCCGACCCGCGACCATTTCCTCGGCTACGAACGGCCCGGCGGCGCTGTGGCAACGCGCAACTACATCGGAATCCTGCCGTCGGTGAACTGCGCGGCCACGGTGTCCCGGATGGTCGCCCGGGCGGCGGAGGCCGCGCACGCCGGGACCCCCGGCCTGGACGGGGTGATCGCCCTGGGCCACGATCTGGGCTGCGGCCTGGCGGAGGGCGGCCCGGGCGATGCGATCCTGCGCCGCACCCTGCGCGGCTATGCCGCCCATCCCAACCTGGTCGGAGTGGTCTCCGTCAGCCTCGGCTGTGAGGTCAACCAGCCCGAGCACTTCCTGGAGGATCTGCAACGACCGGTCGAGCAGTTGACCATCCAGGAGCTGGGCGGGTCCGCCGCGACGGTGAACGAGGCGCTGCGCCGAGTCGCGGTGATCGCGACAGAGGTCGCCGGACTTCGCCGGGAGCCCCTGCCGCTGTCCGGGCTCACCCTGGGCCTGCAGTGCGGCGGCAGCGACGCCTACTCCGGCCTGACCGCCAACCCCGCCCTGGGAGTGGCCGCCGACCTGCTGGTCGCCGCGGGCGGCCGGGCGATCCTCGGAGAGACCCCGGAGATCTTCGGGGCTGAACATCTGCTCGCCGCGCGGGCCGCCGAAGGGGGCCTGGTCGACCGGCTCGACGAGATCCTGGAGTGGTGGAAGGAGTACGTCCGCGCCAACGGGGCCGAGCTGGACAACAATCCCTCGCGCGGCAACCGCGACGGGGGCATCACGACCATCTGGGAGAAGTCGCTGGGCGCGGTCCTCAAGGGCGGCAGCAGCCCGCTGCGGGCGGTCGTCGACTATGCCCAGCGTGTCGAGGCCCCCGGTCTGACCTTCATGGACACCCCTGGCTACGACCCTGTGTCGGCGACCGGCATGGTGGCCGGCGGCGCGAACCTGCTGGCGTTCACCACCGGCCGCGGTTCGGTGTTCGGATCCCGCCCGGCCCCCTGCCTCAAGATCACCACGACCAGTCGGCTGTACCGGCATATGGTCGGCGACATGGACTTCGACGCCGGAGCGGCGTTCACCCGCGAGGAGCAGATCGCCACCGGCACCCGGCTGTTCGAGCGCCTGGTGGACCTGGCGTCGGGCGAGCCGAGCAAGTCGGAGCTGTTCGGGTTCGGCTCTGAGGAGATCGCCCCGTGGCGGATTGGGGCAGTGCTGTAGTCGCAACGGTGCGCTGCGTGCGGAAAGGTCGGGTTTCTCAGTCCGTTCCCCGGCCGGCGTCGGGACCGCTCTTTTCTCCCGCTCGCGTCGGTCCGCGCCTTGCCCGTCCAGGCGCCTTTCGGCGGCCAGTTGACACTGGATTACACACCAGAGTTGCGCCGAGGCCGGCGCCCCTGGCATTCCACGAATACCCGGGATGTCCTATGCGAATGTCAGGGGCCTTGAGCTCCCCAATTCGTCGATTTATGTTGCTCCTGCGTTTCTGAGCAGCACTTTCTGCGAATGAGAACTCCCCCGGAGGACAGCCCACATGAGCTCGCGCCAGCCTGCCCGCCCTCAGTCCCCGAGCCGTCGGAGTTTTCTGACGCTGACCGGCGCCGGTGCCGCAGGATCACTCGCCGCTTTCGCGGGACTCCCGGCCTTCACCGCCGCCGCGGCCGAACCGAATCGGCCCGCCATCGACCCCCGGGTGGACGACGGCACGGCGATCCGCCTGTGGTACGCGGCGCCCGCGGCCGCGGACAACATGCTCCAGCAGGGACTGCCCATCGGCAATGGACGGCTCGGCGCCCTCGTCAGCGGGAATCCCGCCGCTGAAGCGATCTACCTCACCGACGGCACCCTGTGGACCGGCGGGCGCAATGACGTGCTCAGCAGCGACGGCCAGTTCCCCTATGACCGGGTGACGTTCGGATCCTTGACCCAACTCGCCCACCTCACCGTCGGCCTACCCGGCCATACCCTGGACTCCGTCACTGGCTACAGCCGCGCCCTGGACCTGAGCAACGGCCTGGTCACGTCCTCCTACACGCAGAATGGTGTGACCTACCTGCGCGAGGTGTACGCGAGCCACCCCGACGACGTCGTGGTCGTGCACTTCTCCCAGAGCGGTGGCGGCACCTACACCGGTCGGGTCACCCTGGCCGGTACCCACGGCGAGAGCACCGCCGCCAACACCTCCGACGCCACTGCTTCCTTCAGCGGCGCCCTCGACAACGGCCTGCGCTACGGTGCCGCCATCACGGCGGTCAGCAGCACCGGTCAGGTCGAAGCCAACGACTCCGGTGTGGACTTCACCGGCTGCGCCGACCTGACCGTCGTCTTCAGCGGCGGCACCGACTACTCCCCGGACTTCGCCGAGGGCTACCGCGACCCGTCCGCCGACCCGCAGACGCTGGCCCGGGAAAAGGTCCGTACGGCAGTCCGCCACGCGCCCGACAGACTCAGTGACACCCACATCGCCGACTACCGGAACCTCTTCGACGCGATGACACTGTCGCTCGGCACCTCGACCGAACAGCAGCGCCGACTCGACACCTGGACCCGCCTTCAGGCCCGCGCCCAGGCCGGCGCGGCACCGGATCCCGAACTGGAGGCGTCCTACCTCGGGTTCGGCCGTTACCTCATGATCTGCGGCTCGCGCGACAGCGTGCCGATGGGTCTCCAGGCATCGTGGATCGACACCAACGATCCCGGCTGGATGGGCGACTATCACACGGACGTCAACATCCAGATGAACTACTGGATGCCCGACCGGACCGGCCTGCCCGGTTGTTTCGACGCCCTCACCGACTACTGCCTGGCCCAACTGCCCTCCTGGACCGACACCACGGTGCGGCTCTTCAACGATCCGCGCAACCGCTTCCGCAACTCCTCGGGCAAGGTCGCCGGCTGGGCCGTCGGCATCTCCACCAACATCCACGGCGGCTCGGGCTGGCAGTGGCATCCGGCCGGGAGTGCCTGGCTCACGAACACGATCTTCGAGCACTACGAGTACACGCAGGACACCAAGCTGCTCGCTCGCATCTACCCGCTGCTCAAGGGCGCCTGCGAGTTCTGGGAGGCGCGGCTGGTGCCCGTCACCGTCACCGACCCCGCCACCGGGCAGTCGCGCGAGGTCCTCGTGAACGACAAGGACTGGTCACCCGAGCACGGACCGCAGGACGCCATGGGCATCACCTACGCGCAGGAACTGGTGTGGACGCTGTTCACCAACTTCCACACCGCCAGTGCGACGCTCGGCAAGGACGCGTCCTACCGGAAGGTCATCGACGGCCTGCGTGAGCGCCTCCACCTCCCGCAGGTCAGCCCCACCACCGGCTGGCTGGAGGAGTGGATGACCCCCGACAACCTCGGGGAGGTCCAGCACCGCCATCTCTCGCCGCTCATGGGCCTCTTCCCCGGCGACCGCATCAGCCTGGAGTCCTCACCCGCCGACCTCGTCACCGGAGTCCGGAATCTGCTCGTCGCCCGTGACACGAGCCTGTACGGCTGGGCCAACGCCTGGCGCGCCCTGTGCTGGGCCAGGCTCAAGGACGGCGAGAAGGCGTACGAGATGATCACCAGGAATCTGCGGCCGTCCACCGGCAGGACCGGCGGAGCCGCCCTCAACCTGTTCGACGTATGGCCGCTCGACGACACCAGCAGCATCTGTCAGATCGACTCCAACTTCGGCACTCCGTCGGCGATGGTCGAGATGCTGGTGTACTCCCGCCCCGGCCGGATCGAGTTGCTTCCCGCGCTGCCCGACGCGTGGGCCAAGGACGGCCGGATCACTGGTGTCGGCGCCCGCGGCGGCTTCTCCGTCGACGTGTCCTGGCGCGACGGCAAGGTCACGCAAGCGGTGATCCGCAGCGTGGGCGGGCGTACCACCGAAGTCACCGCGGGTGCAGTGACCAGGACCGTACGGCTCAAGCGCGGCGAATCGGTGACGTTGCGCTGGTAGACGATCACGCCACTCGCGGCATGGAATCGGCCACCCGCGGCATGCGGGTGGCCGAGCACTTGGCGGTCGCGGGTTCGTGAGTGGTGATCACTCGCGTCGGGCCGAGGAGTTCAGGCCCGGAACGGCTGTACAGGAACCCCCGTCGTGCCGGTCTCGACGACGAAGACGGAACCGTTCAGTGGGAAGCGCGCCAGTTCCTCGTCGGACAACCCGTTGCGCGCGGAGGTGATGTAGAGGCGGCCGTCCGGACCGAAGACACAGCTCGACGGCTGGTGGGCGGGCACCGGTACGAACCCGACCACGCGCCCGGCCGGATCGTATCTGCGTACCTCGCGGCCTCCGAACATGGCCACCCAGAAGCAGCCGTCCACGTCGACCGCCAGGCCGTCGGGAACGCCCGGTCCCTCGGTTTCGGCAAGGACGTCGAGTGGACCGAGGGTTCCCGGCTCCGGATGGAAGTCCGCCCGGTAGAGGAGATTGGCGTAGCTGTCGGCGAGGTACATGACCGTGTCCTCGGCGTTCCAGCCCAGCCCGTTCGGCAGGACCAGGCCGTCCACGACCACGACGCTCGGCGACTCGCCGTCCCAGCGGTGCAACCTCCCCTGCTCGGGGGCGAACTTCATGTCGTTGCTGCCGGCCCAGAACCGGCCCCGCGAGTCCACCTTGCCGTCGTTCATGCGCCGGTTCGGTTCGGGCAGGATCTCGTCGACCAGCTTCAGCTCACCGTCGACGATGAAGCCGAACCCGTCGGACACCGCGGCGGCGAAGCCTTCACGGTCGGCACGCGGCGCGACGGCACCGACCATCATCCCGACCTCGGTCACGGTCTGCCGGCCGCTGGACAGGTCGTCCTCGAACACCTTGCAGCCGTAGATGTCGACCCACACGAGCCGGCCGGTGCGAGGATCGAAGACGGGTCCCTCGCCCACGTCCGACGTGTCACTGCGAATCGCGACATCGAGATCCGAGTAGGTCCGAACACTGGTCACGCCGACTCCGTTCGTTGGCTTTTCGGCAGCCGACAACCGGGCTGCTCTCCAGCGACGGACTGCTGCCGACCAACCTCGCCCGGGGAAGCAGCCACGTCAATGGAGAGTCACGGATGACTGATATCCGGACCCCGAATCACACAGGGAATTCAGGGCGGCGGAACAGCCGTTGTGCCCTCCGGCCGCGGTGCGCGGACGACCGCGCGGATAAACGCCTGTGCTGCCGCACCCAGGGGGCGTTGCGAATGCCACCAGACACCGACATCCCGGTATCGGTTCAGGTTACGGATGGGGCGCATTTCCATGCCCTCACGCTGGATCATCACCGCACCGAGATAGTTGATGATTCCGATACCGTGTCCGGCCCTCACCATTGCGCCGAGTGTGGTCGGCTGATGGGACACGGTGCCGAAGGGGGCGACCGTGTCCTTGATGCTCAGCTCGACTTCGGCTTCATAGCCGACCACCGTGTTGGCAAGCGGGTTGCCGATGGTGATGACCCGTTGGTTCACGAAATCCTGCAGATCCACCTCGCTCTTCTCGAGCAGGGGATGGCCGGTCGGCGCGAGCATGACGAACGGCTCCCGCCACAGCGGACGCATGGTGAACGCATGATCGTGCGGCTCGGGCCGGACCGGCCGGAGCGCCACCGAGACCCTTCGCTCGGACAGCGCCGCCTCGATGAAGGCGACGTCTCCGTCGAGCACCGCGACATGGATCTGCGGGTGTTTTTCCCGGAGTTCGGTGATGACGCCCGGGAGGAATTCGGAACTTCCGCTGGCGAAACTCGCGACGCTCACGTTGCCCGAGATGGTTCCGCGGTCGGTCTGGCGTGCGGTGACCAGTTCATCGGCGGCCGCGAGGACGGCACGAGCTCTCGACAGCAACGCACGGCCGTCGTCGGTGAGGGTGAGCGGCCGTATCCGGCGTTCGATCAGAGAGCACCCCAGTTCGCGTTCGAGGCTCGCTATGTGTGCCGAGACCCGCGGCTGGGACAAGTGCATCTGCTCAGCGGCTCGCGTGAAACCGCCGGCGTCCACGACTTCAACCCATGTGCGTAGCCAGGCCAACTCGAGTGCCATTGACAAAACCTCCTCGGCGCGACAGCTTGACCGCTGTTCGCGCAACAAGCTATCGGTGCGACATATGCGAGGCGGATCGCCCGCATTCGCATCTCGACGTTGACGGCCCCCAGTGGCCATGGCCGACTGGGGGAATGACCGATCAAACTTCCTTCGGTATCGCCCGCGGGCTCCTGTCCGTCCATGGCGCCGACCTTCCGCGTGGCGACGACGGTGCGGTGATCACATCCGTCGAGACGTATGCCCTCGCCGTGCCCCTGAAGCGGCCCATCGCCGACTCCACGGCCGCCATGACGCACTGGACGGTGCCCGTGGTGGAGATCCGCACCGCCGACGGCCGTGTAGGGACCGGGATCTCGGGCATCCACTGTGCCCCTGAACTCCTCACCGACGTGATCACCTCGTACTACGCCGACGCTCTCCTCGACACCTCGTCGGAAGACATCCTGGGCACCTGGAAGCGCCTCTACTGGCTGCCGACGCACTGGATCGGTCGTGCCGGTGTCGTCCACATGGCCCTGGCGATGGTCGACATCGCCCTGTGGGACCTCGCCGCGCAGCGTGCGGGCATGCCGCTGTGGCAACTGCTCGGCGGGACGCAGGACAGCATCGAGGCGTACAACACCGATGGAGGCTGGCTGAACCTCGACGACGCGGCTCTGGTCAGGGACCTCACCTCGCTGATCGACCACGGGTGGTCCCGGGTGAAGATCAAGGTGGGCCGCCCCGACTGGAGGGAGGACGCACGACGGGTGCGTACCGTCCGCCGGGCGATCGGGGACGACGTCACGCTGATGTGCGATGCCAACCAGCGCTGGGACCTGTCGACGGCGAACCAGATCATGCCGACCCTCGAGGAAGCGGCGATGGCCTGGGTCGAGGAGCCGTTCCATGCCGACGATCTTCAGGCACACGCCCGCCTCCAGGCCTCGACCCGGCTGGACATCGCTGCCGGGGAGAGCATCTACTCCTACCACCAGTTCGCCTCCTTCATGGCGGCCGACGCCATCCGGGTCGTGCAGGTCGACGTCACGCGCGTCGGCGGAGTCACGGAGTGGCTGCAGATCGCCGGCCACGCCGCGTCGAGAGGACTGCGGCTGGCGCCCCACGCCGGCGACATGATGCAGGTGCACCAACACCTGGCGGGCACCGTCCTGTCCGAGGTGCCGCCCCTCGTCGAGTTCATCCCGTGGACCCAGGAGGCGTTCGTCGAGCGCAGTGTCGTCCACGAGGGCCTGCTGGAGCGCCCGCAGAGTCCCGGTGCCTCGACCGCGATCACCCGGTCCGCGCGGGTCCGCTGGCAGATCCCCGGAGTGGGCGACACCAGGACGCTGTGACGACGCACGTGCTGTTGCAGGGCCGTGCGTCCGCGTCCGCTCCACAACCAGAGCCGCTCCAGGGCTCGCAGAGCCCACGTACATCCAGTGAAAGGGACTGACATGTCTGAGTCGCAGCCGCACCGGTCCGAGGAGAGAGTGGCCGTCGTCACCGGCGCCGGCCAGGGGATCGGCTACGCCATCGCAGCGGCCCTGGCGGCCCGCGGTGTGCGCGTGGTCGTCACCGACCGCAATCCGGAGACGGGAGCCGCCGCGGCGAAGGAACTGGGCTGCCTGTTCCTGCCGCTCGACGTGTCGGACCCAGCTGCCATCACGGCGACGGCCGACGAGGTGGTGCGGCAGTTCGGACGCGTCGACATCCTGGTGAACAACGCGGGGATAGCTCACGAGGATGATGCCCTCGACGTGACCGACGAGGTGTGGAACCGCATCCTCGGTGTCGACCTGACGGGCACCTTCGTGGCCTGCCGCGAGTTCGGCCGGCACTTCGTGCGCCAACGCTCCGGATCGATCGTGAACATTTCCTCCATCGCGGCCTTCATCGGCTCCAACCCCGAGTACCACGTCGCGTACGACGTCGCGAAGGCAGGCGTGGCCCAGCTGGCGCGATCGCTCGCCGTGGAGTGGGCGCAGTACGGAGTCCGGGTGAACGCCGTCGCGCCGGGCCGTACCCGTACTCCGATCCTCGACACGGTCGGGATGGACGACCCGGAGCGGATGACGCAGTGGATCGAGCAGATCCCCATGCGCCGGCTGCTCGACGCCGATGAGATCGCCTCGGCCGTGGTGTTCATCGCTCTCGACGGGTCCGCGGTCACCGGGCAGACGCTCCTCGTCGACGGCGGTCAGATCGCCCAGTGACCGCCTGAGGGAGCGGTTGTCGTCAGCTTGAGCGGACGACAACCGCGTCCCCTTCGCCGAGCTTTGCCTCAAGGATCTCCTGGCCGTAGCGCAGTCGGGTGCTCGCGGCGGCGGAGCTGTGGATGCGCGCTGCGTCGAGGCGCCCGTCGCGCCAGTGAAGATCGACGGTGAAGCCACCGCGGGCGCGCAGTCCGCGGACGTATCCGTCCCGCCAGCTCGCCGGTAGTGCCGGCAGCAGTTCGATCTGGTTTCCGTCGGACTGGACGAGCATCTCGGCGATGCCGGCGGTTCCTCCCGCGTTGCCGTCGAAGGAGTAGATGTTCTGCTCCGCCCCGGCCACCCCGCCCGCGGAATAGGACATCAGGTTGGCCTCGCTGGCGTCCGCGATCAGGTTGGTGAGGTGCGTGAGCGCCCGGTCGCCCTTGAGCAGGCGGGCGAAATAGACGGTGAAGTTCGCCTCGACCCACTCCGTCTGCTCCCAGCCCGGGGCCTGCTGTCTGCGCTCGATGGTGACCTCCGTGGCGCGTGCCAGGTCCGGTGTGTCCCGCGGAGTGATCTGCCGTTCCGGGAAGAGAGCGCTCAGATGCGAGGTGTGCCGATGGCTGGGATCGGCCTCCTCGTAGTCGTACAGCCATTCCTGGAGCTGTCCGTGCCGCCCGATCCGGAACGGGGGCAGCCGACGGCGTGCTTCGGCGATCCGGGCCCTGAGTTCGGCATCGACGGCGAGCAACTCCGCGCTCTCGGCGCAGATACGCAGCACGGCCTCCACGAAGACCCGGTCGGCGGTGGCGCCCATGGACACCGAGCAGCGGCTTCCATCGGGCGCCAGATACCAGTTCTCCGGGGACTCGGAGGGACCGGTGACCAGCCAGCCGTGTTCCGGCTCCGCCACCAGATGGGCCAGGAAGAACTCGGCGGCCTCCCGGAAGACCGGGTAGAGGCGCTCGCGCAGGAAGACCTCATCGCCCCCGTACTCGTAGTGCTCCCACAGTTGGAGGGCGATCCACGCCCCGCCTGTCACGTTCAGGCCCCATCCGATGCCCGAACCGGGTGCGGTGTAGCCCCAGGCGTTGGTGACGGTGTGCGCGACCCAGCCGGGAGCGCCGTACATCTGCGTGGCGGTCGTACGTCCGTGTGCGGCTGTGGCCTCGATCAGGCGGAACAGCGGCTCCTGGCACTCGGCGAGGTTCGTCACCTCGGCCGCCCAGTAGTTCTGCTGCGTGTTCATGTCGAGGTGGAAGTCGTTCGTCCAGGACGCGCTGCTGGCCAGTCCGTCGTTCCAGAGTCCCTGGAGGGCCAGTGGCAGGGGTGAGTTGTGGCGGGAGCCGGCCACGGTCAGGTAGCGGCCGAACTGGAAGTACAGCGCGACGAGTTCGTCGTCGGCCTCCCCGGAAGCGAGCCGGGCACGGCGTTCGTCGGTCGGCAGAACCGCTACGTCGGCCGGGGAACTCCCCAGATCGATGGAGACACGTCGCATCAGGGCCCGGTGATCCGCGAGGTGCGCGGCGCGGACCGCCGCATACCCGGCATCCACGGCAGCTGACAGGAGTACTTCGGTCCGGAATGCGGGATCGTCCCCTGCCCAACTCGTTCCGACGGCGACGTAGACCACTGCCGCGTCCGCGCCCTCCAAACACAGCGTGTCGTCGACGCGGCGGATGGAACCGCCCTCGGCCACGAGACGTGTACGGATCTCCAGGGCGACCCCCTGCTGTCCGTTGCTGTGGAGATCCTCATGGGCATGGCCGCGAAGGACGACGCCGTTGTCCGTGGCCGCGATCCGTCCGGGAATCACCCCATCCTGGATCGCGAGGGAGCATCCGATCGAACCCGGCCGGTCGGCGGTGAGACGGATGGCGATGACGCCGTGCGGATTCGAGGCGAGCACGGCGCGCGTCAGGCGTATGCCGTCCTGTTCGTAGGTGATGGACGCGACGCCCGTGTCCAGATCCAGGGTCCGGCGGTAGTCCCGGACCGGAGCTTCGCAGTGGAAGTCCAACCACACTTCGGGCAGGGGCAGGTTGGTCCCGAACGACTGCGGTCTGCCCGTGAGGTGTTCGGCCGCGAGCCGCTGTGCCTCTTCATGGCGGCCCGCGAAGAGAAGTTCGCGGATGTGCGCGAGGTGTTGCCGTGCGGTGGGGCTCACATCGGCCGTCGACGGCTCGCCGGACCAGGCCGTCGACTCCGAGAGCTGGACTCTCTCCCGGTCGGTACCGCCGTAGACCATTCCGCCGAGGCGGCCGTTGCCGATGGGGAGCGCTTCGAACCAGCGGGTGGCCGGGCGGGCGTACCAGAGAGCGCCGGACGGAGCGTCGGCGCCGGGGGACTTCCACTCGGAATTGAGGTTGAGCATGGCGTGCACTTTCCAGGAGTGAGGGAGCCGGACGAGATGTGTGCGGGGTCGGACGCCATCCGCAGGCGTCACTTGGTGGGGGCGAAGAGGTGCTGGGCGGCGACCGCGGCCCCGCCGCGGGCCCATTCCTCGAAGGGCAGCGGCCTGACCACCAGGTCGCAGTCGGAGGCCGCACCGAACGCCTGATCACCGAAGGTCTGCCGGATCTGGTCCTCGTAGAGGGCGTAGGAGGCCACTCCCTCACCGGAGATGATGATGCGTTCGGGGCCGATGAGGTTGGCGACGGAGGCCAGGGCGAGTCCCATGGCGTGTCCGGCCAGAGAGAAGACGGAACGCACGGCGGGATCGCCGGCATGCGCGAGTCCGACCGCTTCGTCCATGGTCAGGGTGGGGTTGCCGCTGGCCTGGCGCGCTTGTTCGGTGACGGCGTGGGTCGAGGCCACGGCTTCGACGCAACCGGTGTTGCCGCAGGTGCATACGCGGTTGCTGCCGCCCACCGGTAGATGTCCGAGCTCTCCGGACACCCCGTGCGCGCCCGACACCACCCGGCCGCCGATGGAGAGCCCGCAGCCGATGCCGGCGCCGACGGTGACCAGGGCGAACGACGACAGGCCGGCCCCGGCGCCGAACCACTGCTCGGCGACGGTCAGCGCCCGTACATCGTTCTCGATCACCGTGGGGAGGCCGGTGGCGGTCTCGACGAGCCGGCCGAGCTGCACGCGGTGCCAGTTGAGGAAAGGCGAGTACTGCACGATGCCGTTCGGGCCGTCCACGTCCCCGGAGATGGTGACGCCGACACCGTGTACCACGCCCTCCTCCAGAGCTCCCGCCTCGCTCCTCAGCCGTGCGATCAGTTGGGCGATGGCGAGTACGACGGTGCCCACGTCACGCGAGGCGAGGGCGGCCCGGGCGGTGGCGAGCGGCTGCGCGACGAGATCGGTGACGACGCCGATGAGCTCGTCCGCCGTGACCTTCACGCCGAAGAAGCGAGCACGCTGCGCGCGTACCGAGATCAGAGTGGCGGGTCGGCCGTGGGCGCGCTCGACGGCGGGCCTGCCCAACTCGGTGATCCAGCCGTCGGCCAGCAAGGGAGTGGCCACCTTGGTGACCGCGCCGGGCGACAGTCCGGTACGGCGGCCGACCTCGGCCCGGGTCAGGGGACCGTGGGCCAGCAGGGCCTGGAAGACCAGGGCAGCCGCAGGCGGCTGGTCGGCGAGCGTCATGCAGCGACCATACATTTCCGCTGGAAAATAAGAAAGCAATTCTGGCATGCCCGAATAACCACTCCTTCCCGCATTACCTGGTCCAGGCCGATCCATTCTTTAGACGAATGTTCATTATTCGCGTCGCGCAATATGTTGACGCTGGAAGGAAAGCCTGGCTACATTCGCGGCACCTCGCGTCCGGTGGATGAGATGCTCCTCCGGCGCAGGTGGCGGCCGGTTTCCTCCCCAGCCGGCCGTGTTGTTGTCACCCTCCCGCGGTGTTCCGGGACGACCACCGTCGAGGAGGGCAAAAAGGGCAGGCCCGAGCTGCCCCGGCCAACCAATTCCTCATGCGGCTGACCGTGCATGGGCACTACACGGACTCATCAGGAGCCCACTGTGCCATTTCGCGCCGAGATGGAGTAACCCATGGTTCGTCCAGCAAGACCCGCAGATTGCGCACGCCACAGACTGCGCCCCAGGGGCATCCGGGAACTCGCTCTGCCCGTCATCGCCGCCACTGTCCTCGTCGCGTCGACGGCACTGCCGACCGCCGCGTCCGCGGCCGACACCTCTCCGGTGAGCGGGGGCCACGGCGCCACACCCGTCCTGGCCGCCAAGCCGTACATGGGCTGGAGCAGTTGGAGCCTGGAATCGACCAAGTACCCCGGCTACGGGGTGCCCTGGCTCACCGAGGACCACGTCAAGGAGCAGGCCGACGTGATGGCCTCGAAGCTGAAGTCCCACGGCTACGAGTACGTCAACATCGACGCGGGCTGGGCCACCAGCTTCGACGAGTACGGCCGCCCGATACCGAACCCCGACACGTTCCCCAGCGGCATGAAGTCCCTGGGTGACTATCTGCACGCCAAGGACCTGAAGTTCGGTCTCTATCTGGCGGTCGGCCTCGACCCCGCGGCGTACAACGACGGCAAGAACCGCATCCACAACGCGCCCGGCTGCACGACCGCGGACATCGTCTACCCCGACCTGCGCAAGACCAACGGGTGGGACTACGCGTACAAGATGGACTTCGGCGATCCGTGCTCGCAGAAGTACATCGACTCCCTCGCCGACCAACTGGCCGGCTGGGGCGCGGACTTCCTGAAGGTCGACGGTGTGGGCCCGGGCTCGTGGCAGGGCGACGAGAACCACGACAACACCTCCGACGTGAAGGCCTGGCACACGGCGCTGGAGCGGACGGGCCGCCCGATCGAGCTCACCCTGTCCTGGTCGCTGAGCCACACCCAGGCCGACGTGTGGAAGGCCAACTCCAACGGATCGCGGATCGACACGGACGTCGAGTGCTACTGCGACACGCTGGTGACCTGGAACAACTCGGTCAAGGGACGCTGGAACGACGTCGTCCAGTGGATTGACGACGCGGGCCCCGGCTACTGGAACAACCTCGACGCCCTCAACGTGGGCGTCGGCGCCATGGACGGCATCACGGATGCCGAGAGGCAGAGCTACGCGACCCTGTGGGCGATCGAGTCCGCGCCGCTCTACTCCGGCGACGACCTCACCAAGCTCGACGCGTACGGCCTGTCGCTGCTCACCAACGACGAGGTCATCGCGGTCGACCAGGCGGGCAACCCGGCCAAGCCGGTCAGCCAGAGCTCGCCGCAGCAGGTCTGGTACTCCCGCAACGCCGACGGCAGTTACACCGTGGCCCTGTTCAACCTGGGGGGCGAGGCCGACGAAGTCACCGCGGACTTCTCCGACCTCGGCATCAGCGGCAAGGCGTCGGTACGCGATCTGTGGAGCCACAAGAACCTCGGCAGCGTCTCCGGCAGCCTCACCGAGACCCTTCCGGCGCACGGTTCCCGACTCTTCACCTTCACCCCGAAAAACAGCAGTGCTCCTGGCACCCCGCTCGCCGTGCACGGCACCGCCGCCACCGCGAGCAGTGTGACGCTGGCCTGGGACAAGGTGAACACCGGCGCCTCACCCGTCACCGGCTACGCCGTCTACGCGAACGGCGCGAAGGTCGCCACCACCAAGGGCACGTCCACCACCGTCAGTGGACTGAGCGCCGGCACCGGCTACTCCTTCACCGTCGTCGCCAACGACGCCGAGGGCAGACGGTCCGCCCCGAGCAAGGCCGTCCCCGTCACCACGCCGGCGGCCGGCGGCCCGACCGGATACGAGGCCGAGGCATCGGCCAACACCCTCACCGGCAGTGCGAGCGTCTTCGACTGCTCGGGCTGCTCCGGCGGCAAGAAGGTCGGCAACCTGCCGTGGGGTGCAGTGGCGGTCAACAACGTCACCGCGCCCAGAGACGGCACCTACCTGATGAAACTCGACTACGTCGACGGCGACTCCAGCCGGGTGATCGAGATAACCGTGAACGGCGAAACCGTCCAGGTCCCGCTGGCCGGCACCAACGACAACAACTGGAGCACCGCGCAGTCCATCACCATGCCCATTCCGCTGAAGGCCGGCAGCAACACCCTGACCTTCACCAACCCCGTGGACTGGGCACCCGACATCGACAGGATCACCCTCTGACCGGCACCGGCTGACTCACCCTCACCGTTCCACCCGCTCTACGCACCACACGCAAAGGAGAGTGCCGTGGTGGTCACATCCAAGGACAACCACACGACGCCGGTGACACCGCCGTCCGGCGCGGCCGGCACGGTGGCCACCACGGCCACCTCACTGCTCAGCAAGAGGGATGGCAATCCCGCGAAGGACGGCCGGCCCGCTGAGGGCGGCAAACTCACGAAGATGCGGCGGTCCACGCCCACCAGGTCGTTCGCGGCACGTCGCAGGGACCTGCCGGTCGCGCTGCTGCTCATCTTCCCGTCGGTCGTCGGCTTCCTCGTCTTCTACGCCTATCCGACCTTCCGCGGGATCTACCTCAGCTTCACCGACTTCCGTGTCCTCTCCCCGCCGAACTGGGTGGGCCTGGAGAACCTCCGGACGATGGCGCACGACGACGTCTTCTGGCAGTCGCTGTGGGTCACGGTGTACTTCGTACTTCTGTCGGTGGTCTTCGGCACGCTGGTGTCGCTGGTGACGGCGGTGGTGCTGCACCGGGTCACCCGCTCCTCGACACTGCGCGGCGTCATCCTGCTGCCCTTCCTCATCTCCAACGTGATCGCCGCGCTGGTGTGGCAGTGGATGCTCGACCCCACGATGGGGATCATCAACATCGCGTTGGAGAGCCTGACCGGCCACTCCGTCCTCTTCCTCGGCAGCACTGACTGGGCGATACCCGCCATCGCCGCGATCAGCGTCTGGAAGTGGATGGGCTACTACGCCCTGCTGATCTTCGCCGGCCTGCAGACCATCCCGCCGACCATCTACGAGGCCGGCCGGGTCGACGGCGCCAGTGAGTGGCAGATGTTCCGCCGCCTGACCGTGCCCCTGCTGCGTCCGATCCTGGCGATGGTCGTCGTGCTGACCGTCATCAACTCCTTCCAGGTCTTCGACATCGTGCAGGTCACCACCAAGGGCGGTCCGGCCCACGCGTCGAACGTGCTCCAGAAGTACATCTACGACAAGGCCTTCAGCCAGTTCGACTTCGGCTACGCCGCCACCATGTCGCTGGCCCTGTTCGCCCTGCTCATCACGGTCACCTTCACCCAGCTACGACTCGCCCGCGCCAACGAATCCGATCTGAACTGAAGGAAACCGTCATGGCCTTCACCCTCGCACCCACGCGGAACGGGCAGCGCCCGGTTTCCCCGAGCCGGTCCCGCAAAGTCTCGCCCGGCCGGATCGTGGCGTGGACGTACCTCGCGGTCGTCATGGCTCTCACGCTCTTCCCGTTCTACTGGATCCTGCGCACCGCGCTGTCCAACAACTACCTGCTGGCGACCGACCCTTCCTCGCCGCTCCCGGTCGGTTTCACCTGGGGTGCTTTCCAACGCGCCCTCGGCCTCGCCTCCGCCGCACAGGCCCAGGCCCAGGGCGGCTCGGGCGCCTCCCTCGACATCGCCCTGTTCCTGCGCAACTCCCTTGTCTACGCGACCACTCAGACCTTCCTGATCGTGCTGTTCTCCGCCGCCGGCGCCTACGCCTTCGCCCGGCTGCACTGGCGCGGCCGCGATCTCGTCTTCAACATCCTCATCACCGCCCTGATGGTTCCGACCGTCTTTACGCTGCTGCCGAACTTCGTGATGATCAAAGACCTCGGGCTGTTGAACTCCTTCGCCGGGCTGATCCTGCCCGGGGGGCTCTTCCAGGCGTTCACGCTGTTCTTCCTGCGGCAGTTCATGCTCGGGCTCAGCAGCGAGGTCGAGGAAGCCGCGATCATCGACGGCGCCGGGCCACTGCGGATCTTCTTCCGGATCATCCTGCCCATGTCGTCCGCGCCGATCGCGACCGTCTCACTGCTGATGTTCGTCAACGCCTGGAACGACTACTTCTGGCCGTTGCTCGTCACCAGTTCCCAGGACGTGCAGCCGCTGACCCTCGGACTGGGCGTGTTCAAGCAGTCCTCGCCGCAGGCCGCCCCCGACTGGGCCGGACTGATGGCAGCCGCCCTCATCGCCGCGCTGCCGATCCTGCTGCTCTTCCTCGCCTTCGGCAAACGCATCGTCAACTCCATCGGCTTCTCCGGCCTCAAGTAAGGGCTCAGGAGCCGAACGGCTCCAGTCAAGCGAAAGAAGGAATCATGAGAGTTCGTAAGGTCGTGGCGCTGGGCGCTGCCCTCACCCTGACCGCCGTGGTCTCCGCCTGCTCCTCCGGCTCGGGCTCCGGCTCCGGTTCCCAGACCGTCAACTGGTGGACCTGGGACGACAAGCAGGCCGCCGCATACGAGGTCTGCGCGACGGACTTCGAGAAGGCCAACCCCGGCGTGACCGTGAAGATCTCGCAGTACGCCGTCGCGGACTACTTCACGAAGCTCACCGCCGGATTCGTCGCGGGCAACGCCCCCGACGCCTTCCAGGACAGCATCACGTACTTCCAGGAGTACGCCGACCAGAACCAGTTGCTTCCGCTGGACGACTACATGAAGAAGGACAACTTCGACCTGTCCCGCTTCTCCGTCGGCGTTGACTCGTGGAAGTACACCGACGGCAAGCAGTACGGCCTGCCGCTGGACTGGGCCGCGACCGGCATCTACTACAACGCCGACATGCTCACCCAGGCGGGATACACCAAGGAGGACGTCGACACGCTCAACTGGAACCCTGACGACGGCGGCACCTTCGGCAAGCTGGTCGCGCACCTGACGCTGGACACCGGTGGCCGGCGAGGCGACGAACCCGGCTTCGACAAGAAGCACGTCGAGACATACGGCTTCGGTCAGATAGCGGCCAAGGACTTCCTGGGTGACACCACCTGGAGCTCCTTCGTCTCCACCACCGGCTGGCGGCTGAGCAACAAGCCGAGTTGGCCCACGACCCTGAACTACGACGATCCGACGTTCATCAAGACGATGGACTGGGTCCGCACCCTCGTGGACAAGGGGTACGCGCCGGCGATCGGGACGTTCACCGACAGCGTCTCGGACATCGACCTGCTCTCCTCCGGCAAGGTCGCCATGGAGACCGGCGGCTCCTGGTCGGCATCCACCTTCACCAAGATCCCGGACCTCGAGGTCGGCATCGCGCCCACCGTGCTCGGCCCCGACGGCAAGACCCGTGCCGTGTTCAGCAACTCCAACGGCAACAACATCTGGGCCGGCACCAAGGACCCCGACCTGACCTGGAAGTGGGTCTCCTACATGGGTTCGGAAGCCTGCCAGTCCAAGGCATCCCTGACCGGCACCTTCTTCCCGTCCATCCCCGCTTCCATGGAGGCCTCGGCGAAGGCTCTCAAGACCGAGGGCGTCGATCTGTCGGTGTTCACCGACATGCTCAAAAACAAGGTCCTCTACCCTGCCCCGAGCCTCACCAACGGTGCGGCTCTGGAGGCCGCGTTCGAGCCGCTCTTCGAGGCGTACTTCGCCGGTGAGAAGGGCGACAGCATATTCAAGGACATGCAGAGCCAGAGCAAGACCATCCTCGCCGAAAAATGACACACCGGCATCGGGCTGGCCGCGGGGGTCATCACGCCGGACGGCGTGTGCCCCCCCCGGTGCGGCCAGGGGGGGGGCCCCACCCCCCACCCCAAAACAACCCGCGCGGCGGACCCCACCACCCCAC
>NZ_JBHXMF010000022.1:35935-51924 GCF_042721055.1 Streptomyces sp. NPDC058470
CCGCGGTGGGACATGCCCGCGTACCGCATGTCCCCCCGCGGATGCCGACTCGGACTCGGCCACACCCCGAACCTCATCAACTCCGCGGACGACGTCCCCACCACCGCACCGGTCCGCCAACCGACGTCACAAACCCGTCACTTCAGCAGGCCCTTCTCCTTCAGATAGGTCCGCGCCACGTCCTCGGGAAGCCGTCTCCAGCTGTCCACCTCTTCATTCATGGACGCCAAGTCAGCAGTGGTGAGTACGTCGTTGAGCGTGCCGAGTGCCTTGGTGACGCCCTCGCTGCCGGCGCGGGAGCGGTTGACGACGGGGACGATGTAGTCGGCGTTCTGGAGGTGTTTGTCGTCGGCGAGGAGGACGAGCCCGAAGTCGCCAAGGGTGGCGTCCGTCGTGGTGGTGAGCACCATCTGGTCCTGGCCGTTCTGCACGGCCAGTTTGGCCTGTGTGGTGCCGACGCCCTTCGGGTCGACGGCGGTGATGTCGATGCCGTAGGTCTTCTTCAACCCCGGTTCGCAGTAGGGCCGTTGCACGCACTCGTCGCCCGCGGCCAGCCGCACCTTCAGGCCGGACTTCCCCAGGTCGCTGAGCGTCTTGAGGTGGTGCTGAGCGGCGTACTCCTCGGTGACGGCGAAGGCGTTCTGGTCGACGGCCTTGCCCGCGTCGAGGACGGTGAGACCGCGTGGCGTGGCCAGCTTGCGCAGGGCGGTCATGGTGACGTCGAGGTCGGGCGAGCCGACGGGCGGTGCGTCGGTGCCGTTGGTCTTGGCGTTCAGCCAGTCGGCGAAGGTGGCCGCGTATTCGGGGACGACGTCGATCTGGCCCGATTCCAGGGCGGGTTCGTACAGTTCGCGGTTGGCGACGGTGAGCATCGAGGTCTTGTAGCCGGCCTGGTTCAGGAGCAGCGCGTACATCTGGGCGAGCAGGTCGCTCTCGGTGAATCCGGCCGAGCCGATGGTCAGGTGTTTGCTGTCGCCGGGCGGGGCGGTGACCGCGCCCTGGTTCTCCAGGGACGGGCCGGTGGTGCAGCCGGTCAGCACGACCAGCGTCAGAAGTGCCAGGCGCCGTCTCATCGTGAACCCCTCGCCCAACTCGGTGCCAACCGTTCGGCGATCTCGAAGATCCCCTCGACGATCAGCGCGAACACGGCGACCAGGACGGCACCGGCAACGACCTGCGGCGTACTCGCCAGGTTGAAGCCGGCGGTGATGATCCGGCCGAGCCCGCCGCCGCCCGCGAGTGCGGCAATGGTGGCGGTCGCGACGAGTTGCACCGCGGCGATCCGGACCCCGTTCATGACCATCGGGAGGGCGAGGGGCAGTTCCACGCGGAACAGCATCTGCCGCCCGGTCATCCCCATCCCGCGCGCGGACCGCACCACGCTGCGGTCGACCTCCCGCATCCCCACGTACGCGTTGGTGAGCAGGGGCGGTACGGCGAACAGGACGAGGGCGACGACGGTGGGGCCCTCGCCCCAGTTCCCGACCGGGGTGAGGAGCAGGAGCACCAGCACGGCGAAGGTGGGGACGGCACGGCCGACGTTGGAGATGTTGACGGCGAGCGCCCCGCCCTTGCCTAGGTGGCCGAGGACGAGGGCGACGGGCAGGGCGATGAGACAGCTGATGACCAGGCAGACGACGGTCAGCACGAGGTGCTGGCCGAGCCGGTGCCAGATGCCGTCGGCGCCCGCCCAGTGCGCGGAGTCGGTGAGCCAGTCCCAGGCGTCCGTCAGTGTGTTCATCCGCGAGCCGCCCTTACCCAGGGGGTGATCAGCCACTGCACGCCGAGGAGCAGGAGGTCGGCGAGGACCGCGATGACGACGCACAGCACGGACGCGGTCAGCACCTGGGCCTTGAAGTAGGTGTTCATGCCCGCGTAGATGAGGTTGCCGAGCCCGCCGAAGCCGACGATCGCCCCGACCGTCACCAGCGACACCGCCGAGACCATGGCGATCCGCAGGCCGGCCATGGCGGCGGGCAGGGCGAGGGGCAGTTCCACGGTGAGCAGCAGCCGGATCGGGCCGTACCCCATGCCGCGCGCGGCCTGCCGGGTGTCCTCGGGTACCGCGCGCAGGCCCGCGAGGATGTTCCGTACGAGCAGGGTCAGCGAGTAGAGGACGAGGCCCGCGACGACGAGCGCCGCCGAGAGTCCGTACACGGGCAGGAGCAGCGAGAACATCGCCAGTGACGGAATCGTGTACAGGATCGTCGTCACGGCGAGGACAGGACCCGCCGCCCAGCCCCAGCGGCGGGCGAGGACGGCGAGCGGTACGGCGACGACGACGGCGATGAGCACCGCGAGCGAGGTCAGCTGGAGGTGCTGGACCACGGCGTCGATGAGGATCTGTCGGCGGGTGCTCAGATACTCACCGCAGATCCACTCGTTGCGCGCGAGGCAGTCGTCCGGGGGCGCGGTCACCTGTCCATTGCACCTGTCCCGCAAGGGGGTCGGCGCGTTGTGGTGACCCGTACGGGGTGTCGCTGGGTACACCCCGGCATACGGGTTCTGCGCCCAATGTGGTCCGGCCCGGCTCTCCGTAGCGTCATGGGCGAGGCACAGGGTGTGCCGCACGGAGGGTGATGACGATGTTTCGCAGCACCGCGCGACGTACGAACGACTCGGGACCCGCCCCGGAGGCTCTGCGGCTGGTCAAGGTCACCAAGACCTACGGGGCCGAGGAGAATGCCGTGACCGCGCTGGACGGGGTGACGCTCACGCTGGCCCGGGGTACCTTCACCGCGGTCATGGGGCCGTCGGGGTCGGGCAAGTCCACGCTGTTGCAGTGCGCGGCCGGGCTCGACCGGGCCGACTCCGGGATCGTGATGGTCGACGGCGCGGAGATGACGGGCGGCAGCGAGGCGGAGCTGACGAGGTTCCGGCGCAGGCGGATCGGGTTCGTCTTCCAGCAGTACAACCTGCTGCCGACGCTGACCGTCGCCCAGAACACGGTGCTGCCGCTCAAGCTGGCCCGGCGGCGCGTCGACCGCAAGCGGACCCAGGAGACGCTGACGGCTGTCGGTCTCGGCGACCGGCTCGGCCACCTGCCCGACCAGCTATCCGGAGGTCAGCGGCAGCGCGTCGCGATCGCCCGTGCGCTGGTCACCGAGCCGCGGGTGATCTTCGCGGACGAGCCGACCGGGGCGCTGGACACGCGCAGTGCGCGGGATGTGCTGCGGCTGCTTCAGGAGGCGGTACGGGTGCACGGCAGGACCGTCGTCATGGTGACGCACGACCCGGTCGCCGCGTCGTACGCCGACGACGTGGTGTTTCTCGCGGACGGTCGGCTGGCGGGCGGGATGCACGCGCCGACGGCCGACGCCGTGGCGGAGCGTCTTGCGCACCTGGGTGACGACACCACGGTGGGGGTGTGAGCCATGTTCGCTCTGGCCTTGCGTTCCATTCGGCAGCGCCCCGGGCGCTTCACCTCGACGCTGCTGTCCGCCTTCCTCGGCGCGGCGATCATCATGACCTTCAACGCGATGCACGACACGGCGGGGCAGCCGGGCGTCGACTCCGTGAGCGCGGAGTCGCTGACCACGGCGGCGAGCGTCGTCGGCGGTTACGGCTCCCTGCTGGTGTTCTTCGCGGTCGCCTCCACGCTGACGGTCAATGTCCGTCAACGCGCCGATGAGATCGAGCTGTTGCGCTGCTCGGGGGCGACTCCCGCGCAGATCAAGCGGATGGTGGTCGGCGAGTCGGTGCTGGTCGCGCTGGTGGGCGCGGTGCTGGCGATCGGTCCGGCGATGCTCGGCGGGACGGCCCTGCTGGACGTGTTCCACGACAGCGGCCAGGTAGCCCGGTCGGTGGACTACGCCTTCGGTCCCGTCGCGCTGATGTCGGGCATCTGGATCACGGTGCTCGCTGCGGCGGGCGCTGCGTTCCTCGCGGTGCGGCGGGCGACGCACCGGCGTCAACCCCGGGGCGGCGTAAGGAGGTTCTTCGCTTACGCCGCATTGACCGTCGGTGGCCTCGCGGTCCTGTCCACCTTCGGGTTCTCCTCGACGGACGCCGCGCTGATGGCTGCGCCCGCGTACGGGGCGATCCTGTTGTCCGTGGGGTTCGCGCTGCTCTCACCGCAGTTGCTGAAAGGCCTGCTCGACCGGCTCGCACTGACGAGCCCGAGCGGCTATCTGGCCGTACGGAACATGCGGCGCCGGGCCGCCGAGCTGTCCGGGGTCCTGATGCCGCTGATCCTCTTCACCGGTATGGCGACGGCAACCCTCTATATGCAGGCGGTCGAAAGCGACGCGATCAAGGCCTCGGGCATTCCGAAGACCATCGACGCGAAGAATCTCGAAACCCTGAACCTCGTGGTCGTCGGCATCATCGTGGTCTTCTCCTGCATCATGCTGATCAATTCCCTGTACGCGGCGACGACCTACCGCAGCCGGGAGTTCGGCCAGCAGCGGCTGGCCGGTGCGACGCCGGGCCAGGTGCTCGGAATGCTCGGGGTGGAGGGCACGCTCGTGACGGTGACCGGTGTCGTCCTCGGCACCGTGGCCGGGCTCGCCGGGCTTCTCCCCTTCACCATGGTCCGCACGGACGCGGCCTGGCCGGACCAGGGCCTCGGTATCTGGCTCACCATCGTCGCGATCGCGGCGGCGGTCACACTGGGGACCAGTCTGTTCACGGCCCGGCGTACCCTGCGGACGCCCGCGGTGGCGGCGGTGACGACAGCGGCGTGACCGCAGTGTTCAGGGGCGGCCTGGCGTATTCGCCCGGCCGCCCTCGTGCGACGGCGCTTGGGCCGCGTCGGTCCCCACCTGCTCGCGCAGTGTGGCGCAGCAACCGCTGAGCAACCTGGACACGTGCATCTGCGAGATGCCGAGTTCCTGCGCGATGCCGAGTTGCGTCATCCCGCCGAAGAAGCGCAGGTAGAGGATGGTCCGGTCGCGTTCGGGGAGTGTGCGCAGCACGGGTTTCACGGCCTCGCGGTCGATGACCAGGTCGAAGCCGGCGTCGGGCTCGCCGAGGGTGTCGGCGAGGTCGTATCCGTCCTCGCTGCCCGGCAGTTCGGCGTCCAGCGAGAGCGCGGCGAAGCAGTCGAGGGCCTCCAGGCCGGTGCGTACCTCGTCCTCGCTCAGGTGCGTGTATTCCGCGATATCCGTGACGGTGGGCCGTCGGCCGGGGATCGTCTGCACCAGGTCCTTGAGGGCGGCCCGCACCCGGTTGCGCAGATCCTGGACGCGGCGGGGCACGTGCAGGACCCACATGTGGTCACGGAAGTGCCGTTTGATCTCGCCTGTGATGGTCGGCACGGCGTAGCTCTCGAAGGCGTTGCCCAGTGCCGGGTCGTAGCGGTCGACCGCCTTGACCAGTCCCAGGGCCGCCACCTGGTTCAGGTCTTCGACGTTCTCGCCCCTGCCTCGGAACCGGCTCGCGACGCGCCGCGCCATGGGCAGCCAGGATTCGACGAGTTCGTCGCGCAGTGCCTGCCGCTCGGGCCCGTCGGGCAGAGCGGAGAGCCGGGCGAAGGCCGCGGCGGTGTCGGGGGCGTCATCATGGGGATGGTGCTTCGTGCTGACCGGGACAACGGGCATGGCGCTCACAACTCCCTCATGGGGTGCTGAGTGGACAGTCACCGTGGGAGGGCGCGCATTACCGGCCGGAAGGGAAACCACCCGCGGCCTGGCTCACCGGCACCCACGGACGTGCCTCCTGTCCGAAGCACTGAAATTCCGATTCCCCGCACGAGGCCACCAAAACCCATTCTCCCATTGGGTGACTCCGGGCGATCAGTCGAATCTGGAACGTTAATTCCCTGAATTCGGAAATGGAGCGGGGCCGGGACGGGCGATACGAGCGGCGAAATCGGCAAGGTCGGCGACGACCCGCTCGGGCTGTTCCCAGTGGACGACGTGGCCCGCACCCTCGTAGACAAGGAGGCGTGCTCCGAAGATGGCGTCCAGGATGATCTGCTGGTCGCCGCGCGGGAGGATTTCGTCCCGGTCGCCCCAGATGACGAGGGTCGGTACCAGGATGCCGGCGAGGGTCGCGGAGAGATCGGCCTCCAGCAGGCCGCGGAGGGTCTCCTGCCAGACGCGGGCCGGGACCTTCAGGCTCTCCTCGATCATGGTCTCGACGAGTCCCCTGGCGACCCCGTCGGCCACCGTGGCGGCCATGAGGTCCTCGACGAACTGGCGGGGAACGGGGTCGGAGAAGCCGGCCAGGGCTTCCTGCGCCCTCAGCGCCACCGGCTTATCGGCAAGGGTGGCGGGGACGCCGAGCAGGACCAGTCCCTCGATGCGGTCGGGGTGGCTGCCCGCGACGATCCGGGCCTGCACGCCACCGCTGGAGGATCCGACGAGAAGGGCGCGGTCGATTCCGACGGCGTCGAGGAAGGCCACGAGGTCGGCGGCGAAGTCCTCCGGCGTGTAGCCGTCGGGGGGACGGTCGGCGTCGCCGTGACCGCGCTGGGTGGGCGCGTAGCCGTGCAGGGAGGCCGGGAGACGCCGCAGGAGGGGTTCGAAGGACCACCAGGAATCGGAGAGCCCGTGCACGAAGACCACCGGCGTGCCATCGGGGTAGCCGGCCTCGGCGTAGGGGAGCACGAGTCCGTCGCCCACCGGCGTGGACTTCACGGAGATCACGGTCACGGCAGTCCGCCTCCCTCCGCTCGGCCGTCCCGGTCCGGGAGCCGGACACGGAGAGCGAGCGGCGATCACCTCCGACAGTACCGACCGGGGACACGACTCGCCCTCCGACGGCAGGCCCGACCGGGGCCCGGCAGCCGCGCGGTCGGCCCCGGGCTCGCCCTCGTAACCTCGACCACAACACTCCCGGCCTTACTTAAATTCATGGTGGCTGGTTCCGGAGAGTGGGCCGATGGGGCCAGGGGAACCGCGAGGGCGGGATGTCCTGGCGGGAGCCGTCCGGGGGCAGCGGCGGGACGTCGCCGTCGGGGCCCTGCTGGGGGCCGGTCACCAGCTCGGGGAGGCCCTGGTTCCGGTACTGATCGGCCTGGTGATCGACCAGGCCGTGGCCGAGGGGGACACCAACGCACTGGTGCGCCGGCTCGTCGTGCTCGCCGTCGTGTATGTCGGACTGTCCTTCAGCTTCCGCTTCGGGGCACGCGCCGGAGAGCGCGCGGCCGAAATGGCGGCGCACCGACTGCGAGTCGAGCTTGTGCGGCGCGTACTCGATCCCCGGGGCGGCGCGGAGAACGGGCGGCTGGCGGGTGCGCCGGCGGACATCGCCACCGAGGACGCCAAACGGGTCGGTGCGGTCAACATGGCCGTGATGCTCGGGATTTCGGCCTTCGTCGGGCTGGCGGTCGGCGCCGTCCCCCTGCTGGTGGTCTCGGTGCCGCTCGGTCTGGTGGTGCTGCTGGGCACGCCCGTGCTGCTCTGACTGGAGCATCTACTCAGCAAGCCCCTGGAACGGTGCAGCGAGGCCGAGCAGGAGCGGGCCGCCCATGCCTCCGGCGTCGCGGCCGATCTGGTGGCCGGGCTCCGGGCACTCACGGGCATCGGCGCCCAGGCCACGGGCCGTGGACCGCTACCGGCGCACCAGCCGCGACTCGCTGGCCGCCACGCTGTGCGCCGCCCGCGCCGAGGCCTGGCAGAGCGGGGTCGTGCTCGCGCTGACCGGCGGCTTCATCGCGCTGGTGGCCCTGGCGGGCGGACGACTGGCCCTGCAGGACGTCATCACGCTGGGTCAGCTGGTGTCGGCGGTCGGCCTTGCGCTGTTCCTGCTCGGGCCGCTGGAGGTACTCGCCTGGGTGAACGCCGAGTTCGCACAGGGCCGGGCCTCGGCCGCGCGCATCGCCGAGATGCTCGGCACCCCGCCCGACGTCACTTCCGGCGACCGGCGTCTTTCGGACCCGGTGCTCGGGGGCCGGCGGCTGCGCGGGGTCAGCCTGGGCGAGCTGCGCGAGATCGACCTGACGGTGGCACCCGGCGAGCTCCTCGGGGTCGCCAGCACTGATCCAGCCGCCGCCGGGGCCTGTTGCGCTGCCTCGGCCGTACCGAGGACCCGGCTTCGGGAGTCGTCGAGTTGGACGGCGTACCCCTGCCGGACCTGGACCCGGCGGAGCTGCGGACGGCCGTACTGGTCGCCGCGCACGACGCCGCCCTCTTCGACGGCACGCTCGGGGAGAACATCGGCGCCATCGAAGGCGCCGAAGGCGCGATGGCCGCCGCGTCCGACGACGAGGTCGCCGACGCGTTGCCGCTCGGCACCGCCGAACTCCAGGCCTCGGGCGCCCCCTTGCGCAGGGCCGTAATCCTCGGCGCGGGCCAGAGCGCCGCCGAAGCGGTCGGCTACCCGCACCGCGCCTTCCCCGAGGCCGAGATCTGCGCGGTGTTCGCCAGGTACGGCTACACACCGGCCGCCGACAGCCCCTTCGCCAACCGGATCTTGGACCCCGAGGCCGTCGACGTCTCCTTCCGGGATCCGTCCGAGGTGAAGCAGTCACTCGTCGACTACCACCGCTCCACCAACTACTCGGTCGTCGACATGGATCTCATCGAAGCCCTGTACGCGACGGCCTACCGCGAGAAGGTGCAGGACCACGAGCGGCTGCGCTTCCTCAACGTCTCCCGCATCCGGGACGTGAGCGTCCTGGACAACCGCTTCGACGTCACGGTGGAGTTCCTGCCGACCGGCGAGCGGCAGATCCCGGAGGCAGACCTCCTCTTCCACGCCACCGGATACCGCCCCCAGGACATCGGCACCCTGCTGGGCGAATCCGCCAAGTACTGCCTGCGCGACGACGACGGCGACGCCGTCCGGGTCGGCCGCGACCACCGTGTCGAGGTCGCGCCGGAGGTCACCGCCGGCATCTACCTCCAAGGCGGCACCGAGCACACCCACGGACTGACCTCGCCCTCTGTCCACCACGGCCATCCGAGCCGGCGAGATCAACGACTCCCTGGTCGCACGCCTCGCCGTCTGCTGAACCCAACTGCCCATCCATGGACCCGCGATGGGCCACCCGACCCTCCGGAACCGGTGGCGCCGTTCCGCGTACCGGCGGTCCCACCGGGACGCCGTCACCGGTTCCGGAGCGCCCTGCCCCGGGGAGGACTACGCGGTGGTCATCGTGAACTGCTCCCAGGTGCCGATGGCCGTACGGTTGGCGATGAGTGGGGACGTCCCGGTGTTGTCCGCGGAGACGTAGAGACTGTTGGCCAGCGCCTTGAGGCTGACCGTGCCGCCGGCGTTCCTGATCAGCTGGAAGCTTTCCCACGTGCCCACGCCCGTGCGATTGGCGATGAGTGGGGACGTCCCGGTGTTGTCCGCGCAGACGTACTGGTTGTTGGCGTGGGCGAGCAGGGCGACGTTGCCGTTGCCCGCGTCGACGAGGGTGAACTGCTCCCATGCGCCCGCGCTCGTACGGTTGGCGATCAGCGGGGACGTCCCGGTGTTGTCCGCGCAGACGTAGAGGTTGTTGGCCAGCGCCTTCAGCGAGATCACCGAGCCGACACCCGGCGGGGTGCCGGAGACCATGGGCTGGGTGGGACGGGTGGCGGTGAGGGCGATCTGGCCCTTGAGCATCCTCCCGCCGTCACCGGTGAGCCGCAGATAGTAGTCCGAGGAGCAGGCGGTGCCGTCCTCGTCCAGGGCCAGCATGCCGCCGTTGCTCGGTGTCCAGGCCTGGGATTCGGCGGTCTTGGCGATCTGGTTGCCCTCGTTGTACTCGTCGTACATCGAGATGTAGATGCCCTGAACCCCGGCGCGGACCATGTTGTAGAACTGCCGCCACATGAAGTCGCCGTGCGCCCGCTGCCGTGCCGAAACGTCGCCGGGCAGGACGCACGGCTGGTAGTCGATGCCGCGCGCGGCGCAGTCGGCGAGGTCGGGCACGGTGGCCACGTTGTAGAAGTTGTCGGCGTCGCCGACGTTGCCGATCCGGCCGACCATCCACGGGGAGATCATGTTGAAGGCGTGGTAGGTGTCGAGGAACCCGGCTCTGGAGTCGCTGGTGCCGGTCCGCCACCAGGTCGGCACGCCGCCGATCACGTAACACCCCTGTGCCTTGAACCAGTTGATCACGTCCAGGGCCGCGGCCGCGGTGGCCGGGTGGTTGCTGTCGTTGAAGCCGAAGCCCCATATGCAGACGACCGGCTTGCCGTTCTGGACGGCGTATGCCGAAGACGCCGTGTGCGCCTTCATCTTGTTGGTCCAGTCCGTCTTGATCTCGGACTGCATGTTCGTCCAGCCGGTGACGTCGTACATGATGTAGAACTTCCGGCCGTACGCCTCCGCGGCGCTGCGCACCTTGGTGGCCATCGCGTCGCGGGTCGGGCCCTCGGCTCCGTTGGGGTTGAACCGCTGCAGGGCCGCGGTGTCGATGCCGTTCTGCTGCATCCACAGGAAGTGTGTGTTCACCGTCTGCTGGTCGTACGACGAGAAGAGCGTCGCGGGGCCGCCGTTGCCCAGCGCGGCGAAACCGGTCTGGTACGTCCTGGTGTACTCGCGCACGTCCGGCCAGCACTTGATGCCGTTGTTAGAAGGGGACGGCGCCTGACCGGAGTTGGGGGCCCAGTGCCACCAGGCGTTGATCGGCGCACCGTCCCCGATGCACGCGAACCAGCCCTGGTAGCCGACCGTGACCTTTCCCACCACGTCGCCCGGCGGGCTCGCCGCCGACGCGGCCGGGGCCAGGCCGAGCACGGACAGCCCCGCGGCGGCCGAACCGCCGACTGCCGTGGCCAGGAACGTACGACGTGACACACCCATGGTCGACTCCGATGTTCAACAGCTGAACTCAGCGTCCCTGACCCGCACTCGGGCGCAAGGGCCCGAAAGTTCGTGCAAAGATTTCCGCTCTGTTGCGCAGGCTTGCGGTGGGGAGGGTGCGGGCCCGTCCAGGCGCACACCACGCCGAGCACTACTGCATGCGGTTTGTGGTCTGTGGGGGATTGAACTGCGGAAGCGCAGAGTCCGCAATAGGTCTGGACCAAGCGACTTCTCTTCCGCTCGACCTGGCAACTTCCTGTGAAGCGCGAGCTATTGGGGGGCTGCCGCGACAGGACGGCTCCGACAACCGGCTTCACAGGTTCAACACACGGCGGCAGTACGGGAGTACCCCCGCCCCCTGAAACACGTAGACGAATCGACCAGCCGGATGACCTCTGACAACGTCGGAGTGTCCATGACAACATTGTCATCGGGGCTGGGGCTGCTGTGGTCGTCACCGCGACCGCCCCCCGCCCGCGGGGCCAAGGAGGCCAAGGCATGACTGTCAGGAGAACACTCGTCCACATGGTGGCCGGACTGGTCGCAGCCGCGACCGTCCTGTTCGGCACCGGGACACCCGCGGCTGCGGCAAGCAGCAAGCGGGTCGTGGTCTATTACCAGACGCAGTACTCCAACGGGTCCTACGTCTCCCCGTTGGGCCTGACCAACAACAACACCGGCGTCACCGACCTGCTGATCGGCGCCATCCATCTCAACAGCGACCTGTCGGTCCATCTGAACGACAACCCGCCCGGCAACGCGATGTTCAACCAGATGTGGACGGACGTCGCCGCGATGCAGGCGAAGGGCGTGCACGCGATCGGCATGGTCGGCGGGGCCGCCCAGGGCAGCTTTCAGCGCCTGGACACCAACTTCACCACCTACTACCCGCTGTTGAAGAATGTGGTGTCCACCTACCACCTCGACGGCCTGGACCTGGACGTCGAGGAGTCCATGTCCCTGGCCGGCGTGGAGCGGCTCATCGACCAGCTCCACACCGACTTCGGCGCCGGCTTCATCGTGACCCTGGCCCCCGTCGCCACCGCGCTGAGCGGGGGCGGCAACCTCTCCGGCTTCAGCTACGACCAGCTCTATCGCGACCGCGCAAGCTCCATCGCCTGGTTCAACGCGCAGTTCTACTGCGGCTGGGGCTCGCTGAGCTCCACCAGCGGCTACGACGCAATCATCAACCGCGGCGTGATCCCCGCGGACCGGGTCGTCGCGGGCACCCTCACCAATCCGGCCAACTGCGGCAGCGGTTACGTCGATCCCAGCGTTCTGAACAGCACCCTCGCCACGCTCACCGCCAGGTACCCCGCCTTCGGCGGCGTCTCCGGCTGGGAGTACTTCAACTCCCTGCCCGGCGGCACCAGCGCACCCTGGCAGTGGGCCGCGTCGGTGAGCGCCGCGATGGGCGGTGGCACCGGCCCCACCAACCTCGCTCTCGGCAAGAGCGCCACCGGCAGCACCTCCTGCAACAGCAACGAGACCGCCGCCAAGGCCGTCAACGGCACGGTGAGCGGCGGGAACAGCGACAAGTTCTGCTCCCTCACCTCCCCGTCGCAGCTCACAGTCGACCTCGGCTCCGCCCACTCCCTCACCGGCCTTGAGATCGACCACGCCGGCGCGGGCGGTGAGGCCGCGTCCTACAACACCCGGGCGTACACCGTGCAGGTCTCCACCAACGCAAGCACCTGGACCACCGTCGCCCAGGCCACCGCCAACACCGCCGGCGTCACCACACACACTCTCACCGGCACCTCTGCCCGCTATGTCCGGCTGAACGTCACCACTCCCACCCAGACGACCGACCCCGCCACCCGCGTCTACGAGTTCAAGGTCTTCGGCTGATACGAGTTCAAGGTGTTCGGCTGACAAGAAGCCGTTCACCCCTGTGTGCCACGGCGGGCAACGAATTCTGCCTCCTGCGAGCCCGCCTGAGCTGAGGGGCGGCCGGGACCGGTAGCGCGGTCACGGGGACCTTGAGGACCGACACGGCGGGGATGCCTCTACACGACATCCTGTCCCGGACCATCTCCGCGGATCCCGCCGTCTACGGCCGCTCCACCTCCACGGTGCCGATGGGCGGCCCCGGCGATCCCTGGGCCGTCGTCGATTCCGTCGGCGCCGTCAAGGGCGTCAGCGAGCTGCGGGTCGCCGACGCGTCGATCATCCCCGAGGTCCCCTCTTCCACCACCAAGGCCACCGTCATCATGGTGGCCGAACACATCTGTCAGCGCGTCTACGCCGGCTGACCACGGAAGCTCTCCGACGGGAGCGGGTGACCGGTCACACCGGCAGGGGGTCCAGTTGTGTCAACAGGCGCTCCTTGCCCGATCGTTCCAACCAGCTGCTGAAGTCCATCAGGTCGGCGTGGGCCGCGCGCAGCGGTACGAGGTCGGTGTCGTAGTAGGTCTCGTTCGCCCAGGTGAAGACCTTTGCCGCCTCGGGCTGGTGCTCCCAGAGGATCTTCAGTGGAACCCGGGTGTGCGGAATCGGGCGGTTGGCCGCCGTGCTCAGCGCGTCGGCGATCTGCGGGGCCGTCAGCCTGTCGCCGGTGATCTCCATGGCCTTGCCCAGGTAGGCGTCTGGTTCCGCGAAAGCCAGCGCGGCGAACACACCGATGTCGTCGATGGCAATGAGCTGCATGACCAGTTCATCGCGCCACGGCACGTCGAGCGAACCGTTCCGGAAGAACCGCGCCGGGCTGGTGAAGTCCTCCATGAACCCGGCCGGGCGCAGGATCGTCATCGGCACGCCCAGGTCGCGAATGTGCTCCTCGATCTGCCATTTGTCGATGGGTCCCCAGCCCTGCTCCACGTAGAACCGGTTCTGGCTTTCGACGCCGCCGACCGACGAGTACACCAAGTGCCGCACGCCCGCGGCCGTAGCGGCGTCCGCGACGTTCCTGCCCTGAGTGATCTCGTTGTCGTTGGCCGACTGGACGCTGTAGACGCCGTACGCGCCGCGGACCGCCACATCGAGGGAGGCGCGGTCGTCCAGGTCGCCGCGGACGAGCTCGGCCCTGGCAGCGGCGAGCGCTGCGGCCGCCGGGGCGCGGTCGTCCCGGACGAGGGCACGGACCCGCCAGCCCGCAGCAAGTAGGTGACGGACGGTCGCGCCACCCTGATTCCCGGTGGCACCCGTGACAAGAACGGTCTTGGCGTGAACATCCATAGCGATCTCCTCTGCAACCCAGCAACAACTCTGCATCTGGTGCAAGTCTGCATCGAGTGCAACTTAGCCGTCAATGCACTAATCTCTACGTCATGGCCAGACATGAAACCGTCACTCCGGAGCCCTCCCTGCGGGAACGGAAGCGGGCGCGCACGCGCCGGGCGCTGATCGACGCGGCCGCGGAGCTGTTCGAGCGCCAGGGGTACGACGAGACGACCGTCGCCGAGATCGCCGCGGCGGCGGAGATCGGCACCCGGACCTTCTTCGGGTACTTCGCCGGCAAGGAAGACATCCTTTTCCCCGACAGCGACGCACGTGCGCGGTCCACGATCGCGGCGATCACCGACCGCGACCCCGCCGAGGGCCCCGTGGACGTGCTCTTGCGGGCGCTGGACAGCATCGCCGAGAGCGACTCCGACATGGTGAGCCCGATGGCCAACGTGCGGATGCGGCTGTTCCACACCGTCCCCGCGGTACGCGGCAAGGCGCTGCAGGTCCAGCTCGCGGCCCAGCGGGAGATCGCCCGCGAACTGCACACAGCCTTCCCCGACGAACTGGACCGGGTGACTGCGGCGGCGCTCGCCGGGGGGCTGACCGGAGCGGTGAGTGGCGCACTCGACGCGCTCATGGACGAGAACGACACCGAGGGCACGGACGCCGACCAGCTGCGGGCGCGGCTGCGGCAGGCGACGGAACTGGCGCTGCGACCATGGCGTCAAGCCGCCGGGCAGTAGTCCGGAAGCAGGCGGGGACCTTGAGCCCGGGCGAGGCGTACACCGAGTACAGATTGCCGTCCGCGCACGACCATGCCCCCGCGACCGGAAATCGCTCCCCGGGATATCGATGCGTTCTACGCGGGTGCCCGCCCCTTACCGAAAGCGCCGATGGTGGCATGGAAGACGCCCATGGCGAGTACACCGAGGGCTGCGGCGGTGAAGGCGAGCAGGGGGCGTTCGGTCATGTCGGCGGTGGCGGCCAGCAGGGCGGTGAGGACGTACATGCCCCACCCGGCCACCAGGTTGATCAAGGGGCCGTCGCCGAACGGAGTGGGAAAGCGCTCCTTGGTGATGCCCTTGACGAAGTGCGGCGTGGCGTTGGCGGCCAAAACCCCGGCGAGGAAACTCAGGACTGAGGTCAACATGCGGAGGACTCCTGGGACGTGCCGGTGAGGCCGCGGACGGTGAGCTCGGCCAGCTGGAGGAGACGGGTGCGCTTGGCCTGTACGTCGTGCTGGGTCTGGGTGATGCCCTTGAGAGCGTCGAGCAGGAGTGCGGCGCAGTCGCGGGCGGGCAGCACGGTTTCGAGCAGGTCGAGTTCGGCGCAGTCGATCAGGGCGGCCTCGATGACATTCCGGTAGTCCTCTTCGAAGCACTGCACGAGGTCAGGGGCGATGTCTGCGGCCTCGGTGAACAGGTCGGCGTGGAACTCGGCCGGGGCGGCGTCGGAGAACGCGTTCAGCTTCACGGCCAGGACGCGGTAGATCCGCTCCGCGGCGGGTTGGTCTCCCGCGCCTGCTTCGCGCGCCGCAGTGGTGATCTGCTCGGTGACGAGGGTCGCTGCGGCGAGGAAGATCTCCTGCTTGTTCTTGAAGTGCTGGTAGACGGCGGGCCGGGACATGCGGGCTGCTTGGGCGAGGAGGTCCATGGAGGTGCGGCGGTAGCCGTATCTCACAAAGACACCCAGGGCGGCACGGGCGATCAGAAGTCGCTTGCTCTCGACGGAGACTGACATGCTGACACTATATGCATGTTTTGTCAGATCGAGTAAAGGGGTGCACACGAACGCGTCGCGACGGCGCCAGAACACACGGCTCGCCCGTCACCCCTCACGGACGGAGGCCGGAAGCAACCCTCTTGCCGGAGGAGTGGACTAGCGCGACCGCGTCCCCTCTGACTCCTCCGGGTAGCGCATGGTGATGTGGTGGGTGGCTCCCTCCGCGGGAACCGCGGCCGAATCGATCTGGCAGACCGTGGACACCTCCACGGAGCCCCGTCCAGGAAGGACCAATGGTGCAAGCCACCTTGGACGAGCTCTCGGCCGTGCCGGTCGTCCACGGCCTCGAGGTCGGCCAGCGGGGGCGCGGACGGCAAACCACAATCGAGGACGCCCACGACAGCACACACAACGAC
>NZ_JBHXMF010000022.1:51934-65155 GCF_042721055.1 Streptomyces sp. NPDC058470
AGGCCGCCCCCTCCAGGCTCCCGAGGCGGCTCGGACGTCAACTCACTTGCGAGGACGGCCACTTCAGCAAGCACAACGACACCGCCGGACATCGGCCCGCGGACCGCGCTCACCAAACCTCGCGGAGCACTCCACGGACCGAGTGTCCATGGGCCAGGGCCGCCTGACCCGACCAATCGACGCGGTCTACGGGAAGGACATCGACACCACGATCACCAACTGGGCCTGCGCCCACGGCGACCTCGGCTAACCAACCTCTGCGGCCCGGGCTGTCGATCACCGACCGGGAGGGCTGGTGCATGGGCCCGACCGGATGGGATGCCGCCGGTTGCTGGTCCGCGTACCTGACCGTGCCGACACTCACAGGACGAGCCCAGGCCCTGCTCTCCGACGTCCTGTCGACCCGCAGCGGCATGCTGCCCCACCTCCTTCAGTGTGCGTCGGCGTAACACATGAAGATGCTCAGCCTGGTACACAGGTTCGTGCACCGCTTGCCATGCCGGCACCGGCCGCGTAGAACCGGACACACGTGCCGGCATCGCATGACGGGCAGCGTCTCCTCAGGACTGTGCATCGTGGGCCGCACCGACCAGTCCACCTTCCGGTGTACGCCGACGCCACCGCCTACGAGTGGGCGGCCAACGGCTGTACCTCGCACTGCTGCGAGCTTCCGCGCGTGATCTGAAGGGGCAACAGCCATCCTTGAGGTGTGGCACTTTGGGATGGTGAGGGGCGGATACGAAGGCGAACACTGTGCACGGTGCCGAGGAGCGCGCCCGGCGACGTAGCGGCCAGGGTTGGTGAGCAATCCCGGCGATCAGTCGATCCCTTGCCGACGATCCCGCCAGAGGTCGTCATTCCTTCTCCACCCGATCAACCGACCTGGCCCTGCACGAAGTCCAAGGCGTGGCGTGAAACGATGACGGAATGACGGCTACCGCATTCGCTTTCTCGATTCTCGGACTCCTCGGGCTAGTCGGGTATCTGGGAATCTTCGTAGCTCTGCACGTGCTGCCCACCGGCTACCATCCCGTCCGGCACGCAGTCAGTGACTACGCCGTGGGCCAGTACGGTTCGCTGTTCCGCCTCGGGCTGCTGGTCTCCTCGCTGGGCGTCGCATTCCTGGCGGTCGGCCTCACCCTTGAGCCGGGTGCCCCGCCGCTCGCGGTGAGCCAGCTCGTCTTCCTCTACCTGGTTCCGCTCATGCGTCTGGGCATGGCCCTCTTCCCCACTGACCTGGAAGGCGAGAAACTCACCAACACCGGTCGCCTGCACTACCTTTTCGCCATCGCCGCGTTCGCGTTCACCTACGCGGCGATTTCCGGGATGACATCCCGGCTGGAACCGCTGGCGCCCTGGCAGTCCGCGCACGGACTCCTGTCCACTCTCCGCGAGATCGCCCTGGTGTCGCTCGTCCTCCTGGTCGTGACGCTGCTCCCCCGCCTGCGAAAGGTCTTCGGCCTGTTCGAGAGGGTGTTCCTCGTCAGCACCAACCTCTGGCTCATCAGCGTGGGAATCCTCCTCGCCGTCAAAACCACCTGACGGCGCAGCGCCACTTCCACAGAGGTGTTTGGGCGGTGGGCGCGTGGGTCAGCAGCAATTCCACGTCGCCCATCGTGACATCGGTTCGGAGGTCGCCGTCGCGCTGCGCGGGGGCGATCAGGTAGTTCATTGCCGACCCCGCCTGGAGCTGGACTTCGGGCGGGAGACACGGGCCGCCCGCCGGGGTCAGTTCACGAAGCAAACGTTCCTCGTTGACGTCCACCACCGCCCGGCGGAACAACCCCGCGAGTTCTGTGTATCCGGTGCTGCGTCCCGGCTTCGGCCCTGCTCACGGCGGATGGGTGAGGCGCCGGCGTATGCCTTCAGACCGCGCGCGTCAGGGAACCGTTGTCGGTCGTCTCCGATCTCGGCGAGCACCCGGGCGCCGAGTTGGATGCCAAGGCCGGGAAAACACCCTTCGCCGCCCGCCCATCCATGACCCGCCCCACTGGCAGCGGCTGGCCCGGGCCTGCCGCTGCCAGTGATAAGCCGCGCGGGCATGGAGATCACGATCTACGGCCGGAGTACTGACTCCAGCAGCGTTTCGCTGTCTGGCCCGGTCAGAAGCCTCGTCCCGAAACTGGCTGCGGAAGCTCACCGCACGCTGCATCTCCGGCCCCGGCCTCCGCCTTACGCCAGCGGCTCGCCCAGGACGCGATCAAGACCTGCGCCGGGTCCGGAGCGCGGAGCCAGGCCTGCCTGGATCGGTCACCCGTGGCACAGCACCGAGCCATTTCGCCGCGCACCCCGCCACCGTCACTTCTAAGCGGGCGGGACGCCGACCAGTTTCACCAGGAACCGGTCCACCTGTTCCTCCAGTGGGGGCCAGGGCAGCTCGGGCTGGTTGACGCGTGTCGAGACTGCGCCGTGGACGGCCGTGCGCAGGTCCAGGGAGACGGTCTCCGCGTCGTCGCGGGGTGCCAGCCCGGCGTCCATGCAGCGGCGGATCGTCGCGGTCGTGCGCTCGGCCATCTCACTTCTGAAGGACATGTCCGTGCGCCGGTTGAGGGTGCTCTCGTGCAGCACCTTGTACAGCCCCGGGTGTTCGCGGGACCACGCGCCGAGCAGCGCTGTACGGGCGCGCAACGCGGCCACCGGGTCGGCGGCGCCCGACTCCGCGTCGTCCACCGCGCGCAGCAGGCCCGCATGGCACTGCTCCAGCGCGGCCAGTACCAGCGCGTCGCGGTCGGCGAAGTGGATGTAGACGGAGGTTGCCGCGATGCCCACCTCGCGGGCGACCGCGCGCAGCGACAGTGCCTGGTCGTCGGCGAGTTCGTCGAGCAGCCGCAGCGCCGCATCGACGATCTCGGCGCGCAGCCGCTCACCCTGGCCGCGCGGGTTACGGCCGCGCGGCGCGGCGCGGGCGGTTTTTCGGGCCGGCGTGCTGGCATCCATGATCCGGCATTGTAATGGGACAGTCCTTAGGGCTACAGTCGTAGCCCTACAGCCGTTAACTTAAGGGGATGCACCATGACGCTGCCCACCCAGGCCACAGTCAAGGAACTGGACCCGGTGTTCGCGGAGATGGCCGCCGCGAGCTTCCAACTCGCCGGGGAAGGAGAGGAACTGACGCCGCGGGAGCGGATCCTGCTCAGCCTCGTTGCCGACGTCTGCGAACAGATCCTCGGGATGCCCTACGAGTTGCACGTGCGGGCCGCCCTGGACAACGGCCTCGACGCCGACGACCTGCGCGAGCTGCTCCGCTTCATCTCCTACGACAGCGGCTATCCGGCGGCGCTGGCCGCGCTGGAGCGGCTGGCTGAGATCGAGCGCAAACACGGCCTGCCCGGCCCGACCGGCCAGGGCCACCCAGTGAACGCGGACGGTACGGGCAGTCCTATCCCTGCGCCGACGCGCGCTGAGGTGCGCGCCCTCGACCCGGGCTTCGCCGACTACATGGACCTGCAGTCACGGATGCGCGCCGACATGTCCCGGATCAGCCTCCGCGAGAGGACGTTCGCCACGATGACGGTGGACGTCCTCTACCAGACCCTCCAGGAGAGCTTCCGCGTCCACATCGGCCGCGCGCTGCGAGCAGGGGCGACGCCCTATGAGGTCCGCGCCGCCGTCCGAGCCACCGCGACCTTCGGGATGACCCGGACCTGGCGCGCCCTGAACGTCCTCGACGGGCTGCTGGCCGACCAGGAGGAACTGCAGGGAAAGCAGACGGCCGGGAGCGCCTGACCGCCCGTAGCCTGCACCCCGCACACGACTCGGACCGCAGGGCCGGCCCGTCATGGTGCAGGCCGCAGGCGCAGTCCAGGGCATTGTTGGGCGAGCCTGCGACGCCACCGCGGCGCGGCAGGCTGCCCAACCGTCAGTGATTCACTTCGCGAGATCGGCCGTTCCTTCTGCCAGGTGTATAGCCTGCGCCCGCCCCGTGCTGCTGACCGCCGCCGAGGGTGAGCGGCTGAAGAAGATGGCCTACGGCACCGGTGACGGGAGAAGGTCGACCAGGTGCGCGGCCACTGTCTGCCGCATCTGGCCGGCACCTCGCTCGTCGCCCTCGCCGACGACCTCGTCACAGCGTACGAGCAGGAAGAAACGGGCGAGGCCGCCTCCGGCGACGTCTGCGCCAAGGGCGGCAAGTCCCGTGGCTGACGTGGTCATGATCGTGATCGTGGCCTGAACCTCGATCTCGTGGTGTCCCTTCCGCGGCTGCAGGGAGGTCCGTCGAACGTTCGCCGGGTGGCAAGGGCGCCAACCAGGCGGTCACCGCCGCCCGGCTCGGCGGACACATCCACCTCGCGGGCCTGGTCGCCGACGACGCCTACGGAACCGACCTGCGGCGTCGCAGCCGTGGCCAACAACGCCCTGACCCCCGAGGCACTCGGCGGTGCCCAAGGGCTGGAGCAACTCCTCGCACGGCGCCGGGGCACTACTGCTCCCCGTTCCTTCGCGTGAGGACAGGGCTTGACCTGTGACTGCCGGCTGAGGGCGGAGACCTGCAGCGGCCTGTGGCCCGGGATGACCACCGCGAGGTCCGCCAAACAGTCGCCGATGAGTTGCGATGATCCGAAGCGGACTGGGACACATGTGTCAAGTACTGTCGTTTCACAGGGAGTTGGTGGGTCACGATGCTGAGACGAGTCAAGATGAGCCCAGGGCGCAGCGTGGCAGCCAACGGCGCATCGACCAGCCATGCGTCACGCCGGGACCCCTGGCCGACCTGACGGATCTGCGCTACCGGTTGCACTTTGCCGCGGGTGCCCCCGGCGTGGAGCGCATCGCCGCTGCGGGTCGCGGCGGACGATACTTTGCCGGGCAGTCCCTCGAAGGATTCCGTGCACCGCATCATCGGCTCATCTGAAATTCCGACCGTGCAGGCGACGCTGTCTCGGTGGCTGCAGTACTGGCCCGCCAGGCCGGGTGGCGTGTCACGGACGTGACGGAGCGAGTGGGCAGAAGTCGGATGAGGGCCCAGCTGGTCCAGCCGCTGGACTCCCCCATCACCCTCCTGGATCCTTCGCGCTGGAGGTTCACCGGTCGATCACCATTGGGCGACAACGATGGGCTGCCGCAAATTCCCGCGTACGTGGAGCGTGAACACGACCGGCGACATTGAGTCAGCGTGAGGCTGACCCGCCTGCAGTTGGCCAGACATGAGAACGCAGGTTGTCCGTCGAGGGATTCCTCAGGAGCGGTCTCCTCCTCGGGATGAGGGGTGTCGAGCAGGGACGCCGCCTCCCGCGAGAGGCCTGCACCAGGGCTGAACCCTGGGTCAGCGCACCCTTCCACGCGGTTTCAGCGGCACCGGCGGAAGTTCGGGAGCAGGCAGTGGCGCACCGTCGTACCCCACCACCTCACCGAACCGCGAGCCCGCCATCCAGTCCGAACGGGCCTGTGCGATGTCCTCGTTGGACCGTCCGATGAAGTTCCACCACATGATCAGCTCCTCCTCGAACGGTTCGCCGCCGAGGAGCATGAGGGCCGCGTCGGACTCGGCGCGCAGCGGGAGTTCGGTGCGGCCGCAGCCGAGGTAGAGCATCGAGCCGGGAAGTACCGGTACGCCGTCGACGTGGGCCTCTCCGGACATGGCCAGTACGGCGTACTCGAAGTCGGGCTCCAGGGGCAGGCGTACGTCGGCACCGCTCGCGAGGGCCAGGTCGGCGCCGACGATCGGGGTGTACGTCGTGCCCGGTGAGGCCGTGCCGTCGACCGTACCCAGGATGAGCGTGGCACGGAGGCCGGGAGCCGTGACGAGAGGCAGGTCGGCGTGGTGCTCGAAGCGCGGGTCGGCGTGGCGGTGGCTGTCCGGCAGGGCGACCCAGAGCTGCGCACCGTGCAGGAAGCGGGCGTGCGACTTGGGACTCTCCTCGGAGTGACTGATGGCCCGGCCGGAGGTCATGAGGCCCAGTTCGCGCGGCCTGATGGTCTGCAGGCTGCCCGTGGAGTCGCGGTGCAGCACCTCGCCCTCGTGCAGCCAGCTGACGGTCTGCAGGCCCAGGTGCGGGTGCGGCGGGACCTGCATGCCGGGCTCCTCGGCGACGTCGTCGGGCCCGTAATGATCGACGAAGCACCACGCGCCGACCATGCGGCGGCCCAGGTTGGGCAGCAGGCGGCGGACCTCGGTGGACTCGCCGAGCTTGACCTTGCGGGGGCTGAGGAGTTCGCGCACCGGTTCGGCCACCACAAAACCGCGGCCACCGCACAGGGCGGGCACTGCCTCGCGATCAAGATTGCTCATGGCCCACAACCTAGCCGCGCCGGGGACCCGACGTCAGGCCATCGACCCGCCCATTGAGGGGCACTCGGCGCAGATCCGGGCAGAGGACCTAGGTCCGGCGCCTAGGTCCGGGGCCTCGGACGCGTACACCGTTGGTCGGACCGACCTCAAAATAGTAGCCATGGATATAGTAGCCATGTACGGTTTCTTGCATGAGTTCGGTACCTGAGAACGCGACGCCCGGCTTCCTCGTCTGGCGTCTGTCGATGAAGTGGCGGGTGGCCGTCGACCGGGCGGTCGCGCCGCTGGGTCTGACCCACGCGCAGTACTCGCTGGTGGCATCGCTGTACGGCATGCACAGGGGTGGCCGCCGGCCGAGCCAGCGTGCGCTCGCCGACCACACCGGACTCGAAGCGCTCTACGTCTCGAAGCTCGCCCGCGCCCTGGAGACGGCCGGGATCGTCGACCGGACACGGGATCCGGCCGACCCCCGGGCGGTGCAGCTGTCACTCACGGAGGAGGGACGCGAGGTCACGCGCCGCGCCATCGGGGTGGTTCACGACCTTCTGGACCAGCTCCTCGAACCCCTCGGCGGGTTCCACGGCGAGCGCACACGGGCGTTCAGCCGTGAGTTGGCGGCGCTGCTCGACGTACCACTCGATCCACGTTCCGAGCGGGAACACCCACAGAAGGAACGCCCCGAACAGGAACACCCCAAGCAAGTACTTTCCGAGAAGGAGCACTCATGACCACTGCCACTCCACCGGCCAACGGCCAGGTCATAGCCCTGGCCCACTACGCAGCCCGGGCAGTACTGGAGACGGTACTGGCCCGCACCGGAACCACGTTCCACCAGTCGGTGACCCTCAATGCCGTCTCGAGCCAGGGCGGCACCGTCGAGGACGACTGGATCATCAGCCGCCTGACCGGGTCACTGAAGATCGAGGAGTCGGCGGCCCGGGAGATCCTCGACGAGTTGACAGCTCTGAAGCTGCTGGAGGAGTCGAGCTCGGGGCAGGTGTCCTTCACGGACAGCGGCCAGGAGCTCTTCGACCGGATCCAGCCAGGCCTACGCGAGGTCTCGGCCCGGCTGTACGCGGGCATCCCGGCCGAGGACCTGGCGACCGCCGGTCGCGTACTCACTCTGCTCACCGAGCGGGCCAACGCGGAGCTCGCAGACGCGTAATCCCACCACCTTGCAGTAGTGGAATATTCAACCACCTGCGCCTGTTGAGGCCGTCGAAGGAGGTCAGCGGTGGACACGATGTACTACGACCACGGGACGGCCGCGGAGCGCTGGGAGCGGGCGCGGATGTTCTTCGACGCCAGGGACTACACCGGGGCGGCGCGGGTTCTGGGTGGCCTGGTCGAGGAGGCGCCGGAACTGGTCGGGCCCCGGCTGCTGCTGGCCCGCTCGTACTACCACTCGGCCCAACTGTGGCGCGCCGAGGCCGAGTTGCGCGTACTCGTGGAGCTCGACCCGGTCGAGCACTACGCCCGGCTGATGCTGGGGCGCACGCTTCAGCGTCAGGGGCGGGCCGACGAGGCGGAGCCGCACCTGCGGATCGCCTCGGCGCTCGTGGGCGACTTCGAGCGGGTGTAACAGCCCTGCGGCGAAAAGGCCGGTCACCGCGGTGACCGGCCTTTTCGCGTGCATTCTCGGCGAGGGCCAGGGGGATGGCTGACGCAGAGCAACGGACCGGTGGTGGCTGGGGTCGACGGGCTTTCGGGCCCGCCCCCCCCCCCCCCCCCCCCCCCCCCCCCCGCGGCCCCCCCCCCCCCCAAAGCCCCGCCGCGCAGCGGACACAAAAACCCCCCTGCCCCTTCCCGTCCCCCGGCGCTTCGCCCCCAGACCCCGTATCGCGCTGCACGCTCTCGTCCTCAAACGCCGGACGGGCTAAGGGTTTTCAGCGACGTACGCGCGCTTCCCCCTCCGGTGCGCGATCTCGCCGAGCAGCACGTCGACGGCGATGAACACCGCCAGCGGGATGCCGAACAGCGGCACGAAGTAGCCGAGCACGGCGATGGCCGCCATGGTCGGGACCAGGATCTGCGGCGGGACCTGCTGCCAGGCGCCGCGCGGGATGGGGCGGCCGAACGCGGAGGCGCGTCCGCGCAGCCACCACATGCGGTAGCCCAGGACGATCAGAAGGATCAGCGCAGCCGCGAGGGCCATCAGCACGATCTGGTTGGCCAGGCCGAAGAGGACGCCCATGTGGGCGTCGATGCCCCAGCGGGTGAGCTTGGCGAGCACCGGGTAGTCCGCGAAGCGGAGTTCGTCGGTGACCTCGGCGGTCGTCGGGTCGACGGCCACCGCGTCCTGCTTCTCGGGCCAGCTGCGCTGGACCTGCTTGACGACGTAGGCGGAAGAGGCGTCGGCGGGCGGGGTGATCTCGACCGGGTCGCCGAGGCCCTTGGCGCGGGCCGCGGCGAGGATCTCGTCGATACCCGCTCCGCCCTCCGCGTCGCCCGTCGCGGCCGCGGCCTCGTGTTCGGCGTGCTCGCCGCCCGCCGCCGCGGAGACCGAGGGCGTCGCCTGGCCGAGCGAGGTCCTGAGGACGTCGATGTTCGCCCCGGCATACGTCGACCAGGTCAGGCCGGTCGCCGAGAGGAAGATGAATCCGACCGCCGCCCAGACGCCGACGGTGCCGTGCAGCCCCAGGGTGCGGCGGCGCCCGCTGGTCCCACGCACCTTGCGCTGCGAACGTCGGCGCGCGAACCACAGCACCAGGCCGCCGCTCGCGATCACCCAGAGCCAGCTCGCGGCGAGTTCGCTGTAGAGGCGGCCGTTCTCGCCAAGGTGCAAGTTGCGGTGGAACTCGTCGATCCAGGTGCGCAGCGGGAGCGCGCCGGTGGAACCGTACTGCTCCAGGGCCCCGCGCACCTTCGCGGTGTACGGGTCGACGAAGACCGCGAGGGTGTGGTCGGCGTCGACGCCCGGAGTGCCCGACAGCATCACCCGGGTCGTCGCAGCGGCCTCCGGCGAGGGGCGTATCGCCGAGATCGTGCCCTCCGGGTGGGCCTTGCGGGCTGCGGCCACCTGCTCGGACAGCGGCAGCTTCTCGTCGCCGACCGGGACGGTCATCTCGTGCGAGTAGATGACCTTCTCGGCCTGGTACGAGGCGGCGTACAGGAAGCCGGTGGACGCGGCGACCAGCAGGAAGGGGGCGACGAGCACTCCTGCGTAGAAGTGCAGGCGCAGCACCAGGGGACGCAGCGAGGACCAGGCTCTTCGGGTGGATGCCGGCGTGGCGGACTGCGGGGACTCGTCCGTCGTGATCGGGGGAGCGGTGGACATCGGCGGGGTTCTCCGGTCAGGAAGGGGACGGAATCGGGCCGTGGGCCGGGAGTGGGGCTCCCTTCACCGGTGGCGGTCCAGTAGTCGGAGCGCGGGCGCGAGGAGTTCCCGGGCCCGCGAGTGGCGTGCGTCACATTCGAGAAGGTGGGGACTCGCCCCGTGCCGACTCGCTCCGCGTCGGACCGCTTGACATCCTGGCGCGATGGCAACCGAACGTGACCCCAGCGCCTCCCGCTCCCTCAGCGACCAGGTCGAGGAACTCCTCTCCCACGAAGGCCCGTTGCCGATCGTGGCCGCCGGAGACCCGGTGCTGCGCCGGGCCGCCGAGCCCTTCGACGGCCAGTTGGACGCGGGGCTGCTGGCCCGTTTCGTCGCCGCCCTGCGCGCGACGATGCACGCGGCTCCCGGTGTCGGCCTCGCGGCGCCACAGGTCGGCGTACCCCTGCGGCTCGCGGTCGTCGAGGACCCGGCGCCGGTGTCCGAGGAGGTGCGCCTGGTCCGCGGACGGGTGCCGCAGCCGTTCCGGGTGCTGGTCAATCCGTCGTACGAGGGGATCGGCGCCGCCCGTGCGGTGTTCTTCGAGGGCTGCCTGAGCGTGCCGGGCTGGCAGGCCGTGGTGCCCCGGCATGCCGAGGTGCGGCTGCGCGCACTGGACGAGGAGGGTCACACGGTCGACGAGGTGTTCACGGGCTGGCCCGCGCGGATCGTCCAGCACGAGACGGATCACCTGGACGGTGTGCTCTATCTCGACCTTGCGGAGACGCGCTCACTGTCCTCGAACCAGGCAATGGCCGAGCACTGGGCGCAGCCGACACCGCAGGAGGCGGCCGCGGCCCTCGGCTTCAACCTCCCTGCCTGAGCCGCGCCGTCTCCTTGGACCGGGTATCCCGTCGGGGAACCCGGCCGGCTCGCCTACGCGTCCCGTTAGGCCTCCCGGCAGCCGCGTCAACAACCCTGCGAGTCAATACAGCTAGCCGGCACCACAAGAGGCAGCCGCAGCCCTCGGCTTCGACATATCCGCTGAACCGCACCGTCTCCCTGGGCCGCGTACCCCGACGCGGGCACCCGGCCCGCTCGGCTACGCGTCCCGGTAGGCCTCCAGCAGCCGCAGCCACACCTCGCTCACCGTCGGGTAGGACGGGACGGCGTGCCACAGGCGGCCGATGGGGACCTCGCCGGCGATGGCGACGGTCGCGGAGTGGATCAGTTCGCCCACTCCGGGACCGACGAAGGTGACGCCGAGGAGGATCTCGCGGTTGATGTCGACGACCATGCGGGCCCGGCCGCGGTAACCGTCCGCGTACAGACCCGCGCCCGCCACCGCGGACATCTCCACGTCCACGGCCCGGACCCGGTGGCCCGCCTGTTCGGCCTCGGCCAGTGAGAGGCCCACCGCGGCGGCCTCCGGGTCGGTGAAGACGACCTGGGGGACGGCCGCGTGGTCGGCGGTGGCGGCATGGGCGCCCCAGGGGTCCGACTCCAGGAGCGGTACGCCGGCCGCCCGGGCGGCGATGGCGGCTCCCGCGATACGGGCCTGGTACTTGCCCTGGTGGGTGAGGAGCGCGCGGTGGTTGACGTCGCCGACCGCGTACAGCCACTCGCTGCCGATCACCCGGAGGCTGTCGTCCACGTCGAGCCAGGCCCCCGCTTCCAGGCCCACGGTGTCGAGGCCAAGGTCGTCGGTGCGGGGCGCCCGGCCGGTCGCGAAGAGGATCTCGTCGGCCACAAGGCGGTCACCGGTGTCCGTCAGGACGACCACGGTCGAGCCCTCGCGGGTCACCGCGGACACCGAGGTGCCGGTGCGCACCTCCGCGCCCGCCTCCTGCAGGGATTCGGCCACCAGTTCCCCCGCGAAGGGTTCCATGCGGGGCAGCAGGCCCTTGCCGCGGACCAGGACCGTGACCTGGGAGCCCAGGGCCTGCCAGGCGGTGGCCATCTCGACGGCGACCACACCGCCGCCGACCACGACGAGCCGGCCGGGCACGGCCTGCGCGCTGGTGGCCTCGCGGCTGGTCCAGGGCTTGACCTGGGCGAGTCCCGGCAGGTCGGGGAGGAGGGCGCGGGTGCCGGTGCACACGGCGACCGCGTGCCGGGCGGTCAGCACCTGCCGCTCGGCGTCCGGTCCTTCGACCGTCACCGTGCGTGGGCCCGCGAGCCGTCCGTGACCGCGGTACAGGTCGGCGCCGATGCCGTCCAGCCAGCCGACCTGGCCGTCATCCTTCCAGTGGGAGGTGAAGGAGTCGCGATGGGCGAGGACCGCGGAGGCATCGAGGGGGCCTTGCACCGCCTGGCCGAGGCCGGGCACGCGGCGGGCGTCGGCGCGGGCGATGGCCGGGCGCAGCAGGGCCTTGCTGGGCATACAGGCCCAGTAGGAACACTCGCCGCCGACCAGTTCGCTCTCCACGATCGCGGCGGAGAGGCCGGCCGCGCGGGCGCGGTCCGCGACGTTCTCCCCCACGGGCCCGGCACCGAGCACCACGACGTCGTACGCGATGGATTCCGTTTCCGTCATGGGACCAGTCTGGTTCTTGGTGTGCTTCGTGGCCACACGGGTACCGGCGCGGAATACGGCACCGGAAGGCGGCGTTGTGCGAACCGGCACGAACCGACTCGAGAAAGTGGGAGACAGGCATGAGCAGCACCGTGGAGCTCACCAAGGAGAACTTCGACCAGACGGTCAAGGACAACGAGTTCGTCCTGATCGACTTCTGGGCGTCCTGGTGCGGGCCGTGCCGTGGGTTCGCCCCCGTCTACGAGAAGGCCGCCGAGGCCAACCCGGACCTGGTGTTCGCCAAGGTCGACACGGAGGCACAGCCCGAGCTGGCCGCGGCCTTCGACATCCGGTCGATCCCGACGCTGATGATCGTCCGCGACCAGGTCGCGATCTTCTCCCAGCCCGGGGCGCTGCCCCAGGCCGCACTGGAGGACGTGATCGGCCAGGCCCGCAAGCTGGACATGGACGAGGTCCGCAAGTCCGTCGCCGAGCAGCAGGCCCAGGCCGGCCAGTAGGCCCCGCTTCCACGCTCAGAACGGGTACGGCGCCGCGTCGCCGCTCACGGTCGTCCAGCGCACGTCGGTGAAGGCCTCCAGGTTGGCTTCACCGCCGAGGCGGGCGCCGGCGGCCGCGATGCCACCGGAGGGCGAGAGGGCCTCGTCGTTGACCATCTGACCGCCTGATCGTTGATGCGAGCGATGTCGGTGGGAATGCAGTCGGCGAGGTCGAGACCGCGTGCGGTGTCCTGGGTGACCATCCCCAGGGAGAGGCCGTACGGTCCCACCGGGGCGAGGGCCGCGCGACCGACCCGAAGACCCCCTCCGGGTACGGGGGCCGAGTCGTCGACTCCGGCGAGCGACCACCGTCGGTCGGTGGAACAGCCCCTCGTGCATGCGGTGCTGGACTTCACCAGCCCCTGGGTCTCGGCGAGTTGGGCGCTGCCGATGATCGGCCCGAAGTGCACCTGCGCGCGGTTCGGGTCGCCGACGGCGAGCGAGTCGACCTTGAGGGCGAGCCGCTCGACGTACTCCCCGTAGAGCAAGGCGTGCACGAGATGGCGGCCCGTCGTCATGCAGATCTGGCCCAGGTGGGAGAACGAGCCCCAGGTCGACGTGGAAATCACCGGCACCTGGGAGGTCGGCAACCGGTGCGCGCCCGGCCACCGGGCCACCGGGCCACCGGGCCACCGGGCCACCGGGCCACCGGGCCACCGGGCCACCG
>NZ_JBHXMF010000022.1:65253-99765 GCF_042721055.1 Streptomyces sp. NPDC058470
CGGGCAGTATGTGCAGCCCGTCGGGCGCGAGGCCGGTGCGGCAGCCTCGTAGCACTCCTGGGCGGCGACGTGGAGCTCGAAGTCGGCCTTGCCCGGGATGGAGCCGAGCTCTCGGACGCTCCAGCCGCGCAGTTCGTCGGCGTGCGCGGCGAACAGCTTGCCCGCCTTGCGCAGAACAGCGGCGCGGGCGACGTGCGGGGCCCCAGGGCCTGTCCGACTGGGCGACTGGGCGGCACGGGCGGTCCCCTGCGGCCGTCGTGATGTCCTCGGCGGTGGCGAGTGTGACGCTGCCGAGCCTCTCGCGGGTGGCGGGCTCGGTGACGGCGTACTCACCGCCCCGGCAGCGGGCGGGACTGCCAGGTCTCGGGGTCGAGCAGCGGCGTGACGGCTCTCCGAGAGGTCGCTGGTCAGCAGCTGGACATCACAGGGCGAGGGGTAACCCCGTGTAGTTCGCGGCCAGTTCGGCGGCCGCGGGACGGGATGCCGTGATCCGGCGCAGACGTGCGAGCTGCACCCGGCGTTCGAAGGCGTCCCCGTCTGGTTGAGCGTGCAACATCCTGGTCATGTCGTACGAGAAGCGAGTCGCCTGCCACACTCGGGCCAGGCTCAACTCCGAGTAGCGGTCGAGGAGTTCGGCCGAACCCGTGCGGTGCAGCGCCGCGAAGCCACGCGCCAGCACCCGGACGTCGGACACCGCGAGGTTGAGCCCCTTGGCACCGGTCGGCGGCACGATGTGGGCGGCGTCCCCGGCGAGGAAGAGCCGTCCGTGGCGCATCGGCTCGTGGACGTAACTCCGCATCGTCGTCACGGACTTGGACGTGATGGGCCCGCGCTCCAGCCGCCAGTCGCCGTCGATCGCGAACCGCGCGGCGAGCTCGTCCCAGATGCGCTCGTCGGGCCAGTCACGGACATCGGTGCCGTTGGGGACCTGGAGGTACAGGCGCGAAACCGACGGTGAGCGCATGCTGTGCAGGGCGAAGCCCCTGTCACCGCGCGCGTAGATCAACTCCTCGCAGGAGGGCGGCACATCGGCGAGGATCCCGAGCCAGGAGTAGGGGTAGTCGTGCGCGTAGGTGCGGCTCACCTCGGCCGGGAACGCCTGGCGCGCGATGCCGTGGGAACCGTCGCAGCCCACCACGTAGTCGCAGCTCAGGGTCTGCTCGCGGCCCTGGTGCACAAAGCGCACGAGGGGTGCGTCGCTGTCGGGCTTCTCGATGGCGATCGCCTCGGCCTCGAACAACAGCGGTGGCCCGTCGGCGAGTTGGAGGGTGACGAGGTCCTTCACGATCTCCGTCTGGGCGTAGATCGTGACGGTGCGGCCACCGGTGAGGGCGGGGAAGTCGATGTGGTGACGTTCGCGGTCGAAGCGCAGCTCGATGCCGTGGTGGATCAGGCCCTCGGCGTCCAGCCGGTCGGCGGCGCCGCACTCGCGCAGCGCGTCGACCGTGCCCTGCTCCAGCATTCCGGCGCGCTGGCGCTGCTCGGCGTACGCCCGGGTCCTGCTCTCCAGGACGACACAGTCGATGCCAGCCCGGTGCAGCAGCCGGGCCAGCAGCAGCCCGGCGGGACCCCCGCCGATGATGCCGACCGTGGTCCGCATGACGCGCCTCCGTGTCCGATCCAGCCGGGGAACGGTCCCCGGCTTCGGCCGGGGGACAGTCCCCAGCCTCTCTCAGCTCGACTCGCGGTGCACGATTCTCGCGTCCAGCGCCTCGTGCGTTTCGGTTGCGGCACCGGGCTCGCGCACCACACGGTCCACCAGTTCGGCCAGGTCACGCCCCGACGGGAGCTCGATGTGCACGGTGCTCAGCCGGGGCCGCAGGAGCCTGCCGAGCATCAGGTCGTCGGCGCCGATCACGGCCGTCTCGTCCGGGATGCCGATGCCCTCGTCCTGAAGTGCGCGGGTCAGCAGCATCGCGTACTCGTCGTTGTACGCGAACACGGCGTCGAGGCCGAGGGAGCGCCAGCGGGCCGCGAGCTTGGCGGCGGCCTGCTCCTCGTACGCGAGCGGCAGCTCGGTCACCGTCGCGTCGGTGCCGTGCAGGGCGTGCCGTACGCCTTCGAGGCGGGGCCGGGAGACGGTGTCCAGGCCGGCCTCCCGCGGCATCACGACGCCGATGCGGCGGCGGCCACGGGCCACGAGGTGGGCGCCCGCGCAGTGACCCACCCGTTCGTGGTCCATGAGCAGCGCGTGCGCGCCCTCGACCCGCTCGGGGCCCATCGTGACGACGGCCCGGGCGCCGGAGCCCTTGAGGACGGCAACGCCCTCCGGGCCGAGCCTGCTGCCGGGCACGAGTACGGCGACCGGCCGCAGCTCGGCCCAGACACGGGCGGCCTCGTCGTCGTGCAGGCCGACGCTGCCGTGCTGCACGACCGTGTAGTCGAGGCGGCTCAGCGCCCACTGGAGCTCATTGAAGAACTGGGTGTAGAGCGGCCCCATGGGCATGGACGGCGCGGGCATCAGCACCATGCGGCTGTGGCCGGCGCGCAGGCTCCGGGCGGCGGCGTGCGGGACGTACCCCAGTTCCTTGGCCGCCTCGTGGACGCGGCGGCGGGTGGGTTCGCTGATCCGCACAGCGCTCGTGTTGTTCAGGACGTATGAGACGGTCGCGCGGGAGACGCCCGCCAGACGGGCCACATCGGCACTCGTCGGCACGGTTCGTTGTGCGGGCGCTGACGGGGCGGACTGCTTTGGTATCTGCACCATGACAGGACGCATCCTTGCAGAACCGCGGCACGCCGCTCCGCGCCGAGAGGAGCCCGCGGGCACCCGGTGGCTGGAACTCCCCCTTCCGTAAAGGATGTTCGACATCCCGTACCGGACGGCCCGTTCGGAGGTTACCGTTCGGTAGACGACGTGCTTCGGAGGTGTCCTCGTTGGCTCCCGACATGACTCCAGACACGGCTCCCGACCGTGCCCCAGGTCTATCCGAATGCGCGCGCTCCCTCGCCGACGGAACGGTGACCGCGCGCGAGACGGTCGAACGGGCGCTGGCCCGGATCGAGGCGACCCAGCCCTCCCTGAACGCCTTCCGCCTGGTGCGCGCCGAGGCGGCGCTCGCCGAGGCCGACGCGGCGGACAAGGAACTGGCCGCGGGGGTACGGCGGCCGCTGCTCGGGGTACCGGTGGCGGTGAAGGACGACATGGACGTGGGGGGCGAGCCGACCGCGTTCGGCTGCCGGGGCGAGTTCCCGCGCCAGGCCGCGGACGGGGAAGCCGTCCGCCGGCTGCGCGCGGCCGGCGCGATCGTCGTCGGCAAGACCAACACCTGCGAACTCGGGCAGTGGCCCTTCACCGAGGGACCCGCCTTCGGCGCCACCCGCAACCCCTGGCACACCGATCACACGCCGGGCGGCTCCTCCGGGGGCTCCGCGGCAGCCGTGGCGGCGGGGCTCGTCCCGGCCGCGCTGGGCTCGGACGGCGCGGGCTCGGTCCGCATCCCGGCCTCCTGGACCCATCTGATCGGCATCAAACCGCAGCGTGGCCGAATCTCGACCTGGCCGCTCCCGGAGTCGTTCCAGGGCATCACCGTCAACGGCACGCTCGCCCGCACCGTCGCCGACGCGGCCCTGCTCCTGGACGCGGCGAGCGGTCAGCACGAGGGCGATCTGCACCGGCCCCCCGCGCTGTGCGTGTCGGACGCGGTGGGTCGCGATCCGGGCCGGCTGCGGATCGCGCTGTCGCTGAAGCCGCCGTTCACGGCGCTGCCCGCCCGGCTCGATCCCGCCGTACGGGAGCAGGTCCTCGCGCTCGCGGAGCGGCTGACGGCGCTCGGGCACGTGGTGGAGGAGGCGGAGCCGCGGTACGGGCGGATCGGGCTGTCGTTCGTCCCGCGCGCGACGGTCGGCCTCGCCGAACAGGTACGCGACATGCCGCAGCAGGACCTCCTCGACCGGCGGACCCGCGACGCCGCCCGCCTGGGCCGCGTCCTCGGCGGAGCCCCGCTGCGGTTGGCCCGCCGGGCCGAGGCCTCGCTGCACCGGCGGATCGGCGCGCTCTTCGAATCGTACGACGTTCTCCTCGCGCCGACGACCGCCGCTCCCCCGCCGCTCATCGGCGCGATGGTGAACCTGAACGGTCTCGGCACCGACCGGGCCATGATCGCCGCGTGCCCGTTCGCCTGGCCGTGGAACGTGCTGGGCTGGCCCGGGGTCAACGTCCCCGCGGGCTTCGTCGGCGATGGCCTGCCCGTCGGGGCGCAACTGCTGGGCCCCGCGAACAGCGAGCCACTCCTCATCTCGCTGGCCGCGCAGTTGGAGGCGGACCAGCGCTGGCACGAGCTGTGGCCGCCGCACGCCAAGGCCGCCGACTCCCCTGCGAAGTAAGGGAGTTCGTCCGGCACGCTGTGACCGGCCGCTACCGGCCGTAGTCTGTGACCATGGGCGATGCGTCGATGGTCGGGTTGATGGGGCGGGTCACCGGCACGGTCGGCCCCGGGCTTGTCGGCGAGGTGATCGTCCGGGTGCGCGGCGGCGCCGAGCACTTCCTCGCGTATCCCGCCGCCGCGAAGGACCGCATCGAGCCGGGCACGGTGGTGATGGTGGTGGAGTACCTGGCGCCACGGACCGTGTACGTCTCCGCGGCGTACGACGGCTGACGCATCTGCGGCGTAGGACAGTCGACTCGTCAGCGGCGTAGGGACAGTTGACTCGTCGGCGGTGCACGACAGCTGACGCGTCCGCGGGCGGGCGGCAGCCGACTCGCCTCCGGCATACGGCAGTTGGTGCGTCAATGGCTCGTCTGTGCGTCTCTCGTCCCAGGTGAGATGCCGTAGTCGTCAAGATTGCAACAAGGATTCGTCAGCGTCTGTACCGCGGTGTCGCGCAGGAGCACACTCCCTTCGCTCGGTGCCGAAAGGGCACCATCCAAAGGGGGCGAATGCCGATGATTGTCGGCGTCGTGGCGGGGACGGTCGTTCTCGCACTGATCTTCATCGTGGTGGTCTTCAAGCTCATGTGGCGGGTCGCGGAGCCCAACGAAGCCCTGATCATCTCCGGTTCGAAGCATCGCACCGAGGGCCTCGAAGAGGGCATGGGATTCCGCATCGTGACGGGGCGCGGCACGCTGGTCATTCCGGGTGTGCAGGCGGTGCGCAAGATCTCGCTCGACCTCAACGAGACCGAACTACACGTGGACTGCGTGACCCACCAGGGCATTCCGCTCAAGGTGCGGGGCGTGGTCATCTTCAAGGTGGGCGACGACTTCGTGTCGATCGCCAACGCCGGCCGCCGCTTCCTCGACCAGCAGAAGCTGATGTCGGAGCGGGTGCACAACGTGTTCGCCGGTCATCTCCGGTCCATCGTCGGCGGGTTGACCGTCGAGGACATGATCCGCGACCGGGAGAAACTGACCGGCCAGACGCGGGCCGCCTGCGGGACGGAGATGGAGAAGCTCGGTCTGATCGTCGACTCGCTGCAGATCCACGAGATCGAAGATCCGACCGGGTACATCAAGAACCTGGCCATGCCGCACGCCGCCGCCGTACAGCGCGACGCACGGATCGCACAGGCCGAGGCGAACCGGCTGGCCACCGAGGCCGAACAGAAGGCCGCGGCCCGGATGTCGGAGGCAACCCGGGACAGCGAGATCCTCCAGGCCGGCTACCAGGCCGAGCGCGACAAGGCATCCGCCAAGGCACAGCAGGCCGGACCGCTCGCGGACGCCGCCGCCCGGCAGGACGTCGTCGTACAGGAGACGCGGATCGCCGAACTCGAGGCGCAGCGCCGCGAGCAGCAACTCCAGGCGGACGTCCGCAAGCCGGCCGACGCCAAGGCGTACGAGACACGCGCACGGGCCGAGGCCGAGCGTGACGCCCGGATCTCCGCCGCGCAGGCCAAGGCGCAGGAGACCGAGCTCGCGGCAGTGGCCGAGGCGAACCGGGTCAAGGCGGCCGCGGGCGCCGAGGCCGAGGCGACGAAGGCGCGGGGCGCCGCCGCCGCGACGGCGACCCGGGCCACCGGTGAGGCCGAGGCCGCCGCCGCTCAGGCCAAGGGGCTCGCCGCCGCCGAGGCGACCCGCGCCCAGGGTCTCGCGGAGGCCGAGGCCATCAAGGCGAGGGCCGCCGCCCTCGCCGAGAACCAGGAGGCCGTGGTCGCCCAGCAACTCGCCGAGAACTGGCCGGAGATCGTCCGGGCCGGCGCGAGCGCCTTCGGCAACGTCGAGCACATGGTGCTGCTCAACGGCGCGGACGGCATGTCCGACATGTTCGCCAAGGCACTCACCATGGGCGGTACGGGGCTCGGCCTGGCACGGCAGTTGCTCTCGTCGATGAACCAGAACGGCACGGGGGCGGAGAGCGGGTCCGCGGGGCTCAACGGCGTTGTGCCGCCGCCGCGTTCGGAGAGAGTACCGGTGGAGCAGGACAAGGGGTGAGGCGGTGAGCTTCGGGGGCAGGGGAGTTGATCTCCCTGCCCCCGGGCTCTGGCCACCCTGTCCCCGAAGTAACGTGACCGTCGTGACTGCATCGACCGATGAAGACGTCCCCGGCCGCCACGGCCCCTCCGCGACCACGGAGGCCGAGCCCCGCAAGGTGGGCCGGGTGCGGACCGAGTACTCCCCCGCGCACGACGGCGACCCCGATCCGGGCGAGATCGTCTGGACGTGGGTGCCCTATGAGGAGAACGACGGCCGGGGCAAGGACCGCCCGGTGCTCGTCGTCGCCCGCGAGGCCGCGGGCACCTTCCTCGCCGTCCAGCTGTCGAGCAAGCGGCACGACGGCGACCGGGAGTGGGTGCCGATCGGGAGCGGGCCGTGGGACCGAACCGGCCGGGACTCGTGGGTGGACGTGGATCGCGTACTGCGGCTGCACGAGGACGGGATGCGGCGGGAGGCGTGTGCGCTGGACCGGATGCGGTTCAACTCCGTTGTACGGCGGTTGCAGGAGCGGTACGGGTGGCGCTGAGCGCCACCCACGCATGAAGGCTGTGAAGAACCTGCGGGGCCGTCGTGGCTGCTCGCGCAGTTCCCCGCGCCCCTAACCCTGTCGTCACATTCCCGTCTGCCTCGCGACGCGATGCACGCACTCTCGCCGCACCGGGCGCAGACCCAAGTACGTACGTCCAGTACGAGGGTCCACGCCCGGCACACCGAGAGCACGCACCCGACGCCGCGAGGCCGCCCTCCGGGCGACGACGGGAAGGTGACGACAGGACCTAGTGCGGCGCTTTACCGGCCCAGAGTTCAGATGCGAACGTCTGCTCGAATGCACCTCGCGTCGCCGAACCCGCCGTACGGTCCAGGACCCCGAACACGACATGCTCGAAGTACCCCTCGAAGCGGCCCTTGACCAACAGGCCGTGGAAGGCGCCCGCCACCTGCGCCGGATCGTTCTGGAAGACCCCGCAGCCCCATGCGCCGAGCACCAGCCGTCGGTAGCCGTGGGCCGCCGCGATCTCCAGGACCCGCTCGGCGCGTACGGCCAGGGCGTGGGGCAGTTCGGGCGCGCGGTCAGGGTTGGTGCGCAGGACGACTCCGGCGTTGGGTGCCGCGGCCGTCAGGAAACCGGCCGGGTGCGGCTCGTCGAGGAGGTGCCCGCGATCGTCACGGAAGACGGGCACGGCGGGTGAGTGGATGACACGGTCCGTGTAGAACGGATCGCGGTGAGCGCGGTGGTGGTCGTAGAACGGCCGGGCCCGCAGCAGGCAGCTGTACAGCGCGGAGGCCCGGCAGAGGGCCTCTTCCTGGGCCTGCGCGCCATTGAGATAGCCGCCGCCTGGATTGCGCGCCGAGGAGAAGTTCAGGACGGCGACAGGGTCTGTTCCGTCCGCGAGCCGCCGTGCGGCCTCCAGGCTGCTCTCGCCCGTGACCTCGAACCTTGTGTCCACGGCGTCGGCCAGGGACGTGCCCACGGGCTCCGGCCCGTACATCCGCGTCCCCGCCCGCGCGGCCTCGATCGCCGCGGCGATCGGCACCTCGCGTCCGTCGGACGCGCGGTACGAACCCGCCGCGACGATCTCCTCCGTGTGATGCGCGATACCGCGCAGGCGCGCGCTCATGGCGCCACCCCCGTACGCGCCACGAGCGCGTCCCGCGCGATCTCCCCCGTCGTGCTCATGAACGCATCGTGAGCGATGCTGGTCATGCGGCGCAACAGAGTTTCCCGGGCTTGCAAACAGTGTTTCCCGGCCCCCCAAAGCCGTGAAACGCACCCTTGTGCGAAGCGGCGTATGTGGTCTTGGGTGGGACGAGCACTGCCGGTCCGGCGCCACAGATGCCGGTCCGGCGGCATGGTGGAATCTCAGGAGGATCCCGACATGTCCGATTCGGTGAGTGACTGTACGGAGCACCGCTCCGCCGTCACCGAGGCCGAGGTGGAAGCGCTGGTCCGAGGCATCTGCTTCAAGACCGGACCCCCTCGATATCTCGGTGTCGAAGTGGAATGGCTCGTCCACGAGCTGCGGCAGCCGCGGCTCCCGGCAACACCAGAACGACTGGAAGCGGCCTACGCCGCACTGCGAACCCTGCCCCTGCGTTCGGCGCTCACCGTCGAACCCGGCGGACAGCTGGAGCTCAGCTCCCTTCCCGCCACCTCCCTGATGGAGTGCATCGGGTCCGTGTCCGCCGACCTCGACGCCGTACGCGCGGTACTGCGCGAGGTGGATCTCGGCCTCAGTGGCTACGGCCAGGATCCCTGGAATCCCCCGAGCCGCTTCCTCCATGAGCCGCGGTACGACGCCATGGAGCAGTATCTGGACCGCGCGGGCCCCGAGGGCCGCGCCATGATGTGCTCCTCCGCCTCCGTCCAGGTGTGCCTGGACGCCGGCCACGAGGAACCGGGCCCGCTCGGGCACGGGCGCCGCTGGTGGATGGCGCACCAGCTGGGTGCGGTCCTGGTGGCCGCGTTCGCCCACTCGCCGATGGCCCGGGGGCGGCACACCGGCTGGCGCTCCTCGCGGCAGTCGCTGTGGGCGGCGATGGATCCCGGGCGGACCGACGCGCCACCGCTGGGGCCCGAGCCGCGTGACGCCTGGGTGCAGCGCGTCCTGGACGCGCCGGTGATGTGCGTACGGGCGCCGGACGGCCCCTGGGACGTACCGGAAGGCCTGACTTTCCGGGAGTGGACCCGCTCCGACAACCCGCCGGACCGGGCGGACCTCGACTACCACCTGACGACCCTGTTCCCGCCGGTGCGCCCGCGCGGCCACCTGGAACTCCGCATGATCGACGCGCAGCCGGGCGACGACGGATGGATCGTCCCGCTCGCCGTCACGACGGCCCTCTTCGACGACCCGGAGGCCGCCGAGATCGCCTACCGGACCGTCAAGCCCCTCGCGGAGCGGGCGGGCTCGTTGCCCGCTCCGCGCAATCCGCTGTGGGAGGACGCCGCACGCCACGGCCTCACCGATCCCGAACTGCACGAGGTCGCCGTCATCTGTTTCGCGGCGGCCGCCGACGCCCTGCCCAGGCTCGGCGCCACGGCCGAGGTTCTGGACGCCGTCGCCGAGTACACCGAGCGTTTTGTGGCCCGGGGCCGCTGCCCCGCCGACGATCTGCTCGCCCGGCTCGGGGCCCGGTCCGACGATCAGTGCCGCGACCCGTTCGATGACCCGCCTCATGACCAGCCCCACGGCCAGTTCGATGACCAGCGCCATGACCAGCCCCACGGTCAGTTCCACGGTCGGTCCCACCGGAAGGACATCGGCTCATGACCGCCCCCGAATCCCGCACGGAGTCAGCGTCACCAACGGAGTCAGCGTCATCCACGGATCCGGAGTCGCTCAGGGAGCGCGCCCTCGACGCGCTCACCAGGGCCCGTGACCGCACCGCGCTCCTCACCTCGTGCGTCGAGGAGCCCGAACTGACGGCGCAGCACTCGCCGTTGATGTCCCCGCTGGTGTGGGACCTGGCGCACATCGGCAACCAGGAGGAGCTGTGGCTGCTGCGGGCGGTCGCCGGGCGTGACGCGATGCGGCCGGAGATCGACGGGCTGTACGACGCGTTCGAGCATCCGCGCGCCGAGCGGCCCTCCCTGCCGCTGCTGCCGCCAGGAGAGGCCCGCCAGTACGCCGCCGAGGTACGCGGGCGGGCGCTGGACATCCTGGAAAGCACCGCGTTCGGCTCCACCCGGCTGACCGAGGCCGGCTTCGCCTTCGGAATGATCGCGCAGCACGAACAGCAGCACGACGAGACCATGCTGATCACCCATCAGCTCCGCAAGGGGCCGGCGGCCCTGACCGCTCCGGACCCCGCGCCCACGCCCCTGTTCACCGGACCCGCCGAAGTCCTCGTTCCCGGCGGCCCGTTCACCATGGGCACGTCCACCGAACCCTGGGCGCTGGACAACGAAAGGCCCGCGCATCAGCGCATGGTCGCCTCGTTCTTCATGGACACCACGCCGGTGACGAACGCCGCGTACCAGGCCTTCATCGCGGACGGCGGCTACGACGCCGCACGCTGGTGGGCCCCGGAGGGCTGGGACCACATCCGGGCGCACGGCATCGAGGCACCGCTGTTCTGGCGCCGCGAAGGCGGGCAGTGGCTGCGGCGCCGCTTCGGCGTCACCGAGCCGGTACCGCCCGACGAGCCGGTACTGCACGTCAGTTGGTACGAGGCGGACGCGTACGCCCGCTGGGCGGGGCGGCGGCTGCCCACCGAGTTCGAGTGGGAGAAGGCGGCCCGCCACGACCCGGCGTCCGGCCGCTCCACTCGCTACCCGTGGGGCGACGCCGACCCCACCCCCGAACACGCCAACCTGGGCCAGCGCCATCTGCGCCCGGCCCCGGCGGGTAGTTATCCGGCCGGTGAATCTCCGCTCGGCGTACGGCAGTTGATCGGCGATGTGTGGGAGTGGACGTCGAGCGAACTGTCGCCCTACCCCGGGTTCGCGGCCTTCCCGTACAAGGAGTACTCGGAGGTGTTCTTCGGGCCGGAGCACCGGGTGCTGCGCGGCGGTTCGTTCGCGGTGGACGCGGTCGCCTGCCGGGGCACGTTCCGCAACTGGGACTATCCGATCCGGCGGCAGATCTTCTCCGGGTTCCGTACGGCACGCTCGGGGGATGCCTGATGTGCCGTCACCTCGCGTTCCTGGGGCCCGCGGAGACGATGGGCAGCCTGCTCGTGGAGCCGCCGCACAGCCTGTTCCGGCAGTCCTGGACACCCCGGCGGCAGCGGTACGGCACGGTCAACGCCGATGGTTTCGGGGTGGGTTGGTACGCGGACGGTGATCCGGTACCCGCCCGCTACCGCCGTACCGGGCCCATCTGGGGCGACCAGTCGTTCGCCGACCTGGCCCGTGTCGTCAGAACGACCGCGCTGCTCGCGGCGGTCCGGGACGCGACCTTGGCGGGCGCGGACGGGGAGGCCGCGGCGGCGCCGTTCGCCGCGGGACCCTGGCTGTTCAGTCACAACGGCGCGGTGCTCGGCTGGCCGCGCTCCCTCGCCCCGCTCGTCCAGAGCCTGCCCGCCGTGGAGTTGCTGTCGCTGGAGGCGCGCTGCGACTCGGCGCTCGTCTGGGCGCTGCTGCTGCACCGGCTGCGCGAGGGCGACAACGAGAGCCAGGCGCTGGCCGACACGGTCGTCGAAGTGGCCGAGGCGGCGCCCGGATCCCGGCTCAACCTGCTCCTCACCAACGGCGATTCGATCACCGCGACGGCGTGGGGCGACACCCTCTGGTACCTCTCCGAGCCCGGCCACCGCACGGTCGTGGCGTCCGAGCCGTACGACGACGACCCGCGCTGGCAGGAGGTGCCGGATCGCACGCTGCTGTCGGCGACCCGCGACGACGTGCTGCTCACCCCGTTGAAGGACCCGCACGCCCCCATGGCATCCGCACCGTCGAAGGAGCCCCGCACGTGAGTCCGTTCCTTCTCACCCGCACCCTGACCGAGGGCGCCACAGAGGCCGCCCTGCGCGCCGATGTGCTGCACGGTCTCAACCGCACCCCGAAATCCCTGCCGCCGAAGTGGTTCTACGACGCTCACGGCAGCGAACTCTTCGAGAAGATCACCGAACTGCCCGAGTACTACCCCACCCGGGCGGAGCGCGAGATCCTGATCGCCCGAGCCGCCGAGATCGCCGGGGCGACCGGCGCACGCACCCTCGTCGAGCTGGGTTCCGGCTCGTCCGAGAAGACGCGGTTCCTGCTCGACGCGCTGCCGGGGCTGCACACGTACGTGCCGGTCGACGTCAGTGAGTCCGCCCTCACGCAGGCAGGGCACGCTCTGATCGCCGAGCACCCGGAGCTCGGTGTGCACGCGCTGATCGCCGACTTCACCGGCGGTCTCGCCCTTCCCGGCACGCCCGGGCCGCGGCTGGTGGCCTTCCTCGGCGGCACGATCGGCAACCTGCTGCCCGCCGAACGCGCCACCTTCCTGGCTTCCGTACGATCCCTGCTGTCGCCCGGCGACACACTGCTGCTCGGTACGGACCTGGTCAAGGACGAGTCGGTCCTCGTCGCCGCGTACGACGACGCGGCCGGGGTGACCGCCGCGTTCAACAAGAACGTGCTCAGCGTCGTCAACCGCGAGCTCGGCGCCGACTTCGACCCGGACGCGTTCGAGCACGTCGCCCTCTGGGATGCCGAGAAGGAGTGGATCGAGATGCGGCTGCGCTCGGGCACCGAGCAGACCGTGAAGATTCCCGCCCTCGACCTCACCGTCGACTTCGCGGACGGCGAGGAACTGCGCACCGAGATCTCGGCAAAGTTCCGCGAGGAGGGCGTCCGCGGTGAACTGGCTTCGGCGGGCTTCGAGTTGGCCCACTGGTGGACGGACGCGGCGGGCCGCTTCGCACTGTCGCTGAGCACCGCCGGGTAGCGGCGGCCGCGTACGTCATTCACGGTGTGCCCCTACACTCGCGGACCGCCGCCCTGTGCGGCACCGGTATCCCCCCACACCTCGCGGACCGCCGCGCTGTGGGGCACCGTGGAATGACGCGTGGCACACCTGCCACGGCGGAGAGGAGCACCCGCATGTCCGACCACACGTACCGGGTCACCGAGATCGTCGGGACCTCCCACGAGGGCATCGACCAGGCCATTCGCAATGGCATCACCCGCGCCTCGCAGACCCTGCGCGGGCTGGACTGGTTCGAGGTCACGCAGGTGAGGGGGCAGATCGTGAACGGGCAGATCGAGCACTACCAGGTCGGTCTGAAGGTCGGCTTCCGCCTGGAGGACGGCGACTGACCACCCCGTAACCCCGCCAGGGCCCGGCGAACCTCAGGTCCGCCCCTCCCGCTCCTGCGCGTTCTTCAGCGCCTCGGACGCGCCGGCCCAGCGTGCCCGTACGACCGTGAAGCCCGCCCGCTCCGCGTCCTCGCAGACAAGTTCGTCGTCGTCCACGAGGACGCGGATCTCGTGGTCGCCGGCGAGCCGGCGGAGGATCTCCAGCTTGGTGCGGCGGGCCGGCCTGCGGTCGTCGTTGCGCCGCATCCACACGCGGCCCTCGGGGAGCCCCTGTGCGGCGAGCCAGGCGAGGGTGTCGCGGCGGCACCGCTCGGGGCGGCCGGTGAGGTAGACCACCTCGCACTCCTCCGCGCTCTTCAGCGCCAGCGCCACGCCCTCGGCGAGCGGCGGATCGTGCGGCGCGGCCGCGAAGAAGGCGTCCCAGTCCCGTGGCTTGCGCTCCAGGAACCGCTGCCGGTGCGCGGAGTCCGCGAGGGTGCCGTCGAGGTCGAACACGGCGAGTGGTCTGCTGCTCTTCTGTGTCACGCGCACCAGACTAGGCAGGGCCCTCGGCACCGGGAGCACCACGGCCGCCGCTCCCCCGCACGCGCACGCCCAACTTCCGTCGCCGCAGACTCTGTTCACTGCAGCAGCAGGCCCCCTTTCCGTAATGCCTCGCACCGCATGTCGAATACGGTTCGATATATCGACCCGGCGGAACGGGTGGCGGACATGGCCGCCCCGGCTCCCCGGCCGGGCCAGGATCATCTCCGCGAAGTTCACCACCGGCCTTGGCCGGAACCCGACCGACGGCACCACCAGCTCCGACTGTGACCGCACCGCGCCGTCCGGCGGGCAGCTCGCCGAGCTTCCACGGCCGTACGGGCGACGAGGTCGACAAGACCGGGTTCGTGTACACCCGGCGCCGACCGGCTCCCGCCACGTCTCCGGAGGCGTGGCGGAGTCCACCTGGGCGCGAGTCGATCTATCGCGAGGCGTCGGCGAGCCAGGGTCTGACCTGCTTGCGCGCCTCGTGGAGGCGTGACTTGAGGGTGCCCAGCGGGATTCCGACACGCTCGGCGACCTCGGCGTAGTCCAACTGGCAGATGTCCCGGTAGACGAGCGGCGCCACCAGATGCGGGTGTTCGCGCTCCAGGCGTTCCAGCGCCTCCAGGAGGTCGACGCGGGAGCCCGCGATCACGCTCGTGGTACGCGGATCGACATGCTGCGAGGCGTCGATCTCGACCGGCTGTTCGGCCGCCCGGCGCTTCAGCTCGCGGTACTTCTGGCGGGCGCAGTTGGCAACCACCGTATACAGCCAGGTACTGAAGAGGCTCCGGCCCTCGAAGGTGGTGATCTTCCGTGCCACCTGGAGGAGTACGTCCTGTGCCGCTTCCTCGGCGTCCTCGCGGCAGGGCAGGAAACGTCCGCAGCGCCGTACGACCTCGGGCCGCACCTTCTGGAGCAGCGCGTTCAGCGCCTCCCCGTCACCGGCGGCCGCGCGCCGAGCCAGCTCCTCGGTCTCCGCCGCGTCCTGCACAGCATGCTCCCCTCGGGGTCGATCAGAGGCCACGCACGATAGTCGCACGCGATCTCCGGGCACGCGGCCGAAGAGCGAGCAGGTGAGGCGACGGCTTCCATGTTCGGGGTCGGAACAGGAGCAGCCCGAATTGGCTACCAAGTCACAACGGGCCTTCGAAACCGGTGAGTTGGAGCTTCACCGTGGTGCCCCATCGGTGATGTGGACGGCTGGGCACGTCGAACTGGGGGTGGACCTTGGCGGAGGCTCCGTCGGCCGCGCGGACGGACACGTACACCCCGCACGCCTTGGCCGACTCGTAGTAGGTGGAGTTCATCGCCCCGGTCATGACGTCACCGCTCGGGTCGTAGAGGCAGGCGCCTCCACCGTCCGCGTCGTAGAAGGTGGCGACTCCCTCATAGGTGACGCCGGGCCGTATCCGTCCCGCCAACGGCGCGCCGGTGGCGGCAAGCCCCTTATTCAGGGGTGCAGTTGAGGCCGAGAGCGGTACGACCGCCACTCCCCCACCTCGCAACAGCCCTGCTCGGGGCGGCATCGGCGCCGCCCCGAGCAGGACCAGGTGTGCGATCCGGGCGGACTACCTGGTGAGGTAGGCGCGCTCGATCGTCTGGACCAGCGTATTGCCCTCACGGTCCGTCAGTTTGGCCCGTAGTGAGACGGAGCCCGCCTTGACGGGGTGGGTCAGCGACAAATGCGTACCGCCGACGGCCTTGGCGGACTGCCAGGTCGTGCCCTCGTCGTACGAGACCTCGAAGGCGAGCTTCTTGAGCCGCTGTCCGGCGGCCGCGCCCTCGACGGTGAAGGGGACCTGGAACGGCTTGCCCGCCTGCGCCGTGCTGGACAGGCTCAGTTCCGGGGAGAAGCGGATCACCGACAGCGGCAGCGTGGTCCGCCCGTCGCCGGAGGTCGCGGCGGAGCGGAAGGTCCACTCCGTCCTGACGCGGGTGCTGACCGGGTACACCGCGGGGTCACGGGTGTTGTCCAGGGTCAGCTCGTACGCGCTGTCCTGAGCAGGAACCGTGAACCCGGTGACACCGTCCGTCACCGGGATCCCGTAGTCGTCGGCGGTCTCCTTGCCGTCGACCCGGAGCGTGCTCTCCTGCGAGGTGTGGTCGCTGAGGCCCCAGTGCCCGGCTCCGTCGCCGAACAGCGGCACGAAGGCCCGGATGGTGTTCCCGGTCCGGACGACACCGGGGAATCCCTGCTCCGGTCCGGCGTCCGTGGCGCCGGGCAGGACCGGGCCGAAGACGCCTACGTTGAACCGCTCCTGATAGTTGTGTCCGGCCTGCCAGGTCTGCGGCATCCGCATCAGGAAGTTCTCCCAGACCGTTTCGCGGCCCTCGCCGCTGGTCTGCCACATGCGGAAGGACCACTCGACACCGCTGTCGAGGACGTAGTCGGTGGTGCTCAGCGGCAGGCTCCCCCGCAGGTCGCTGAAGCTGCTGACCAGATTCCCGTCCGCCGTGTGGGGGCTTACCTCGACCTGGACGTTCCTGCCTTCGAGGGGTACGCCCGCCTGGAGGTCGACCTTGGCGAGCTGCTTCTGTTCGACCGCGGCGGTGAAGCCGTCGAGGTCGCTCGCCCGGCCCCAGGCCAGGTGATAGGTGACCGGCCGGCCTGCTTCGTCCTGCCGTGTCCAGTCGCCGGTGAACAGCGCGGTGACGTCGCTCTCGGACTGCGCGGTTCCGAGCCGCCCGAACCGGCTGCCCTCGAACGTCGGCAGCAGGTACTGCAGGCTGCCCGCGCGCAGGCCCTCGCCCCGCGCGTAGTCGAACGCGACCGTGGCCTCGGTGTTCTCGGCCGCCGCGTCCGGCAGGGAGACCTCCACCGGCCGTGCCTGCCGGGCGTCGACGGTGACGCTGGTGTCCCCGTCCAGACTCAGCTTGGGCTGCACGAGCACGGCGTGCGTGGAGGACGCGTAGGAGGGGTGGATGACCCCGCTGAGGGTGTAGTCGCCCTTGGGCAGCCGTACCGTGAGCTCGCCGTCCTGCTCGTCGGTATAGCTGGCGTAGAAGTCGCTGTCGAGGCCCATGACATCGGTTGCGGCGTCGCCGGTCGGCTCGCCGTTCTCGTCGATGTGCTTCAGCGTCAGGTCGTACGACTCGACCTCGCGCTCCACGCCGACGGCGGAACGCACCTGCACCTTGCCGTCCGCCGAGGCGGCCTGCACCGAGCCGCCGAAGGTGCCGTCGGCACTGCCGGCGCGGGTGTCCGCCGTGACGTCGGCGGTGGCGGTGCCGCCCGCCGGGACGGTGAGCTGCTGCGGCGACACGGAGAACAGGCCGTCGGCTGCGGGCTTGCCGTCCACCGAGAACGCGTCGACGGACAGGTCGAGGGTGACCGGCTCCGTACCGAGGTTGCGGTACGTCAGCTGCTTGGTCACCACAGTGTCGTCGGTGTGCGGCCACTGCTGGCCGCCGAAGTCGAGCGGCCCCTGCTCGGTGATGACGCTCTGCTCGATCGCCCGGACCAGGTCGGTACGGCCGGTGCCCTGCTGGAAGGAGCTGTACGAGCCCGGCTTCGCGGAACCGGTGAGTACGGCCTTGAGGCGCTCGCCGGTCCAGTCGGGGTGCTGCTGGGCGAGGAGGGCGGCGGCGCCCGCGACGTGCGGGGACGCCATGGACGTGCCGTCGAGGGTGAGGTAGCCGGGTATGTCGGAGGGGATCGCCTCCGACAGGACACTGCCTGCGGCCGAGGCGGCCGTGATGGCGACGCCTGGTGCGGTCAGGTCGGGCTTGACCCCGCCGTCACCGACGCGCGGTCCACGGCTGGAGAACGCGGCGAGCCTGTCGCCGTCGTCGACCGCGCCGACGGTGAGCGCGGCGTCGGCGCTGCCGGGCGAGCCGACGGTCTTCTCGCCGAACTCGCCCTCGTTGCCTGCCGCGATGACGAACAGCGTGTCGGACTCGGCGGAGAGCCGGTTGACCGTCTCCTCCATCGGGTCGATGCCCGGCGTGTCCGTACCGCCGAGGCTGAGGTTGACGACATCGGCGCCCTGCGCCACCGCCCACTCCATGCCCGCGATGATGCTGGAGTCCGCGCCGTAGCCGTTGTCGTCCAGGACCTTGCCGTTGAGGAGCTTCGCTCCCGGGGCGACGCCCTTGTACTTGCCGCCCAGCTCGGCTCCGGTCCCGGCCGTGATCGACGCCACGTGGGTGCCGTGGCCGAACTTGTCGCCGGGTCCCGAGGAGCCGGAGAAGTCCTGCTCAGCGATCACCTGGCCCGCCAGGTCGGCGTGGCTGGTGTCGATCCCGGTGTCCAGTACGGCGACCTTGGTGCCTGTGCCGTCGAACCCGGCGGCCCACGCGGTCGGCGCGCCGATCTGCGGGACGCTCTTGTCGAGGGAGGCCTTGCGCCGGCCGTCGAGCCAGACCTTCTCCACGGCCGTCGAGGCGACGAACGCGTCGGTACCGGCGCCGGTCACGGCGTCCCAGAACGCGTCGCCACGCTCCTTGACGGACCGCATCGCCTTCCCGTTGACGACGGGCAGCGCACGGCCCAGCCGCGCCCCGGCCCCGGTGAACGGGGTCATCGAGGGCGTCGTCTTCCCCCGGAAGGTGACGATCAGCGGCACGTCGGAACGGCCCGCGTCGTCGTAGCCGTCGGCCACCAACTGGGTCACGTCGAACAGCCGGGTGTCCAACTTGCCCTGTGCCAGGAGCAGTTCGGCGTCACCGGGTACCACCTGGATGTGTCCGTCGACCTCCCGGACCGAGAACGGCACGCCCTCCCGGCCCTCGGCCCGCTCCACTCCGGTCACCTGGCCTGCGCCGTCCACCAGGACCCGGTCGCCGGTGACCAGCGTCACCGTCTTCACCGCCCCGGCCGTACCCGCGCCGTCTGCCACCTGGGTCAGCGCCCCCAGGGGCCCGTCGGTCGGCGCGGCCTGGGCCACCCCGCCCGGGACGCCGGTCAGCACAAGGACCGTGGAAACAGCCCCTGCCGCCAGTACCGCACGCCTTCGTCTTCCGCGTAACTCCACCTGAACTCCTGATGATTCGCCATCGGACAGGAGCCGTCCTGCGACCCCGGAGACCCGGGTGCCTCACCCGTACGCTTGACGGCTCGCCCTAGAGACGGAGTGGAGTGCCATCGGGTTGTCAAAACTCCTCGTTTGTTTTTGACGGGGCGTCATCCGGTGGCGCTGCCTGAGGAGCCAGTAGGGACGAACTGGTCAAGCCGATCGCCCGCTGGCGGTTGCCCATGCTGAGGAACCCCCTGGGCGGATCCTCAGCATGGACGGGTCAGGCGTTGGTTCCGACGTGGAGGGTTCCATCGGGGGTGGCGGTGGCATGGGTGCCGAAGATGGCGCCATTGCCGTCCACCTGGAGGGCCGTGCTGCTCCCGTTACCGGTGGTGCCCTTGCGGACCCGGTCGAAGACCGAACCGCCGACCAGGGCCTCGACATGCAGATCGCCGTTACGTAGACCCACCGAAGCCACGTCGGTGATCGAACCGTTGGAATCGATCAGCGTGGAAGCAGTACTCCACGTCCCCCTCGCGCTTCTGGCCCGGTCATAGATCAAACCGTTGACCACCACCTGCACATGCAGCGTGCCATCAGGCAACGCAGAGGCTGCGACGTCCGTGATGCTCCCACTGGCATCAAACTGGTGGCAGTTGAACTCCACACACCGGCAGGACTGCGTGTACGGTCCCAGACCTCACCACCCGCCAGCACCGACGGCCGCGGGGTTTCGTCGACCCGGTCGAGGACACGGGCCATCCGGAATTACTCATTCGACTTGGGCCTCACCGTTCGACGAACGCAGTCGCGGCCGTATCAGCTGCCGACGGGGCCCGGGTCCCGAGGAAGAGCAGGGCGATTGCAAAGTCCTGGTGATCTCGTAGGTGTGCAGGGGTCGAGGACGTGCGGCAGGCAGGTCAGCTCAGGTGAGGAGTTTCGCGAGCAGGGCCATCTCGGTGGGCGGGTCGATCACCGGCTGGATGAGGAGTTCGTCGACGCCGGCCTGTTCCAGGGTGCTGATGCGGGCGAGGAGTTCGTCGCGGGTGCCGACCAGGGCCAGGGTGTTCATCAGCGAGGGCAGAACCAGGTCCCGGTCCTGCGGTGCGATGCGTTCGAGGTAGTTGGGGTAGAGCTTGGTGTGCCGGTCCGGCGCGGTGGCGGTAGTGCCGCGCCGGTCGAGGAGCCGCCGCACCGCCTCGCGTTCCTCGGGGCCGAGCTGCTCGGCGGAGGCGGGTGTGTCGGCGGCTGTGTCGGCGGCGAAGGCCAGCAGCGACAGGACGAGGTGGCCCGTCGCGTCCCGGGCCGCGTCGCCATGGGGGTCCTCGTCCTCGTCGAGTACGTGCAGGGAGGTGACCACGTAGGAGTCCGCCCGGGAGTCCGTAGGGGAGTCGGGGGCGCGGGGTGTGCCCTGGGCGGCGTGCCGGCGGGTGTCGTGCAGCGCCTGCCAGGCGGTGGGGTCCAGCAGGCCGAAGGAGATGAGGCCGGTGCCGCGGCGGCCGGCGACGGCGGCGGCCTTCGGTCCGAGCAGCGCGGCCACGACGAACTCGATCGGGTCGGTGGTGTTCACGTGCGCACCGGCGTGCAGGAACCGGATGTCGCGGACCCGGTCACCTTCGCGGTACTCGGTCGAACGTCCGGCGCACAGGTCCTGCAGTGCGCCGGTGAAGTTCTCCAGCCTGGCCGCCGTGGTCGGCCGCATGCCCAGGGTGCGCCGGGCGGTGTTTCCGGTGCCGACTCCGCAGATGATCCGGCCGGGTGCCAGGGCGTTGAGGCTGGCGATCCCGCTCGCGGCGGCCGGAGCCGAGCGCAGTGCCGGTGAGGTCACGCCGATGCCGAGCCTGATGCGGCTGGTGGCCTTCGCGCACAGGCTCAAGGCGACGAAGGGGTCGCCGTGGACCATGGGGGTGTCGTTGACCCAGAAGCTGTGTAAGCCCAACTCCTCGGCCCGCACGGCGAGTTCCTCCACACCGGGCTGCGCGGCGACAACGACGCCTGCACGCATCAAAACCTCCAAGGTGTGAGGATCGAATCGAACCTGTTCAGCATGGCAGGTTCCGGCGCGGGGCCGTTGCGGAGTGGCGTGAACTTGTGGCGTCGCAGGGCGGGGTGGCCGTGCCTGGCGCAACGAAACCCCGCTGATGCGGATGCCCTTCCCAAGTCGCCTGCCTGCAACGGAGCTTCGATGTGCCGTCAGTCCGCCATGCCGTGTCTCGTCAAGGCCCTGCCGTCGCACCGGGTGGCGGACATGTCGCTGACGGAGCGGCTGGTCAGGTTGCCGGAACCGCGCCGCGGGCGGGGAGTACGTCATCCGTTCGTGAGTGTGGTGCTGATCGCGGCGTCCGCGGTAGTGGCCGGCGCCCGCTCGTACACGGCGATCGGGCAATGGATCGCCGCGGCCCCGCAGACCACCCTGGCCCGGCTGGGTACCCGGGTCGTCGGCGCCTTCGCGGTGCGTATCGCGTCCGGTGCCGGGACCATCCGCCGGGTGCTGGAGCGGGCCCGCCCACGTGGGCCGGCCGACTTGGCCGGTGGCGATCCGGCCGGGGCCACCACAGTCGCAGTGGACGGCACGAGTGCCCGCGACTCCCGCAACGGCCATGTCCCGTCCGCACATCTGCTGGCCGCGGCGGCGGGCAACGGGCAATGGGCGACGGGCAACGGGCAACGGGCAGAAGGCAGCAGGCAGCAGGCAGCAGGCGACGGGCGGCGGGCGGCGGGCGGCGGGCGGCGGGCGGCGGGCGGCGGGCGGCGGGCGGACGATCAGTCAGGTGCGGGTGCCGGACAAGACCCAACGACATCACGGGTTTTGCCCGGCTGCTCGCCCCCTTCGACCTGACCCGGATCGTCGTCACCGCCGACGCGCTGCACGCCCAGCGCGAGCACGTCCGCTTCCTCACCCGGGACCAGCAGGCGCACTACCTGCTGGTGGCAAGAACAACCAGCCGTCCCTCTTCACGGCGCTGCGCTCGCTGCCCTGGAGCCGGGTCACCGCCCGCCATACGGCCCGCAGCCGCGGGCATGGTCGGCATGGACTGCGGGTCGTCAGGGCGCTGACCGTTGACGGGCTGGAGCTGGACTTTCCTGGCGCGGTCCAGGCCGCCCGGATCGTGCGCCTTCACGCGAACGCCGGAACCGGCCGGCTCACCCTCAGACGATCCACGCGATCACCGACCTGCCCTCGACGCAGGCGTCGCCGCAGCAGCTCGGCGAACTGGCACGCTCGCACTGGGATATCGAAAACCGGCCGCACTGCGTGCGCGGCTCGACCTTCGCCGAGGACGCCGGCCGCATCCGTACCGGCCGCGGACCGGAGAACATGGCCGCCTTGCGCAACCTCGCCGTCAGCACCCTCCGACGGGCCGGGCACCAGAACATCGCCGCCGCCCTCCGTCATGTCTCCTACCAGCCCTTCACCCGCCCACCGGACCTCCTCGGCATCAGCTGACCAGCCCAGCCTCGGATCACACGACCTGGCGACAGCCCTGCGAGGAAGAGCGCGCTCCGCACAGCGCGGCGTACCCGGTGGATGAGGTGACGGGTAGGCTTCAACCACCCGATCGTTGCCAGGAGCAGCGCCCGTCTGTGGAGCAGCGGCCACAGTGTCGCGCTCGTGGCATCCGCGCGCCCTGGAGGGCACATGCCCGCTGGTGAACACACGATGCGACCCCACCAGCTCACAGGCATTCCGGCGGCTCGCCCATGCTGAGGTATCCCCTGGACCGGATCGGCCGCTACCGCCTGGACCGGCGTCTGGGCGCCGGCGGCTTCGGCGTCGTCTGGCTCGCCCACGACGACGTACTGGAGGCGGCCGTCGCCGTGAAGGTGCTGTCCGACAACTGGGCCGACCAGTTGGACATCCGGGAGCGGTTCCTCTCCGAGGCCCGCCTGCTGCGCCGCGCCGACTCCAATCGGGTCGTCCAGGTCTATGACATCGGTGAACTCCCCGACGGCAGGCCCTACTTCGTCATGGAGTACGCCGATGGAGGCACCCTCGCCGACCGGGTCTCCGCCGGACCGCTGCCCGTCGGCGAGGCCCTGCGGCTGACGGCTCTCGCGGCGCGGGGAGCGGCCGCGCTGCACGAAGCCGGCATCGTGCACCGGGACATCAAGCCGTCCAACGTACTGCTGCGTTCCTCGCCCGGCGGTTCCGACCGCGTCCTGCTCGCGGACCTCGGCCTGGCCAAAAGTCTGGCCCAGGCGTCCGGGCTCACCATGGCGGCGGGCTCGGCGGGCTACACGCCGCCCGAGCAGGCCGAGCCCGGGTCCGGGATCGACGCGCGGGCCGACGTGTACAGCCTGGGCGCCCTCGGCTACCACCTCGTCACGGGATCGGTCCCCGGTCCGCCCGGCAAGGTCGTACGACCGGACCGCCTCCGTACGGACCTGGCGCCGGACGTCCGGCGGGCGCTGCTGCGTGCCATGGAACCCGACCGCGAGCGGCGCTGGTCCACCGCGTCGGAGTTCGCGGCCGAACTCGACCGGTTGGCCGACCAGTTGTCCACGGCTCCCCGGCCGCGCCGTCGTCGACGGGCCGTGGTCACGACGCTGGCCGCCGGGCTCGCCATCGCCGCCGTCGGCGTCACCGCCCTGGTCGTCACCCGGGATCACACCACGGAGACCGTCGTCCAGGTGCAGGACGGCTCCGGACGGGTCACGGCCGAGGTACCCCGCGCGTGGGGCCGCCAGCTGCGCGACTCCGGCTGGAATCCGAAGGCCCTTGGCCTGCCGGACGGGACTGAACCCGGTCTCGTCGTCGCGGACGACCTGGCCAAGTGGCAGGACCTGAGCTCCGGGGTCAACGGAGCGTTCATCGGTCTCAGCGAACACGGCGACGTCACCGCCGTGGTCGGCGCGATCGCCCACAACGGATGCCACTTCGGCGGCAGCCGCTCCTACATCGGCGCGCGCTGGCACGGGCTGATACGGACCTGGGACGACTGTCCGGGCGGCGCAGGCTCCCTGACGGAGGCGGCGCTCACGCCGGCGGACGGCGACGAACAGCCGCAGGTGTACGTACAGATCCGGCAGGACGGCGGCGCCGACGCGACGGACGGTGTGCTTGGCTCGGTGCGGGTCGCAGGCTGACGCGAATCCGCTGCCGAACCCGCGAACTTTTCGGCGGCACGGTGCATCGGACACTGATGACGGGGCATGTGGCACCGTGCGCACGCGCCAGGGCGCGTGCGGTGGATTTCTCGAGGAGTGCTGAGATGGCGACCTTCCGGCATGGCACGTCGGACCCGGCCCCGGACTCGGACCGGACCGACGCGGTGCGCGCACGCCGTACCCCGGCCCCAGCTCGCCTGGCGGCGCTGGTCGCGGGCATCGCGATGGTGGGCCTGCTCACCGGCTGCGGTTCCGACAACGGCGCGAGCAGTGCGCCGCAAACGCTTGCCGGTACGGCGGAACCCGCCTCCGGCGACCACACCACGGACTCGGCCGGAAGCAGCACCCCCGTCCCCACCGACAGCACACCGGACAGCACCACCGCGCCCGACCCCGCCACGACCACCCCGGCCACTTCCACGACCGCGACCTCCAGTACCCGCTGCCACACCTCCGAACTGACCGCCTCGGTCGGCGGCAACGATCCCGGCGCGGGGCAGGAGAACTTCCCGATCAACCTGACCAACAGCTCCCAGCGCACCTGCACCCTGCGTGGCTTCCCCGGCGCGGCGTTCATCGACGCGTCCGGCAAGCAGCTGGGACCCGATCCCGAGCGCTCCTCGGAGTCGCCCACGACGGTGACGCTGGCGCCGGGACAGCAGGCCTGGGCCGGGCTGACGTTCTCCAACCCCGAGATCAGCGAGGCCCGTACGGCGACTCCCGCCGCGCTGCTCGTCACACCGCCCGACGAGAGGGACTCGCTCAAGGTGAAGTGGACCCAGGGCAAGGTGCCCGTCTCCGGCAACGCCTCGACGGTGTTCCTGACGGTGGTCCGCGCCGGCACCGGTTCCTGACCACCGGCTCGCCCCGGTCCCATGCCCCGGCGCCCGCAGAGCCGGCCGGCGGGGTTCTCCGTCCCCGCGACCACAGGTCAGCAGCAGTTCGCGGCAACTCACGCAGGCGTCTGCCGACCGCGACGACCGGCGCCCTCGGCGCTAGGTTCGGCATCTCGTGGAGTGGCCGGAGACTCAGGACCCCGCGGTGCTGCGGAAGTTGCGCGCCCTCGTCCCCGGACAGTCGCCCCTGGGCGGCTCGGCGGAGTTCCTGGGGACGGCCGCCGCGGCGACGGGTACTGCGGGGTCCTGAGCGCTCACCGGTGGTCTCCGCCACCTCCGTCGCTTCCGCTTCCGTAACTGTCGCCGTTTCCCCTGCCGCCGTCGTAGCCGCCCCCGCCGTACTGCACGTCTCCGGGGCAGTAGAAATAGGGGTAGGCGCAGGAGCCGTCCGCGGCGGACGCGGACGACGACGGTGTCGACTCCGGGGGCGACGCTGTCGCCGACGGCTTGGGTGTGGTGCTGGGCGACGGTGTCGCCGACGAGGTGGGAACGGGGGCGGGAGCGGGCGCCTTGGATTCACTGGTGGAACCCCAATTGACCACCTCCAGCTGGAGGGAGGGCGAGGTGGTGTCGAGCGTCCAGCGCTGGGCCGGCCCCTCCTCGCGGACCTTGAGGACCACGGCCGCTTCCTCCTCGACGGAGGCGGGGGTGAGGGACAGGTCCTGGTTCCAGCGCGGCACGAGGGCGCCCTGGAGGGTGAAGTCGTAGCGCACGCTCTTGGTGCCCGGCTGGGAATCGCCGGTGCAGGGGGCCAGTTGGACCGAGTAGCCGAGATGGGAGTCGAGGCAGAGGTCGGGGTCGGCCACGTTGCGCAGCAGGCCGTCCTCCTCGTACGTCCACTGCTGTACCGACTTCGAGGTGCACGAAGTGAGTTGGGTCTCGGCGCCCTTCACGGGCTTGTCGCCGACGACGCCGATACACAGCCCGTTGCCGGAGTTGCGCAGCCGGCCGCCCACGCTGTCGTTCGACTGATCCCCGGACCCGACCCAGGACGGGTTCCCGCCGGGTGCCTCGTCCTGACCCGAACTGGGCGCCCCCGAGGTGCCGTCGGCCGTGCTGTCCGCGCCGCCTGAACCCAGGCCGGCCCACAGGACCAGCGGGGCCAGGATCAGGCCGCTCACGGTCAGCACGGCGAGGGCGACGTTCCGGCGACGCGGCGCGCGCCGATGGGCCTTGCGCGTCGACGTGCGGGAGTCGGCGTGCGTGTGACGGCGCGGCACGGGCCGAGGGGGGAAGCTCGGGGGGAACGGAGCGTCGGCCGGAAGGTGGAGGTACTCCGTCGGGGCGGCGGCGGATCCGGAAGTCTCGGTCGCTTCCACGATCTCGGTGGCGCGTCCCTGCCGCATTTCGACATAGGCGCGGGCACCCCAGCCGAGTACCGCTTCGGCCAGCGGGAGGGCGAGTTCGCCGTTGAACTGGTTCAACTGGTCGGCGGCACTATGGCAGTGCTCGCAACTGGCCATGTGGCGCCGCAGGTCGCGGTCGAGGTCGGTGCCGCCGCGTCTGAGCGACACGTCGAGCATGCGGTTGTAGTGCGGGCACTCCTCCGTGGGGGCCAGTTCACGATGGATCTCCAGGCAGCCCTCGCGCAGGCGTTCGCGGGCCCGCCGCAGTTCCACGACGGCGTCGTCGTCGGCGAGGCCCAACAGGGCGGCGGGCAGGCTCAGTGGCTCCGCCTCGGCCCCGGTGTGCCACAGTAGGCAGCGGGCCGGCTCCGGGAGCCGTTGGAAGGCCCTGGCCAGCAGGCGTCTGTTCGCGGGCGGAAGAAGTCGTACGGCAGCACGCTCGTCGTGGGCTGGACCGGACCTCAGTTCGGGATGGACCTGTTCGGCCCGCTGGTCCATGAGCCATTCGGCGGCTATGCGGCGCACGGTGACGAGCAGCTGCGGGCGCCATGCGGCCGTCGGCCCCGTCTGCCGAAGTGATTCCCCGAACAGTCTGGTGAATGTGGCCGTGGTGAGCATTCCCGCGGGACGCACACCGTTCGTGCACAGTCGTGCGTAAGAGAAGACGGCTTCCCAGTGGCGGTCCAGGAGTTCACCGACGGGATAGTTCGCCGGCGTGTTCCCCAGACTCTTCTTCAGATCGACCGAGAGCCTCTCATCCGGGAACTCGAACAAGCGCGCGGTTGTTGGAGAATTGGACAGACCTGCATCCTTCACGTCCGCTTTCCTCCCAAAGGTAACGTAGGAATTAGTCCATACCAATGGGTATGTAGCCCACCCGACGAAGCATGGAGGGACTACCCATGGGGGGTTGCACCGCGAACGACCACCTCAGACGGCTCTGGTCAGGCGAGGGGCGGACGAGTACACCGTATGCGCACAGAACGGCAAAATTTGTCTGCACGCCGACAACGCACACCTTTGCACAGGGCGACGAGCCGGAACAAGCAGTATCCCGATTTTCCCTTTCTCTTCGAGAGTGGGGATATCGACGGGCGGCCGGACCGGGGGGATCACGCAAATGAATTTCGGATTCCCGTCGCGGCCGGGCACACCCCGCCGAACTCGCGGTTCCGCCCACCAGGCGAACATCTCGACCGCCCATAAGGCACTCAAGCGCCATTGTCGCCTTTGCCTGCCCATGCAATGCAATGAGGCATAGGGAGCGCTCCCCATGCCTCATCGCTTATCACCACGTCGCGCGGAAGCCGGCCCGTCGACCGAGGGGCACCGCGTCCCGAACGGTCAGTGGCCGCTGATCGCCCTGGGCGCGTACGGCTGGTCCAGTTCCTCGATCTCCTTCTCCGTCAACTCCACGTCGAGCGCGGCGACCGCGTCCTCGACGTGCTGCGGCTTGGTGGCGCCGACGATGGGCGCGGTCACCGTGTCCTGGTGCAGCAACCAGGCGAGGGCGATCCGCGCGCGCGGTACGTCACGCGCGGCGGCGGTCCGGGCGACGGCGTCCACGATCTCGCGGTCGCCGTCCTGATAGAGGTTCCTGCCGTACTCGTCGGTCCGGCTGCGCGCGGTGGCGGTGTCCCAGTCGCGGGTGAGCCGGCCGCGGGCCAGCGGGCTCCAGGGCAGTACCCCCACACCCTGGTCCGCGCAGAGCGGCAGCATCTCGCGCTCCTCCTCCCGGTAGAGGAGGTTGTAGTGGTTCTGCATGGAGACGAACCGTGTCCAGCCGTTCAGCCGGGCCGTGTACTGGGCCTTGGAGAACTCCCAGGCGTACATCGAACTCGCCCCGATGTACCGGGCCTTGCCCGCCTTGACCACGTCATGCAGGGCCTCCATCGTCTCCTCGATGGGGGTGGCGTGGTCGAAGCGGTGGATCTGGTACAGGTCGACATAATCGGTGCCCAGTCGGCGCAGACTGTTGTCGATCTCCGTCATGATCGCCTTGCGGGACAGACCGTGGCCGTTGGGCCCCTCGTGCATCGAGCCGTTCACCTTCGTGGCGATGACGACCTCGTCGCGGCGCGCGAGGTCCGCCAGCGCCCTGCCGACGATCTCCTCACTGGTTCCGTCCGAGTACACGTTCGCGGTGTCGAAGAAATTGATCCCGGCCTCCAGTGCCTGGCGGATCAACGGCCGTGACGCCTCCTCGTCGAGCGTCCACTCATGGGTGCCGCGATCCGGCAGCCCAAAGCTCATGCAGCCCAGGCAGATCCGGGACACGTCCAGGCCCGTCGAACCGAGCTTCACGTACTGCATGCTCACTCCTGCTCTCCATGACGGTGGGGGTCGGGCCCGGCACGGCGGCCGTGGTCGAGCCGCGGTCCAGACCTTCGGAGAGCCATTCTCGGTCACGGACCGCTCAGTCGCACGACCGCCTCCGCCGCAGCGGGCGCCGACGACAGCGACATGGGCATCGGCATCGGCATCGGCATCGGCATCGGCATGGACGTGACGCTTGGCCGTGGCGCTTGGCCGTCAAGAGGATGTCGCGCGGCGCCGACGGGGGCGGCCGGACCGACAAGAGCCGAATCTCGTTAACCCAAACGCCATGTCGACATGGGGGACAAAAATGACGTCGAGGGGGTGGAACAGGACCGGTCCGGACATTACGAAGCCGACCATTAAAGCCGAAGTGTCGGATCCCACCCTTTTAGGCAAAGCCACGTTTCAGCTATGTGAAGAAAAACTTGTTGCACATTCAATTTGCGTGACCGAAAACATTCCCCTTCCTGGGCGATCCACAGACTCCGGTTTCTGACGTATCGTCAAGTCCGCTTCGTGGCAGACGAGTTGGGGCAGAGGCGGGCAAGAGTGAACGACTGACCAGTTCCAGCTGTGCTTCTGGTGGGGCGTTGGTTACCAGTTGGTAAGTCAGACCCCCCGGAGCTGTGTCGATGACGTTAAATGACGCACGTCCACTCGCTCTTTGAGAGTTTGACTTTCACAGGGGTGCGCAATGAGTATGAACGGGCCGCGCACCGAAGTCGCTGCGCGTTCCAGCGCTCTCCCCCATCTCATCCTCACACTTGTGTGATTTGGAGCGTTCGCGTGCCTGTGCCGAATTTTGTTACTTCCGGGCTGTTTGCCGTCGAAGACATTGTCATCGCCGTGAACCCGTTCGCCGTCGCTTCGGCACGGCTCACCGCGGCTGCTGTGCGTGCCGGTGGGCTGGGCGTGCTCGACCTCACCTCGGGCGGGCGCCGTGCCGCGGCACAACTCGCGCTCGCGGAGGAGTGGTCGGCCGCCGGATTCGGCGTACGACTGGCCGACAACGATGCCTTTCCCGCACCGGAGCTGCCCTCCGCCGTACACACGGTCCTGCTGACCAGCGACGCCTCGTGCACGCCCGCCGAGTTCCCCGGCCGCCGCGTGCTCGTCGAGGTGACCGGTCGCGAGCAGGCCGCGGCGGCCGCCGCGGCCGGGGCCCACGGGCTCATCGCCCGGGGTCACGAGGCCGGCGGCCCCATTGGTGAACTGAGCACCTTCGTGCTGGTTCAACAGCTGCTCGCCGACCCGGAGCTGGACCTGCCGGTCTGGGCCTGCGGCGGTGCCGGCCCGCACACCGCGGCTGCCGTCGTCGCCGGTGGCGGCGCCGGTGTCGTCCTCGACACCCAGCTCGCCCTGCTCTCCGAGGCCGAGTCCGAGCTGCCCGCCGAGACCACCACCCTGCTGGCCGGGCTCGACGGCTCCGAGACCACCGTGGAGGACGGCCGCCGCGTCGTACGACGCCGCAGGCCCGGCGCCGTACCCGCCGAGGGCGACTCCCCGGCCCCCGAGATCGGCCAGGACGGCTTCCTCGCGGCTCGCTTCCAGGAGCGGTGGGGCACCGTCCACGCGGCGGTGCGCGGGATACGCGACTCGGTCCTCGACGCCCTGAAGAACGCCGGTCCCGCGCTCGCCCCCGGCGGCGCGGGCAGCCAGGCGCTCGGCACCCAACTACCGGTGGCCCAGGGGCCGATGACCCGCGTGAGCGACCAGGCCGCCTTCGCGGCCGAGGTGGGCCGCGCGGGCGCACTGCCCTTCATCGCCCTCGCGCTCTCCGGCGCCGAGCAGACTCGCGCCGTCCTCGAGGAGACCCGGGACGCACTCGGCGACAAGCCGTGGGGCGTCGGCGTCCTCGGATTCGCCGACGAGGAGATCAAGGCCGCCCAGCTCGACGTCGTACGGGAGATCCGCCCCTCCCACGCGATCATCGCGGGCGGCCGTCCCGCGCAGGCCGCCGCGCTGGAGGAAGTGGGCATCTCCACGTTCCTGCACGTGCCGTCGCCGGGGCTGCTGAAGCAGTTCCTGGAGGCGGGAGCGCGCAAGTTCATCTTCGAGGGCGCCGAGTGCGGCGGCCATGTCGGTCCGCGCAACAGCTTCCCGCTGTGGGAGGCGCAGCTCGGCGTACTCGACGACTTCCTGGCGGGCACGAAGAAGGCCAAGGCCGCCGAACTGCAGCTGCTGTTCGCCGGCGGGGTGCACGACGAGCGGTCGGCCGCCATGGTCACCGCTCTCGCCGCGCCACTCAGCGCGCAGGGTGCCGCCGTCGGCGTACTGATGGGCACGGCGTATCTGTTCACCGAGGAGGCCGTGACCGCGGGCGCGGTGCTGCCCCTGTTCCAGCAGCAGGTGATCGACGCCGAGCGCACCGATCTCCTGGAGACCGCTCCCGGACACGCCACCCGCTGCGTGAACAGCCCGTTCACCGACGAGTTCGCGGCCGTCAAGGAGGACCTCGCGGCCCGCGAGATCCCCGGCCGGGAGGCCTGGGAGCAGCTGGAGCAGCTCAACGTCGGGCGACTGCGACTGGCCAGCAAGGGCATCGAGCGGGTCGCGGGCGGCCTGAGCGCGGTCGGCGAGGAACGGCAGCTCGCCGAGGGCATGTTCATGGCCGGCGAGGTCGCCGTGCTGCGCTCCGAGGTCACCACCGTCGCCGCGCTACACACGGCGGTCACCACCGGTGCGGCGCACTTCCTCACGGCGCGGCTGCGCGGCCTGGGTATCGAGGAGTCGGCCGCCCCGGCCGCCCCCGAGCCGCTCGACATCGCCATCGTCGGCATGGCCTGCATGTTCCCCGGCGCCCCCGACCTGGCCACCTTCTGGGCCAACGTCCTCGCCGGCGACGACGCGGTCACCGAGGTACCTGCGACCCGCTGGGACACGGACCTCTATCACGACCCGGACGGTGTGGGTGAGAAGACGCCGTCCCGCTGGGGCGGTTTCCTCCCCGAGATCCCCTTCGAGCCGCTGCGGTACGGCATTCCGCCGGCCTCGCTGCCCGCCATCGAGCCCGTGCAGCTACTGGCCCTCGAAGCCGCACGCCGCGCACTCGACGACTCCGGCTACGGGAGCCGGACCTTCGACCGGGCCCGCACGTCGGTCGTGTTCGGCGCAGAGGCCGGCAGCGACCTGTCGAACGCCCTGACGCTGCGTTCCGTACTGCCCGCCTACCTGGGCGACCTGCCGCCCGCGCTCGACGAGCAGTTGCCGCGCCTGACCGAGGACTCCTTCCCGGGCATCCTGGCCAACGTCATCTCCGGCCGGATCGCCAACCGTCTCGACCTCGGGGGCGCCAACTACACGGTGGACGCGGCCTGCGCGTCCTCCCTCACCGCGGTCGACGTGGCCTGCAAGGAACTGACCAGCGGTACCAGCGACATGGTGCTGTGCGGCGGCGCCGACATGCACAACGGCATCAACGACTACCTGCTCTTCGCCTCCGCGCACGCCCTCTCGCCCTCCGGCCGCTCCGCCCCCTTCGACAGCACGGCCGACGGCATCGCGCTCGGCGAGGGCGTCGGCTGCGTCGTCCTCAAGCGGCTCTCCGACGCGGAGCGCGACGGCGACCGGGTCTACGCGGTCATCAAGGGCGTCGGCAGCGCCAGTGACGGCCGGGCCCTCGGCCTCACCGCGCCTCGGCCCGAGGGCCAGTACAACGCGCTGGCCCGGGCCTACCGAAACGCCGGTGTCTCGCCCGCCGAAGTGGGTCTCGTCGAGGCGCACGGCACCGGCACCGTCGTCGGTGACCGCACCGAACTCGGCTCCCTCACCAGGGTGTTCGAGGATGCCGGTGCCAAGCCCGGCAGTTGCGCGCTCGGCTCGGTCAAGTCGCAGATCGGGCACACCAAGTGCGCCGCCGGTCTCGCCGGGCTCATCAAGACCTCGCTCGCCCTGCACACCGGCGTGAAGCCGCCGACCCTGCACCTCACCGAGCCGAACCCGGCCTGGGACGCGCAGAGCAGCCCGTTCGCCTTCCACGCCGAGGCCCGTCCCTGGGCGGCGGCTCCGGCCGAACGAGTCGCCGGAGTCAGTGCGTTCGGCTTCGGCGGCACCAACTTCCATGTCGTCCTGCGTGCTTACCAGGACGGTCCGCCGCCCGTCACGGCGGCCCAGCAGTGGCCCGCCGAACTGTTCACCTTCCGGGGCTCCGACCGGGCCACGGCCGTACGTGCCGCCGCTGATCTGCTCGCCCTCGTCGAGGGGGACTCCGGCCCCTATGAGCCTTGGCGACTGCGGGACTTCGCGCTCGCCGCGTCCCGGCGCGCCGAGTCCGTCGCCACGCGTGGCGCGCGGGTCTGGATCGCGCTCGTGGCCGAGTCGACGCAGGACCTGACGGCGCTGCTGCGCCGGGCCGTGGCGGGTGAACACGCGCCGAAGGAAGGCCTGTTCGCCGCCGACGACACCGAGCCCGGCGACCTGGCGCTGCTCTTCCCCGGACAGGGCAGCCAGCGGCCCGGGATGTTCGCCGAACTGTTCGTGGCCTTCCCCGAACTCCAGCGTCATCTGCGGCTCGACGAGGACACGGCACGGGTGCTCTTCCCGCCGACCGCCTTCGACGACAAGAGCCGCAAGGAGCAGCAGGAGCGGATCACCGACACCACCGTCGCGCAGCCCGCCCTCGGTATCACCGGACTCGCCGCACACCAGCTCCTGAGCCGGGCCGGCGTACGGCCCGCGATGGCCGCCGGACACAGCTACGGAGAACTGGCGGCACTGGCCGCGGCGGGCGCTCTCGCACCCGACGTGCTGCTGCGGGCCAGCCGCGACCGGGCCGCCGCCATCCTGGGCGCCACCGGTGACGGCGACCCCGGCACCATGGCCGCCGTCGCCGGAGGCGAGCCGGAGGTGGCGGCAGCCCTCGTGGACGCGGGCCTCTCCGGAACAGTGGTGACGGCGAACCGCAACTCGCCCCGCCAGACAGTGATCTCGGGTCCCACCGAGGACATCCTCACCGCCGTGGAGCGGCTGAAGGCGCACGGGCTCAGCGCGAAGCGGATCCCGGTGGCGTGCGCGTTCCACAGCCCGCTGGTCGCCGCGGCCGGCGACACGTTCGCCGAGGTACTGGCCGAAGTCCCGGTCGGCGCGACCGACTTCCCGGTGTGGTCCAACCGCACCGCCGAGCGTTACCCCGAGTCGCCCGAGGCGATCCGGGCCGAACTGGCCGCCCAGATCGGCGCACCCGTCCGGTTCGCCGACCAGATCGAGGCCATGTACGAGGCCGGGGCGAGGATCTTCGTCGAGGCCGGCCCCGGCGCGGTGCTCACTCGGCTGGTGAACAAGATCCTCGGCGACCGGCCGCACCAGACGGTCGCGCTGGAGGACGGCCCGCGCAGCGGGCTCACCGGTTTCCTCTCCGCTCTCGCCCAACTGGCCGTCGCCGGCGTCGACATCAGGACCGCCTGGCTCTTCCAGGGCCGGGACGCGGTCACCGCCGACGCCCGTGCCACTCGCCGCAAGCGCGCCGCCTGGACCGTCGACGGACATCTGCTCCGCTCCGCGGACGGCGCCCTCCCCGCCGCCGCACTCCATCCCGCCCAGCGTCTCCCGGAGGCCCTCGTGACCCACAGCACGTCAGCCGGACCGGTGGCCGCCACCGGGTCCGAGGCTCTTATCACCGAGTTCCTGCGGACGAGCCGGGAGATGATCGCGGCTCAGCGGGATGTGATGCTGGGGTATCTGGGGACGGGTCCAGGGGTACGGCCGATATCTCCCGCCCCACTCGCCTATGCGGACGCTCCCGCCCGCGTCACGTACGCGGACGCGCCCGTCACCGTGACCGCACTGCCCGCCGTTCCGGCTCAGCGGCCTGCCGCGAGTCCGGTGCCGGCCCTGGCGGCGGCGCCCGCCGGCGTCTCGGTGCTGTCGGTCGTACTCGACGTGATCGGTGAGCGGACGGGATACCCCGTCGACATGATCGAACCGGACCTCGACCTGGAGGCCGACCTCAGCGTCGACTCCATCAAGCGGGCAGAAATCGCCGGAGAGTTGGCAGGCAGACTGGGCCTGACCGCAACAAGCGAGACCGACGTGGAGGAGCTGGCAAAGGCCCGTACCGCCGCCGCCATCACCGCCCTGGTCGAGCGGTTCACGGGGCCCGGATCAGCTCCCGTCCCGGCGCCCGCTGTCACTGCCACCGCCGGAGCCGAGATACCGAGCGCCGAGTCCGTTCTCGCGCTGGTGCTCGACGTGATCGGTGAGCGGACGGGATACCCCGTCGACATGATCGAACCGGACC
>NZ_JBHXMF010000022.1:99865-126760 GCF_042721055.1 Streptomyces sp. NPDC058470
TCGACCTGGAGGCCGACCTCAGCGTCGACTCCATCAAGCGGGCAGAAATCGCCGGGGAGTTGGCGAGCAGGCTGGGCCTGACCGCGACCGGCGAGGCCGAAGTGGAGGAGCTGGCGAAGGCCCGTACCGCCGCCGCCATCACCGCGCTGCTGGCGGGCGCCCAGGGTGGGGCAGCCCCCGCCGAGGCACCGGCGGCAGTGACCGTCGCAACCGTGGTCGAGCCCGTGGAATCCGCTGCGGCCGGCTCGCCCGCCGTCGTGGTGGCTCCCAAGCGTCTCGTCATGCAGGAGTTCGACCTCTCCCCCGCCGTCCCGGCCGAGGGTGAGCTGACCGGCCGTAGCTTTCTGATCCTGGGCGAAGGACCGGTGGCCGACGCGGTGGCCGCCCTCCTCCCCACGCACGGAGCCAAGACCGTGACCGCCGACGAGCCTCCGGCCGGGCGCAGTTTCGACGGGCTGATCCACGTCGTCGCGGCGAACGGCGCGCTCGTCCTGCCGGATGTCTTCTCCGCCTACCAGCAGGTGCTCGCGGACAACCCGCGCTGGGTGCTGGCCGCCGGCGCCTCGGCCGGACTGCGTGGATTCTTCCGCTCGGTCGCCCGCGAGTACCCCGACACCGTCGCCCGGGTCGTCGAGCACAACCCCGGCACCACGCCTAAGGACATCGCCGCCGATCTCGTCGCCGAACTCACCGCTCCCGACCGCGAGCCGGTCGTCCTGCGCGCGCCAGGCACCCGCCGCGGACTGCGGATGGCCGAGGAGGGTCTGGGTCTGCTCGGCAGCACCGGTGCGGGTCCGGCCGGAGACGGCGCCGCCGAGGCGGCCGCACTCGGCCTCGACTCCGACTCGGTCGTGCTCCTGGTGGGCGGCGCGCGCGGGATCACCGCTCGCTTCGCCGCCACCCTCGCCGGGGCGAGCCGTTGCCGGATCGAACTGTTCGGCCGTACCCCCCTTGCCGAGGGCGCGGAGGACCCGGCCCTCGCCGCCGCGAGCACCGCGGGCGAACTGCGGACGGCGCTCATCGCGGGCGGCCTGCGGGTGCCCGCCGAGATCGAGCGGGCGATCGGCCGGATCCAGGCCGAACGCGAGGTGCGCGGCACGCTGCGCAAGCTCGCCGGGCTCGGCTCCCAGGTGCGCTACCGCGCCGTCGACGCACTGGACAGTGAGGCTGTACGGGGAGCGATCAAGGAGATCCACGCCGAGTACGGCAGGCTCGACGGCGTCGTGTACGCGGCGGGTGTGATCGAGGACAAGCTGATCGCGGAGAAGACCCCCGAGTCGTACGACAGGGTGTTCCGCACGAAGGTCGACGGGGCGCGTGAACTGCTCGACGCCATCGGCGAGTTGGCGGACGGGCCGCGGTTCGCGGTGCTGTTCGGCAGCATCGCGGCGACCCTCGGCAACCGCGGCCAGTCCGACTACGCCGCCGCCAACGACGCCCTGGAGACCCTCGGCACCGACTGGGCGTCCGACGGCGAGGGCCGCCGCGGGCTGACCGTCCACTGGGGCCCCTGGGCGCCGACGGGCGACGGCAACCACGGCATGGTCACGCCGGAGCTCATGCGGCACTACGCGAGCCGCGGTATCCAGCTCATCGATCCCGACGAGGGCACCATGAGCCTGCTGCGCGAACTGGCCTGGGGCCCCGAGGGCGACACCGCCGTCGTCTACACCGCCTCCGGCTGGTGAACCTGATGACAGGATCACGCGCCGAACCCATCGCCATCGTCGGGATGTCGGTGCTCTTCCCCGGCGCCCCCGACCTCGCCACGTACTGGCAGAACCTGGTCGCCGGCACGGACGCCATCACCGAGGTCCCGCCGGGCCGCTGGGACGTCGAGGAGCACTACGCTCCCGGCGCCGAGCCGCGCGCCGACCGCGTCTACTGCCGACGCGGCGGCTTCGTGGACGAGCTGGCCGAGGTGGACGTCACCGAGTTCGGGATCATGCCGGCCGCGGTGCCGGCCACCGAGCCCGACCAGCTCATCGCGCTGAAGGTGGCCGCGCAGGCCATCGCCGACGCGGGCGGCGCGGACCGGCTGCCCGTCGACCGGCACCGGATCGGCGTGGTGCTCGGCCGGGGCGGCTACCTCACCCCCGGCCTGGTCAGGCTCGACCAGCGGGTCCGCACCGCGAGCCAGCTGGTACGGACCCTGGGCGAGCTGCTGCCCGACCTGGGCGCCGACCAACTGGAGGCGGTACGGCAGGCGTTCACCGACCGGCTCGGTCCTGAGGCGCCAGAGTCCTCGATCGGGCTCGTGCCCAACCTGGCCGCGTCCCGGCTGGCCGGGCGGCTCGACCTGCGCGGTCCGGCGTACACCGTGGACGCCGCCTGTGCCTCCTCGCTCATCGCCGTCGACCAGGCGGTGCGCGAACTCGCCAGCGGGCGGTGCGACGTGATGCTCGCGGGCGGGGTGCACCACTGCCACGACATCACCTTCTGGAGTGTGTTCAGCCAGCTCGGGGCGCTCTCGCCGAGCGAGCGCATCCGGCCGTTCCACAAGGGTGCGGACGGTGTGCTGATCGGTGAGGGCACCGGCGTCGTCGTCCTCAAACGGCTCGCCGACGCCGAGCGCGACGGCGACCGGATCTACGCCGCCATCACCGGGACCGGCATCGCCTCCGACGGACGTACGACCAGTCTGATGGCCCCCGACTCCGGCGGCCAGGTCCGCGCGGTGCGGCAGGCCTGGGAGGCCGCCGGGCTCGACCCGGCGGCGCCCGGTTCGATCGGGCTCCTGGAGGCGCACGGCACCGCCACCCCGGCCGGTGACGGGACCGAACTCACCACGCTGGCCGAGGTGTTCGGGCCGCCGCCGGAGGATGTGAGCGCGGACCGGCCGCCGGCCGTCATCGGCTCGGTGAAGTCGATGATCGGCCACACCATGCCCGCCGCGGGCGTCGCGGGGCTCGTCAAGGCCGCCCTCGCCGTCCATCACGGCGTGCTGCCGCCGACCCTGCACTGCGAGGACCCGCATCCGGGGCTGGCCCGCACCCGGTTCACCCCGATCGACACCGCCCGCCCGTGGCAGGCCGACGAACGGCAGCCCGTACGCCGCGCCGCCGTCAACGCCTTCGGGTTCGGCGGCATCAACGCGCACGTGGTGATCGAGCAGGTCGAGGCGAAGCCGGTGGCCAGGCCCGCCGAGGTCTACGAGCCGGAGCCGGTGCTGCGGCTGACCGCGCCGACGACCGAGGCGATGGCCGCGCTGCTGGACCGCGACGACGCCGCGGTCCTCGCGGCCGGTCTCGACGAGCGTGCGGTCGCATCGGGCTCCGACCCGGTACGGCTCGCGATCGTCGGACCCACGGCGAAGCGGCTGGCGCTGGCGCGGAAGGCGGTCGCCAAGGGCAAGGGCTGGCGCGGCCGCAACGACGTGTGGTTCGTGCCGCGCCCGCTCCTCGGCCCCGGCGGCGGGAAGCTCGCGTTCGTCTTCCCGGGCCTTGAGGCCGAGTTCACGCCCAACTCCTCGGACATCGCACGGCACTTCGGGCTCACCGCCGTCGCCGAGGCCACCGTCGGAGACGTGGGCCGCCAGGGCACCGGCGTCTTCGAACTGGGCCGGCTCCTGGACACCGCGCTGCGCCGGCTCGGTGTCGTGCCCGACGCGCTCGCCGGGCACAGCCTCGGCGAGTGGACGGCGATGGCCGCCGCCGGGATCCACGCGCCGGACGAGGTCGACGCCTTCCTCGCCGGCTTCGACCCCGACTCGCTGAGCGTCCCCGGCCTGGCCTTCGCCGTGGTCGGCGCCCCGGCGGAGCAGGTGCTTGCGGAACTGTCCGGCCAGAGTGACGTGGTGCTCTCGCACGACAACGCGCCCAACCAGTCGATGATCTGCGGTCCGGAGACCGTCGTCACCGAACTCGTCGAGCGGTTCCGTGCCCGGGCGGTGATCTCGCAGATCCTGCCGTTCCGTTCCGGCTTCCACACGCCCATGCTGAAGCCGTATCTGGATCCGATCAGGGAGGCGGCGGAGACCTACTCCCTGCACCCGGCCAAACTGCCGCTGTGGTCCGCGACGACCGTCGCCCCCTACCCGGCCGAACCCGACGCGATCCGCGACCTGTTCGTCCGTCATCTGCTGGAGCCGGTCCGCTTCCGGCCACTGGTCGACACCATGTACGAGGCGGGCTTCCGGGCCTTCGTCCAGCTCGGGGCCGGACAGCTCGGCTCGCTCATCGACGACACACTCAATGGGCGCGACCACCTGGTCGTCCCCGCGCACTCGCCGCACCGCTCGGGGCTCCCCCAACTGCACCGGGTGGTGAGCGCGTTGTGGGCGGACGGTGCGGAGCCTCAGCCGGCACTGCTGCTCGGCGCGGCCAGGACCGCGGCTCCTGTGCGGCGGAGCCGCCCGATCAAGCTGGACCTCGGGGGCGCGTCGGTCTCCCTCGACACGGAGACGCGTCGGCGGGTGGGAGCGGCGCTGCACCGGACGCCCGTTCCGCAGACGAGCCTGGACCTGGCCGGACTCGGCGAACAGGGCGCCCTGGGTGCGGAGTTGACGGCACTTCTGCGCGACGCCAGCGCACTCGCCTCGGACGTGGTGACGGCGAGCCGACGCAGACCCGGCACTGCCGCGCCCGGCCGTTCCGCCCCCGCCGTTCCGGTTCCCCGGCCTCGTGCCGTCCACCCGGCCGAGGCGGATCCCCGACCCCGTCCCGTCCACCCTCCCGAACCTCTCGAAACCACCCTCCACGTCTCCGTCGAGACCATGCCGTACCTCCTGGACCACTGCTTCTTCAAGCAACCCGCGCAGGCCGAACCGGCCGACAGCTGGCCCGTCGTCCCCGGCACCACGGTGATCGCCCACCTCATGGACTTCGCCGAGCGGGCCGCGCCCGGCCGGCGCGCGGTGGCCGTCCACGACGTACAGCTGAACCAGTGGGTCACCGCCACCCCGTCGGTCGACATCCCGGTACGGATCGTGCCCGAAGGCCCGGACCGGGTCACCGCCTCGCTCGGCCCCTACGCGAAGGCCGTCGTCGAACTCGCCGCCGATCACGGGCAGTTCACGCCCGCCGCACCCTGGACCTTCCCCGCCGCACAGGAACAGAAGCCCGACTTGACGGCGGCGGAGCTCTACACCCGCCGCTGGATGTTCCACGGGCCGCGGTTCCAGGGTGTGAGCGAGCTGACGGCCATCGGCGACCGGCATGTGCGTGGCCTCCTCGTCACCCCGCCCGCGCCCGGCGCGCTGCTGGACAACGTGGGGCAGCTGCTCGGCTACTGGATCATGTCCAGACTTCCGGTCCGCACCACGGTGTTCCCGGTCGGCATGAAGGAGATCCGCTTCCACGGACCGCATCCGGCCCCCGGCGAGGAGCTGGAGTGCCTGATCAAGATCACGTCCGTCACCGATGCCGCCCTCGAAGCGGATATGCAGCTGGTCCACCGGGGCCAGGTGTGGGCGGAGTTCACCGGCTGGCAGGACCGCCGTTTCGACAGCAATCCGCGGATCCGCGCGGTGGACCGGGAGCCCGAGCTCAACACCCTTTCCCTGATGCAGCCCGGCGGCTGGGCGCTGGTCCACGAGGAGTGGCCCGACCTGGCCACCCGTGAACTGATCATGCGGAACATCCTGGCGGGCGAGGAGCGCGAGCAGTACGCGACCCACGCACCGCGCGGCCGACGCCAGTGGCTGCTGGGACGGATCGCGGTCAAGGACGCGGTGCGCCACCTGATGTGGGACGGCGGCGCGGGCCCGCTGTTCCCCGCCGAGTTGCGGGTCGGCAACGACCCGACCGGCAAGCCCTTCGTCACCGGCGGCTATGGCAAGAGCCTGCCCGCACTGCACGTCTCCCTCGCCCATCGGGGCGAGACCGCGGTGGCGATGGCCAGGACCGACGGGCCCTGCGGCATCGACATCGAGGAGATCACCGACCGCCCCGAGGGCACCCTCGTCGTCGCGCTCACCCCGCACGAGCGCGAGCTGCTCCGGGCACTCTCGCAGGACACCCCGGAACGACTCTGGTTCACCCGGTTCTGGGCCGCCAAGGAAGCCGTTGCAAAGGCGCGCGGCACCGGACTCGGCGGCGAGCCCAAACAGTTCGAGATCACCGCGGCGGACGGCGCCCTGCTGACCGTACGCACCGCGGGCGAGGAGTACCTCGTGCGGTATCGCGAGCTGACCACCCCCCAGCCGGCCGGCCAACCCGGCAAGGAGTACGTCGTCGCCTGGACGGCCGTCAATGATCAGGAGAACGCAGATGACCACTGAACTCACCGAACTCGAAGGCACCGTGCGCCTGGCCGCCCCCGACGAGGCGACCGCGCTGGCGGACATCTCGGCCATCCTGCGCACCGTGCTGGAGGAGTACGGGCTCGACGACGCCGAGATCGCCCTGGAGACGTCCTTCCACGACGACCTGGAGCTGGAGAGCATCGACCTCGTCACGCTCTCCGCCCAGCTGCGCGAGTTCTACGGCGAGCGCGTCAACTTCGCCGCGTTCATAGCCGACCGCGGCCTGGAAGAGATAATCGCCCTGACCGTCGGCGACCTCGTCGGCTACGTGGTGGGCTCCCTCGCCGTCGCGGAGGTGGGCTGACCATGCCCACGATCCACGTCAACGGAATCGACGTCCACGTCCAGCGTCTGGGCCACACCGGTGACGTGCCGCGTCCCGTCGTCGTCCTCATCCACGGTCTGCTCATCGACAGCCTCGCCAGCTACTACTTCAGCCTCGCCCCGCAGCTCGCCGAAGAAGGCATGGACGTCGTGATGTACGACCTGCGCGGGCACGGCAAGACCACCAGACCGGCGACCGGCTACCGGATCGAGGACTTCGTCACCGACCTGGACGAGCTGCTCGACGCGCTCGCCATCGACCGTCCGGTGCACCTCGTCGGCAACTCCTTCGGCGGCGCCGTGGCGTACGGCATGGCCGCCGCGCACCCCGAGCGGGTCGCCAGCGTCGTCGCCATCGAGGCCGAACCGCCCGCCCGGCCCTGGGCGCAGAGCATGTACGAGGGCCTGGTCGGCGAACAGGGCGGCCTGGTGGTCCAGGAGGTCACCGAGTGGCTGCGGGACAACCCGGGCGAGCGCAACGCCCGGCCGTTCCGGGCCGCGGGCAGGGTGCTCGACGAGACCGACCTCGCCCAGGAGATCCCGCGGAGCGACCTCATCGACGAGGACCTGTCCGCGATCCGCTGCCCGGTCTTCGCCGTCTTCGGCGGCGCGTCCAAGCTCTCCGCACAGACCGCGATGCTGGAGGCCTCACTGGCGGACTGCCGTACCGTCGTGCTGCCCGACCGGGGTCACTCGGTGCTGGTGGAAGCCACCAAGGAGACGTACATCCTGGTGCGCGACTGGCTGTTCAGCCAGACGCACGCCCTGCGGGAGGCCCGCTAGATGGGCAGGTTCCTCTTCGTGGTGCCGCCGCTGGTCGGGCACGTCAACCCGGCGGTGGGCACCGCGGCGATGTTGGCCGCCCGCGGGCACGACGTCGCCTGGGCGGGTCACCCCGAGCTGATCCGGAGCCTCGCGGGGGCCGACGCCGTCGTGTTCCCGTGCGCGTTGCCCGAGGACACGCTGTCCCGGCCCGCCGAGCTCAAGGGCCCCGCCGCCTTCCAGTTCCTCTGGGAGAGCTTCCTGATCCCGCTCGCGGACGCGATGGCGCCCGGCGTGCGGGCGGCGATCGAGGCGTACGGTCCCGATGTCGTCGTCACCGACCAGCAGGCGGTGGCGGGCGCGCTGATCGCCGAGTCACTGGGACTGACCTGGGTGACCTCGGCCACCACCTCCGCCGAACTGATCGACCCGCTGGCCGGCATGCCCAAGGTCGCGGCCTGGCTGGACGGACTGCTGGCGGACCTGCGCGCACGGATCGCGGACGGCTCGGGCACGGCGGATCCCCGTTTCTCGCCGCACGGCGTGCTCGCGTACACCACACGCGCACTGCTCGGCCCGGCCGAACTCCCTGACCAGGTCTGGCTGGTGGGCCCGTCCATAGCCGCCCGCCCGGCAGGTCCCGATGAGTTTCCCTGGACCTGGCTGGAGGAGTCGGCGCTGCCCACCGTCCTCGTCAGCCTCGGCACCGCGAACACGGACGCGGGTGTGCGCTTCCTCAACACGGCCGTGGCGGCGCTGGCCGGGATGGCGGACCGAGTGCGTGCCGTGCTCGTCGATCCCGGCGGGGTCGTCGAAGGCCCCGTCGCCGACAACATCCTGGTGCGCCCGCACGTGCCTCAACTCGCGCTGCTGGAACGGCTCGACGCCGTCGTCTGCCACGCGGGACACAACACCGTCTGCGAGACGCTGTGGCACGGCGTCCCCCTCGTCGTCGCCCCCATCCGCGACGACCAGCCGATCGTGGCCGGTCAAGTCGTCGATGCGGGAGCCGGAGTTCGGCTGCGCTTCGGGCGGGCCGACGCGGCGAAGATCGCTGCCGCGGTCGAGACCGTGCTAGACCCCTCCGGCGGTCACCGCAAGGCGGCCGAGGAGATCGGGGAGTCCTTCCGGGCAGCGGGCGGCAGCGCGGCCGCCGCCACCCGGCTCGAAACACTGCTGGCCGAAGTGGCCGCGACCGGAGTACGAGGCGCATGACCGAGAACAGCCCGTCCATCGCCCAACCAGGCACCCCCTCCGGCTCGTTCGGCGCCCTCATCGGCTACGCGAAGCCGCACTGGCGGGTGTTGCTCCTCTCCCTCGTGCTCACACTCCTCGCCAGCTTCTCGGGTCTGGTCCAGCCGAAGTTCGCCCAGGCGATCCTGGACCGGCTCGACGAGGGCGCCGACGTGGCCGAGCCGGTCGCGCTGCTCGCCGCGTTCCTGGCGGTCGGCGCCCTGCTCACCGGCATCAACGCCTGGCTCCAGCAACGGACTTCGGAACGGGTGGTCCGCGAGGTCAGGACCGGTCTGGTGCGTCGGCTGATCCGGCTGCGGGTCTCCGAGCTCGACCAGCGGGCACCCGGCGACCTCATCGCCCGCGTCACCTCCGACAGCACGCTCCTCAAGAGCGCCGCCACCGAGGGCCTGATCATGACGGTGAACGGCGTACTGACCTTCGCCGGGGCCCTGTTCATGATGGCGACGCTGGACGTACGCCTGCTGGGTGTCACCTTCCTCGTCCTGTGCCTGGTCGGCATCGTGATCACGATGATCCTGCCGCGGATCAAGGCCGCGGTGGCCCGCTCGCAGACGTCCGTCGGTGCGGTCGGCGCGGTGCTCGACCGCACCCTCGGCGCGGCCCGCACGGTCAAGGCCAACGGCGCCGAGGGCCGCGAGACGCGTGCCGCCGAGGAGGCGGTCGACGAGGCATACGCGGCCGGACTGGTCGGCGCCCGCTACAGCGCCCTGGTCACGATGGTCGGCGGCGCATCCATCCAGACCGCGTTCCTCGTGGTACTCGGCGTCGGCGGAGCCTTCGTCGCGAACGGCACCATGTCCGTCTCCGAGCTGATCGCCTTCCTGCTGTACGTGTTCTTCCTGGCGAGCCCCGTCTCCCAACTCGTCGGCGGCGCCGCCCAGCTCCAGCAGGGGCTCGGCGCGGTGGGCCGGATCCAGGAGGCAACCGGACTGCCGATCGAGGAAGACATCGACTCCCCCGCGGTCACCGCCTTCGGCCCCCCGCCGGACATCGAGCTGACCGACGTCGAGTTCACCTACCCCGGCCGCCCCCCGGCGCTGCGCGGCGTGAGCTTCACCGTCCCCGGCGGCACCCAGACCGCGCTGGTCGGCCTGTCGGGCGCCGGCAAGACCACGCTCTTCTCTCTCCTCCAGCGCTTCTACGAGCCGACCGCGGGCTCGATCAGGATCGGCGGCCAGGACATCTCCACCCTGCCGCGCGGCGAGGTACGACGCCGTATCGCGTACGTCGAGCAGGACTCCCCCGTCATGTCCGGCACCCTGCGCGAGAACCTGCTCTACGCAGCGCCTGAGGCCACCGCCGAGGAGCTGTCCGAGGTTCTGGCCGTCACCCGCCTCGACAGCCTGGTGGCCCGCCTGCCCATGGGCCTGGACACGGCGGTGGGCCCGCGTGGCGTCACGCTCTCCGGCGGTGAACGCCAGCGCCTCGCCATCGCCCGCGCACTGCTGCGCCGCCCCCAGGTGCTGCTGCTCGACGAGGCGACGGCCCAGCTCGACGCCCGCAACGAGCAGGCACTGAGCGAACTGGTCGGCCGTACCGCCGGGCAGTGCACGGTCCTCCTCATCGCGCACCGGCTGTCCACGGTGACCGGGGCCGACCAGATCGTGGTCCTGGAACACGGTGACGTCCGCGCGATCGGCACCCACCGCACCCTCGTCGACGACGACGAGCTCTACCGGGAACTCGCGGCGACGCAGCTCCTGGCGGCCGAACCCCAGGTGTAAGGGCCGACTCTTGGCTGCCGAACCTCAGGTCTGAGGGTCGGCGGCGGGGAAGCTCCGGCGGACATCCGTGGTTGACGTCCCTGACGACGACAACGACCGAACTCCGCCGGAGCACTCATGCCGAGCCCGCACCAGCCCCCCACCGCACCGGGGCCGCGCTCTGAAGCCGTGCGCTTCTCCGTGCTCGACCGCTCCCGCACCCGCGAAGGGCACGCCACTCCCGAGGCCCTGCGGGACACCGTACGGCTGGCTCAGGACCTGGAGGCGCTCGGCTACCACCGCTTCTGGGTCGCGGAGCACCACGGCGTGCCGGGAGTCGCCGGGTCCGCCCCGACCGTACTGGCCGCCGCGGTCGCCGCCGCCACCCGCAGGATCCGGGTCGGCACCGGCGGGGTGATGCTGCCGAACCACCAACCGCTGGTCGTGGCCGAACAGTTCGGTGTCCTGGAGTCCTTGTTCCCGGGCCGGATCGACATGGGCCTGGGCCGTTCCGTCGGCTTCACGGACGGGGTGCGCAAGGCGCTCGGCCGGGAGAAGGACGACGCCGAGGACTTCGCGGCACAGCTCGCCGAACTCCTCGACTGGTTCCGCGGCACGTCGTCGACCGGCGTCCACGCCCGCCCCTCCGAAGGCCTGACCGTGCCTCCCTTCGTACTCGCCATGGGCGAGGGCGCCACCATCGCGGCGCGGGCCGGCCTGCCCATGGTCATCGGCGACCTCAGGGACCGCGACAGGATGCGGCGCGGGATCGACCGATACCGCGAGGCGTTCCGCCCCTCCGTCTGGGCCCCGGAGCCGTACGTCGTGATCTCCGGCACGGTCGCGGTCGCCGCGACCCCGCAGGACGCCCGCCGCCTGCTCCTCCCGGAGGCCTGGTCGATGGCGTACTCCCGCACCCATGGCACCTTCCCGCCCCTGCCGCCCGCCGAACGGGTCGAGGGCCTGCCGATGACCACCAAGGAGCGGAGCTTCTACGAGTCCGGCCTCACCGGTCACATCACCGGCACGGAGGAGCAGGTGGCCCACGATCTGGAAACCCTCATCAAGGAAACCGGCGCCCAGGAAGTCCTGGTCACCACCAGCACGTACGACCGGGAAGCCCTCCTGGACTCGTACCGGAGGCTCGCGCGGGTCGCGGGACTGACGGCGGCCCAGGGTCGTGCCGTCGTACTCCCCACGGACCACGACGGCCCCTTCTCTCGCGCGCTCTGTCAATCCCCGTAGGGATGAGCGTGCGGACCCGGTGACCGCAGTCCTCCTTGCGCGGCGCGGGCCAGATCGCGGCGGTCGGTGTGGTCTGCCGGTGCGAGTACGGGTCGCAGGCTTAGCTCGGCCACCAGGGCCCGGGCCGCGACGACCCGCCACACCGAGGTGAGCAGGGAATCGCTGCCGACGAACGCGGGCGCGGTGCTCGCCGCTCCCCCGGCCAGGCGGTAGTGGATGCGTACCGGCTGGACGGGCACCTCGGCGTCGAGCGCGGCCTGGAAGACGGCCCGCCGGAAGTAGCCCTGAGCCCGGCCGCACCAGGTGCTGCCTTCGGGGAACACGATCGTGGTGGACCCGGCGCGGAGGGTGTCCGCGATGCGCGCGACCGTCTGCGGCAGTGCGCGCAGCCGGTCGCGCTCGATGAACAACGCGCCGCTGCTCGCGGTCAGCGCGCCCGCCACGGGCCACTGCCGGATCTCGGCCTTGGCGATCATCCGCCCGGGACGGACCGCGGCTAGCAGTGGGATGTCCATCCAGGAGATGTGGTTGGCGACCACCAGCAGGCCGCCGGTGGGAGGAGTGGAACCGGTGATCCGCAGACGCACGCCCGCGGCCCGGACCATCGTCCGGCACCACATCCTGATGAGCCGGTCGCGCGGCGCGGCCTGGATCCTGCCGACGACCGGGATCAGCACGATCCCGAAGGTGAGCACGAACAGGAGCGTGGCCAGCCGCAGTACGGCGAGCGGTACGGCGGCCGTCGACCCCGTGGAGTCCACGCAGCGGTGCGGGGTGCACGGGGCGCTTGGCAGCCAGGCGCTGGTGGGCGTCCGGACGGGCCGGAAGGTGACCGGCCGTACGTCGGCCCGGCGAGGCGACGGCACCTTCGTGGTGCCGGCCGGGAAGGCCGCCGTGGCAACAGCCGGATTGACGACTGGCGCCGTGTCACGGCGAGGACGCAGGATCAGGCCCACCCCGGACGCACGGATGACCCCGTTGCGGGTGGCGGCGCCTGTGACGCCGGTGCGGGAGGCGTTCATCAGGCCGGTACGAGCGAGAGGAAGTGCCGCAGATAGCGCGGGTTGACCTTGCGCATCGACAGCAGCACATACAGGTCGGCGACACCGAAGTCCGCGTCGTGCGCGGGCTCCGCGCACACCCAGGCACCGAGGCGCAGATAGCCGCGTAGCAGCGGAGGCAGTTCGGTGCGCGCCGGCCGGGCGACGCCCTCGGCGCTCCAGGGCAGCAGCGGCCGTACGCGGTACTCCTCGGGCGCGAGGTGCTTGGCCTTGACGCGGTCCCAGGTGCCCGCGGCGAGCGGGCCGCCGTCGGCGAGCGGGATGGAGCAGCAGCCGGCCAGCCACTCGTGGCCGCCCTCGACCATGTAGCGCGCTATCCCGGCCCAGATGAGACCGATGACGGCGCCGTCGCGGTGGTCGGGGTGCACGCAGGAGCGGCCGACCTCGACGAGCCCGGAGCGGATGGCGGCCAGCGGGCCGAGGTCGAACTCGTTCTCCGAGTAAAGGCGTCCGGCGACGGCGGCCCGCTCGGGCGGCAGCAGGCGGTAGGTTCCGACGACCTGACCGCTCACCTTGTCGCGGACCATGAGGTGATCGCAGTACGCGTCGAAGGCATCGATGTCGAGACCCGGTTGCGGGGTGGTCAGCAGGGCGCCCATCTCCCCCGCGAACACGTCGTGACGCAGCCGCTGTACGGCGCGGACGTCGTCCTCGTCGCGGGCAAGGGTCACGGTGTAGCGGGTGGGGGCGGTCGACAGTGGGGGGCTGTCGAGCGTGGATACGCCGGTCATGGCACTCTCCTGGTCACGGGCCGGTTCGGCGGAGCGGTGGCAGCCCGGATCTGTTCGGTCTGCGCGCTCCTGTTCTTCCGACGCCGGTTGGCCTGCGCGTGACCTGTGCCGAGAGTCAGGATGTGAGGATGCTGAATGGCAGGGGACGGCCGGGACGAGCACTCCTGCGGAATCCACCCATCCGGAGATGCACCGCAGAAGCGAGACGGGACCGGGGCTGAGCACCACCCCCGGTCCCGCCCGTCCGCACATTGACGGCGAACGTCGTACGGCTACCGCTTTCCCGACTTCCGGGTCGCGCGCAGCCACTCCTTGTTCATCCCGGTGATGGACACCAGCGGGATCCCCTTGGGGCAGGCGGTCGCGCATTCTCCGGCGAGAGTGCAGCCGCCGAAGCCCTCGTCGTCCATCCGCGCCACCATGTCGAGGACGCGGGTCTCGCGCTCGGGCGCACCCTGCGGCAGCACGTTGAGGTGGTTGATCTTCGCCGAAGTGAACAGCATCGCGGCGCCGTTGGGGCAGGCCGCGACGCAGGCGCCGCAGCCGATGCACTCGGCGTGCTCGAAGGCGAAGTCGGCGTCCGGCTTGGGCACGGGCGTCGCGTGGGCCTCGGGTGCCGCGCCCGTCGGGACGGTGATGTAGCCGCCGGCCTGGATGATCCGGTCGAAGGCCGACCGGTCGACGACGAGATCCTTCACCACCGGGAACGCCGACGCGCGCCACGGCTCGACGTCGATGGTGTCGCCGTCCTTGAAGGACCGCATGTGCAGCTGGCAGGAGGTCGTGCGCTCGGGGCCGTGCGCGTCGCCGTTGATGACGAGTGAGCAGGCGCCGCAGATGCCCTCGCGGCAGTCGTGGTCGAAGGCGACGGGGTCCTCGCCCTTGAGGATGAGTTCCTCGTTGAGGGTGTCGAGCATCTCCAGGAAGGACATGTCGGCCGAGATGTCGTCCACTTCGTAGGTGGACATCGCGCCGTCGGCGTCGGCGTCGCGCTGCCGCCAGACGCGCAGGGTGAGCTTCATGCATAGCTCCGCTGAGTGGGGTGGACGTACTCGAAGACCAGGTCTTCCTTGTGCAGGACGGGCGCGTCGCCGGTGGTGGTGAACTCCCAGGCGGCCGCGTAGGAGAACTCCTCGTCCTTGCGGGCCGCTTCGCCTTCCGGGGTCTGGGACTCCTCGCGGAAGTGCCCGCCGCAGGACTCGGACCGGTTCAGGGCGTCGAGGCACATGAGCTCGGCGAGCTCCAGGTAGTCGACGATCCGGTTGGCCTTCTCCAGCGACTGGTTGAACTCCTCGCCGGTGCCGGGCACCTTGATGCGCCGCCAGAACTCCTCACGAATCTGCGGGATGCGCTCAAGTGCCTTGCGCAGCCCGGTCTCGGTGCGGGCCATGCCGCAGAACTCCCACATGAGTTCGCCGAGTTCACGGTGGAAGGAGTCGGGGGTGCGGTCGCCGTCGACGGCGAGGAGCAGCCGCAGCCGGTCCTCGGTCTCGGCCAGCACCTCCTGGACGTCGGGGTGTTCGTCGGTGACCGCCTCATGGTGGGGGTTGCGGGCGAGGTAGTCGTTGATGGTCGACGGCAGGACGAAGTAGCCGTCGGCGAGACCCTGCATCAGGGCCGAGGCACCCAGCCGGTTCGCGCCGTGGTCGGAGAAGTTGGCCTCGCCGATCGCGAACAGGCCCGGAATCGTGGTCTGGAGGTCGTAGTCGACCCACAGTCCGCCCATCGTGTAGTGCACGGCGGGGTAGATCCGCATCGGCACGGTGTACGGGTCCTCGGCGGTGATCCGGGCGTACATGTCGAAGAGGTTGCCGTACTGCTCCTCGACCTTGGCCCTGCCCATCCGCTGGATGGCGTCGGCGAAGTCGAGGTAGACGCCCTGGCCGCCGGGGCCGACACCGCGCCCTTCGTCGCAGACGTTCTTGGCGGCCCGGGAGGCGATGTCGCGGGGCACGAGGTTGCCGAAGGCGGGGTAGATGCGCTCCAGGTAGTAGTCGCGCTCGTCCTCGGGGATCTCGTTCGCGGGGCGGGTGTCGCCCTGCGCCTTCGGCACCCAGATCCGGCCGTCGTTGCGCAGCGACTCGCTCATCAGGGTGAGCTTCGACTGGTGTTCGCCGGTGCGCGGGATGCAGGTGGGGTGGATCTGTGTGAAGCAGGGGTTGGCGAAGTAGGCGCCGCGCCGGTGTGCCCGCCAGATCGCGGTCGCGTTGGAGTTCATGGCGTTGGTCGAGAGGTAGAAGACGTTGCCGTAGCCACCGCTGGCCAGGACGACGGCGTCCGCGAAGTACGTGTCGATCTTCCCGGTGATCAGGTCGCGGGCGACGATTCCCCGTGCCCGGCCGTCGACGACGATCACGTCGAGCATCTCGGTCCGCGCATGCATCTCGATGTTGCCTGCGGCGATCTGCCGCGACAACGCCTGGTACGCGCCGAGAAGGAGCTGCTGGCCCGTCTGCCCGCGGGCGTAGAAGGTCCGGGACACCTGGACGCCGCCGAAGGAACGGGTGTCGAGGAGGCCGCCGTACTCGCGCGCGAAAGGCACGCCCTGGGCGACGCACTGGTCGATGATCTCGACCGAGATCTGCGCCAGCCGGTGGACGTTGGACTCCCGCGCCCTGAAGTCCCCGCCCTTCACGGTGTCGTAGAACAGCCGGTGCACGGAGTCCCCGTCGTTGCGGTAGTTCTTCGCCGCGTTGATGCCGCCCTGCGCAGCGATCGAGTGGGCCCGGCGGGGCGAGTCCTGGTAGCAGAACTGCACGACGTGGTAGCCCTGTTCGGCGAGCGTGGCACCGGCGGAGCCGCCCGCGAGGCCCGTGCCGACCACGATCACCGTCTGCTTGCGGCGGTTGGCGGGGTTGACGAGCCGGGCCTCGAAACGGCGAGTGTCCCAGCGCTCGTCGACCGGGCCCTGCGGGGCCTTGCCGTCGACGACCGGCTCACCGGTCGCGAAGTCCGCGTAGGAGGTCATGGTCAGCTCACCAATCCGGTCATGACGCCGACGGGTACGGCGAGGAAGCCCGCCGTCAGCACCAGTGCGAGGCCGTTCGCGACGGTCTTGAGGGCGCGGTCGCGGGAGCGGCTGCCGGCGCCCAGCGTCTGTGCGGCGCTCCAGAAGCCGTGCCGGATGTGCAGGCCGAGCGCGAGCATCGCGACGATGTAGACGGTGTCGCCGTACCAGGTCGAGAAGGTGTCGATGACGTTCTGGTACGGGTGTCCGGCCTGGAAGCCGTCCGGGTGCACGGTGCCGGTCGTCAGGTCGAGGATGTGCCAGACGATGAAGAGGCCGAGGATGATCCCGCCCCAGCGCATGGTGCGGGTGGCGTAGGTGGCCCGCTTCTTCTTGTGGACGTAACCACTGGGGCGCGCCCTGATGTCGCGGCGACTGAGTTGGTACGCCGCGGTGGCGTGCGCGACGACGGCCACGACGAGGACGACGCGGATGATCCACAGCGCCCACTCGTAGTGCAGGAAGGGCTCGCCGAGGGTGCGCAGCCAGTGTGCGTAGTGGTTGAACTCGCCCGGCCCGAAGAAGATCTTCAGATTGCCGAGCATATGGACGACCAGGTACAGCAGCATGATCAGGCCGCTGACGGCCATCACGGTCTTCTTGCCGAGCGACGAGTCCCACACGGTGCGCGTCAGGGACGGTTTTCGGTCCGTCCGCGTTGCCAGTGCCATGTCCCGCACGCTAGGGCCGAGGAGGGTGATCGGTCCAAGACATGGTCCGGCTCATTTCCATAGGCGTGCCCTATCGTGGCTGGTGTGCAGTTCCAACAGCTTCAGTACTTCGTGGCCGTCGCCGAGACCCGGCACTTCACCCGGGCCGCCGAGCTGGTCCATGTCGCGCAGCCGTCGCTCTCCCAGCAGATCAAGTCGCTGGAGCGCGAGCTGGGGGCGGATCTGTTCCTGCGGGCGCGGGGCAACATCACGCTCACGGACGCCGGGGAGGCACTCCTTCCGCTGGCCCGCCGCATCCTCGCCGACGCGGACACCGCCCGGCACGAGGTGCAGGAGCTGGCCCAGCTGCGCAGCGGCCGGGTCCGTCTCGGCGCGACTCCGAGCCTGTGCACGGGCCTGCTCCCGGACGTGCTGCGCGCCTTCCACGACCGCTATCCGGGCATCCAGCTGCTGATCGAGGAAGGGGGTTCCCACGATCTCGTACGGGAACTCGCGCGCGGCGCCCTCGACCTCGCCCTGGTGGTGCTGCCCCTGCCCCAGCCGTCGCCGGCCCTGACCACGGTGGAGCTGCTGCGCGAGGACCTGGTGGTGGTGTCGTCACCGGCCGCGCCCGCGCCCGGGTGGGGCCGCAGCACCGTACGCGTCTCCGACCTGGAGAGCGAACGCCTTGTGATGTTCCGGCACGGCTACGACCTGCGCGAACTGACGGTCGCGGCCTGCCGCGCCGAGGGCTTCGAGCCCGACTTCGCCGTCGAGGGCGGTGAGATGGACGCGGTCCTGGGCTTCGTCCGGGCGGGGCTCGGCGTGGCCGTCGTCCCCCGCATGGTCGCCACCCGTTCCGGGCGCGGGCTGCGGGTGACTCCGCTGGCCCGGCCCGGACTGCACCGCACGATCGCGCTGGCGCACCGCAGCGATGTGGCTCCGCCGCGGGCGGCCCGTGAGCTCCAGCGGATGCTGCTGGAGCGGTGACGCTCCGCTGGAAGCCGGGTCCCCGGTAACGCCGTACCTCTCAGCGCCGTCCGGGTCCGCGGGTTGTTCGTGGCTGGGCGCGCAGTGCCCCGCGCCCCGTTCGAGACGCTCAGGCGAGATCAGGCGGCACCGGCGTGCCCTGGTGGTAGTACATCCGCCAGCCCGTTTCCCTGTCGCGCCTGCGCCACAGCGAACTGCGGCGGGCGTGCCGGCCGTCGAAACGCGTCTCGTACGTGAGGTGCACCAGGCCGGGGGCCAGTACGACGCCCGTGATGTGCGACGGTTCGTAGCGGGGGCCGTCCGCCGAGCTGCCCGGATGGTCAGCGAGCTCGGCAGCCATCTCGTCATACGTGTAGCGCCGACCCGAGGAGCCGACCTCGACGAACTCCGGATCGAGCAGCGCGGCGGCGAGGCCGCGGGAGGCTCGGACGGCGGGGTCCATGAGGCGCCGCTCGGCCTTGATCGCCTCGTTCACGTCGTCAGTTTCCTGGGTCACGCGCATATCCTCGCGCGTGACCCACGTACCCCCGCAACCGAGTTGTGCCGTCAGCTGATCGCGTCGACCAGTGCCAGATCGTGCAGCCGGTCCGGCGGGCCCGGCCGGGCGTAGTACCAGCCCTGGGCCGTGTCACAGCCCAGTATCCGCAACTGCTCGGCCTGGGCGCCGGTTTCCACGCCCTCGACCGTGACCGCGAGGTCGAGGCTGTGGGCCAGCGTGACGATGCCCTCGACGATCTTCAGGTCGGTCGGGTCAGCGGGGAACCGCTGCATGCTCTGGGTGAAGGACCGGTCCAGCTTGAGGACGCTGACCGGGAGGCGGCGCAGGTTGGCGAGGTTGGAGTAGCCCGTGCCGAAGTCGTCCAGGGCGATGTCGACGCCCATCTCGGCCAGCCGGCGCAGCGGCTTGAGGAGATCGTCGTCCGCGCCGATCAGCGCGGACTCGGTGACCTCCAGGCACAGTCCGTCCGGGTCGAGCCCCGACCGCTCCAGGATGTCGACCGTGTCCTGGACCAGGCCGGGGTGGGTCAGCTGGCACGGCGAGAGGTTGACGTTGATGCGCAACGAGCCTGCGTCGGAGTGCCGTTCCTGCCAGAGGCGGGCCTGGCGGACCGACTGCTCCAGGACCCAGCGGCCCAGCGGCACGATCAGTCCGGTGTGCTCGGCGAGCGGGATGAACTGGTCCGGGCCGAGGACGCCGTGCTGCGGGTGCAGCCAGCGGACCAGCGCCTCGGCGCCCCGCACGCTGCCGTCACCGAGGTGGACCAGGGGCTGGTACTCGATGAAGAACTCGCCCCGTTCCAGGGCGGCCGGGAGCGCCGTGGTGAGCCCGTGCCGCGTGATGGCGCGGGCGTCGGCCTCGGGGTCGGCGAGCTCGAAGCGGTTGCCGCCCGCGGACTTGGCCCGGTACATGGTGATGTCCGCGCTGCGCAGCACCTCCGCGGGGCCGCGCTCCCCGGCGGGACCCTCGACGACGCCGATGCTGCCGCGCACCGTCAGGTCACGCCCGTCGATGCTGATCGGGGTGACCAGCGCGTTCATGATGCGCCCGGCGAGTTCGTCGACCTCGCGCTCGGTGTCGGGTCCGGTGGTCAGCGCCACGAACTCGTCGCCGCCGAGACGGGCGACCATCTCGCCGGTGGCCGTCGCGCAGGACTGCAGCCGGTCGGCGACCTCGACGAGCAGCCGGTCGCCGGCCGCGTGCCCGAGGCTGTCGTTGATGGTCTTGAAGCCGTCGAGGTCGAGATAGCAGAGCCCGAAGCGCTGACCGTCGCCCGCGGACAGCGCCTTCTCCAGGCGCTCGAAGAACAGGGTCCGATTGGGCAGCCCGGTGAGCGCGTCGTGGGTGGCCTCGTAGCGCAGCCGCAGATTGAGCAGCCGCCGCTCGGTGGTGTCCTCCATGAGCGCGAGCTGGTACTGCGGTACGCCGTCCGCGTCCCGCAGCAAGGAGACCGTCAGATTGGTCCACAGGGCCGTGCCGTCGGGGCGGTAGAAGGCCTTCTCGACGTGGTAGTGCTCGCGCTCGCCACGGACCAACTCCTCATACAGCGGCCATACTTGGGGAGCATCATCGGGGTGCGTCCACTCCGGGACCCGGCGGCCGCGCATCGACTGCTCGGAGCCGCCGAACATGCGCAGCAGCGCTCCGTTGACCTGGAGGACGTTGCCTTCGAGGTCGGCGATGCCGATCCCTATGGCCGCGCCCTCGAACACCGCACGGAAACGGGCCTCGCTCGCGTGCAGCGCCTCCGCCACCAGACTGCGGGCGTTCAGTGCGGCCCGGGAGATGGCCTCCTGCTCGGCCAGCGTCCGCTCCCGCAGCGCATGCGCGAACCCGGCGGCCATGGCGTGCTGCAACCGCACCGAACGGGTCCGCAGCGCCTCCTGGGGCCCGTCCTCGCCGCAGTAGAGCACCAGATAGGCGTCGACACAGTCGAGCGTGCGGCTGAGTGCCTCCGGGTCGGTGCAGTGCGCGTCGATGAGCGCGGCTCCGACCGCCTGGCCCTCGGCGCCCTCGAAGGTCCTGGCCAGCAGCGCGTCGCTCAACCGGCGGGCGAGCGGCAGCAGTTGGACCTCGAACTCGAGCCTGGTCAGCGACGTCGAGGTGACCGGAAAGACCGCCCGGCTCCAGATCGTCGCGAATCTGCGGAGTCTGTCCTCCGGCCCGTCCGGTTCGGCGGTCACGATGTGCGTCCCACGCCGGCGAATCCGGAGAAGGAATACGGATCCTCGTCCTCCGGTGCCGTGTCGGGCCGCCACTTCGGCATCGGCACCAGTCCCGGTTCCACCATGTCGTACCCCTCGAAGAACCGCGCGACGTCCTCGCGCGAGCGCATGATCAGCGGGTTGCGGATGTTCTTGTACACGTCGACCGTGCCCTCGGCCTGTTCCTGGAGAAGGGGGATTCCCTCGTACGAGGCGTGCGTGACGACGAGCAGGCTGCCCGGCGCGAGCGCGTCGCGCAGCTCGGCCACCGCTCCGTACGGGTCGTCCGCGTCCTCCACGAAGTGAAGTATGGCAACGAGCAGGAGGGCGACCGGCCGGTTCAGGTCGATCAGCCGCTGAACCTGGGAACTCGCCAGGATCTCCCGGGGCTTGAGCAGATCGGCGGCGAGAACGTCCGCGTCCTCGTTGCCCTCAAGGACGGCCTGGCTGTGCGCGACGGCCACGGGGTCGTTGTCCACGTACACGACACGCGCGCCGGGTCTGGACTCCTGCGCGATCTCATGAACATTGCCGAAGGTCGGGATACCGGAACCGATGTCGAGGAACTGGGTGATGCCCTCGCCCGTCGCGAAGCGCACCGCGCGGCGCATGAACGCCCGGTTCGCCTGCATGATCTTGGGAAGTCCCGGCATGAACCCCATCGCCTTGCGGGCCGCCTCCCGGTCGACCTCGAAGTTGTGCGAACCGCCCAGGTAGTAGTCGTATATGCGGGACACGCTCGGCACCGAGATGTCAATGCTCCGAGGGGCCCAGGCGGGACGCTCCATCTATCTCTCCAAGGCGTAGACGACGGCGTAGGCGATCCGGTGTTCGAGCTGAGGCTACTGATCGCCCGCCAAAGGAGCGAGCCAAAACGGAAATTGACCGTCCGTTCCCGGTCACTGCCTCCGGCAAGTGCCGAATTGGCGCCCCGTGATCAGCCTTCGAACACGCCGCCCGCGTAACCGGGAAATCGCTCCGAAGCATTCCAAACGGGCCCCGGGGAGTTACGAAGAGTCGCCGGGGATCACCTCACCCGGGCACGCCAAGTGGTCCGCTCCCTCCGTGCGGTACGGAGGGAGCGGACCTGGGTCGCGCGCGCTTTTTCTTCTCTTCCGGCACTCCAGCCTGTCTGTGTCCACTCCCTTCCACGTTCCGCGGGTGCCCGGGTGAGGCGATCGAACCCTGGGGAGGTGATCTACTGCGCCGGCGCGCCGACCAGCTTTCCTGCGGGCGACACGGCGTACCAAGTGCCGCCTACGCCCTGGCCGTTGGTGTCTCCGGGAGCCTCGTCACCGGAGAAGGTGTAGATGGGCCAGCAGTCGAGGGCCATCTGCTTGGCGCCGTCCGACCGGGTGAAGGGCATCAGGCCGTCCGAGTCGATGTCGAGACCCTTGGTGTCGGCCTCCTCGACCGGCGCGACCGCCGGCCACTTCTCCAGGCAGGCGCCGGTGCACGCCGAGATCGAGTCGGGCCAGGCCGTGTCCTTGGTGAAGCGGTAGACCGTCAGGCCGTTCTTGTCGACGACGATCTCGCCGAGCTTCGCGTCCTTCCGGGTCGACAGGCCGGGCAGGTCGGCCAGGGTCGCCTTCTTGCCGGTGGGGGCCGACGCGAACCAGGTCTCGCCCACTCCCTGTCCGATGGTGTCACCGGCCTTCGTGTCCTTCGCGTACCGGTACATCGGCCAGCCGCCGACGGTCAGCTGCTTGCTGCCGTCGGCCCGGGTGACCTCGCCCAGAAGCGCCGCGTCCACACCGGTGGCGGCCGTGGCACCGTCCGCCGGAACCGGCGGCCAGGCGGTGGCGCAGTCGCCCTCACAGGTCGACTTCGGCGGCTCGGCCGTGTCCTTGTCGAAGCGGTAGAGGGTGAACCCGGCATTGTCGGTGAGGACCTCGCCGAGCGTCGCGTTCTTCGCAACGGTGAGCGCACCCGCGGACTTCGCCTGGGTGGCGGCAGCGCCGACTCCCGCCGGGCTCGGGCTGGACAGTCCGTAGTCGCCCGCGGCCGCGGTGGCGCCGACGTTCTGGCCCACGGTCGACTGGGTGCCCTGTTCCTGACCGCACGCCGTCGTGAGCGCCAGCATGGCCGCAGCTGTCGCTACGAGCGAGGCGCTCCGCCAGGAGGTCTTCATTTGGTAACTCCCGCTGTCGCAATAGATGTTGCGGCGCCCTGCTGCGCCGCGCATGGCCATAGGTACGGGCGGGGGTGGCGGGAATGTTCAACCACCCCTCAAATTTCTTTCCGAACCCTGTGCCCCGGCGGCCCCGCACCACGAGATCGCACACCCGTTCCCCTCCGATGGCGTTTCCCGCTCGACCCGTCAAACCGCCCGGACGCGGACATCCCCCATTCGGGGTAACCCTTCTCAGCCAGCTCCTGCGCGGCCCCGGAACGACCGATGATCGCCGTCGTGCATGGACCCAAGCGGACTTGGTCCGCCCTCGTCATACGGGCATCGGCGCTGCTGACGCTTGCCTGGATTCTCAGCGGAACCGCGGGGAGCCCGGCGGTCGCCGACTCCTGCGCGTACGCCTCCGTCGGCCCCGACGGCACCGGCGCGGTGGCGGTCGCCGGCAAGGGCACCTGCCCGAGCCCGCCCCCTCCCCCGCCGTGCCCCAGCCCGAGCCCGAGCCCCACCCCGACACCGACACTCGAACCCCCGCCACCCCCCAAGCCACCGCCGCCCCCCACACCCACACCGACGCCCAAACCGCCACCGCCACCCTCACCCCCACCTTCGGCGCCACGGCCCGTCGCGCCAAAGCCGGTACCGGCACCCACACCCCCGCCTACGCCTACGCCTACGCCAAAACCGACACCCACTCCGAGCGCCCACCCCAAGCCCTCGCCGACACCGGTGAGTTATCCGGCGTACCACGCCCAGCCGCGGCGGCACCCGCCCCGCGGCGGACCGTCCCTGGTCTCGCTCACCCTGCTGATCACCGCGCCCGCGGTGCTCGCCGTCGCGGCGCTGCGCCCGCGCTGATTTCTGGAGGCATCCTTGTCGGAATGGCTTGTTCTCGCCCTCGCGATGGGCGCCGCATGCGTCGTCGTCCTCATCGTGACCCTCGTACGCCATCGCACGGCCCGCGAGGACGAGGATCCGTCCGAGACCCCGGACGTCATCGAGTACATGACGATGATGATCGGCGTGGTTTACGCCATCGTCCTCGGTCTGGCGATCGCCGGTGTCTGGGAGGGCCGTGGCGTCGCCCAGGACCATGTGCAGACGGAGGCCCAGGCCCTGCACGAGATCTCACAGCGGGTCCGCGTCTACCCGCCCGACGTGCGTGACCGCATCCGCGGCGACATCGACGCGTATGTCGGCTACGTCGTCAGCACCGAGTGGAAGACCATGGCGGACCAGGGCCGGGTGACCGTCAAGGGCGGCCGGCTCTTCGATCGCATCCGTGCCGATGTCACCGACTACGAGCCGACGACGGACTTCGAGGCCCAGGCGTACCAGCCCCTCGTCGACCAGGTCACCGTGGCCGACGCCGCACGGAACTCCCGCGCCGACTCGACGGGGGCGACCATGCCGGGCGTGGTGTGGTTCGGTCTGACCACCGGCGGCGTGGTCACCGTGGGGATGGTCTTCGCGCTGCAGATCCGGCGCACCCTGCGCGAGCTGATCCTCGCCGGGCTCTTCTCCTCGCTGATCGCCTTCCTGCTCTTCCTCATCTGGGACTTCGACGCGCCCTACAGCAGGGGGATCACGGCCTCGGCCGAACCGTTCACGGCGCTGTTCCCGAACCTTCCCGGTTGACGGACCCTCAGCAGGGTTTCCGGGACCGGGTTACCCGGCCGGGGGACGGATGCCACGCCGCGTCCGTCCCCCCGCCGCACGCACTCCGTCCCCTGTGCGGCCCACACGGTTGCCCCATTCGCGCGACAGCGATCGCGCTCGGGCCCGGCCTTTCCTAGCGTTTCGATCATCGAGGTGCATTTCTGGCGCAAGCGGAAAAGGTCCGCAGCAAGGCTCCTCGGGGACCTGGAGGCTCACCATGCGCGCGATACGCGTCGCTTCGGCCGCACTGCTGGGCGTCACCGCCCTGACCTTCACCGCACCCGCCGCCTTCGCGGGCGACGAGAACAACAACGTCACCCCCTTCGGTTTCAGCGTGCAGCCCTCGACCGTCGCCGCCGGTGGCCAGGTCTCCCTGCTGCTGAAGAGGGACGGGGGCTGCCGGGGACGCGCCACGGTCACCTCGGGTGTCTTCGACACCGTCACCATCCAGCAGAGTCAGTCCTCGGCCACGGCCACGGTCGACTGGGACGCCAAACCGGGTGCCGTGTACGAGGTCACGTTCACGTGTGACGGCGTGAGCGGTCACACGGATCTCACCATCGCCACCGGGCGTTCCGGCGACTCGACCCACAACCCCGTCCCTGTGCAACGGGGCGTCAGGGCCGGTGTCGGCGGCACCGTCGGCGGCTTCGACCTGAAGGAGGTCGGCCTGGGAACCGCGCTCATCGCGGGTTCCGTCGGCGCGGCGTGGTACATGTCGCGCCGACGCACCTCGGCCGACGACTCCTGACGGCACGGCACAGCCCTTCGCCCCGGACCCTTGAGGGAGGGTCCGGGGCGAAGGGCTGTGCTGTGCGGATTCCGGAACGGAGACCTGGTCAGATCCTCTTCTCTGACCTGCGCCGCATCCAGAACACCCCGCCACCGATGGCCGCAGCGGCCACGAGCCCGCCACCGATCGCCATGTCGGTGGGCGTGGCACCGCTGGAGCTGCTGCCCCCGAGACCACCACGCACACCACCGATGACGGTGAAGGCCGCGGGACGGGTCAGGGTGCCCGTCCCGGTGCAGTTGACCGAGATGTCGTACGAGCCGGGGCGCGCGTTCCGGTCGATGGTCGCCGTTCCGCTCGACGTCTCGTTGCTGCTGGTGAGGTGGGAGAGGGTCGCCTGCCGGAACGCGGGCGAGGTCATGGTGCCACCTTTGGGGCACCCGTCGACGGTCACGGTCAGCTGGCCGCCGCTGGCGATGACGCTGGGCATGGCGACGATGTTGCTCGGGTTGTTCCACGCCGCGGCCATCGGAGCGGCGAGCCCCACCGCGGCGACCGCGGCGGCACTGACCGCCAGGGCACGAGTAGTACGCATGTGATCCTCCGCGGAAGACGCCCCGGGAACCGTCCCCGGTCGATCGGCGAGAAAGCGCCTCCCAGACAGACCCTCAGATGCCTTGCACAGAGCCGCATTTCGAGAATGGTCCGTCCTGGTGAGAGGACACGCCGAGAGAATTCCACACAATCGGATATTGCCGCAGGTCACGGACCGTCAGAAAATTCCTGGCCGCGGCAACTCGGATGGCTCATGAAGGGTGTACTCCACCACCCGTTCGCCTTTGTCCCGTCGCCCGCCGGGCGTGCTGCACTTAGCGTTCTCATATGCGCGACGGACGCGGCGACGGCCGCGTCGAGAGGGGATTGCACATGTCTGCGTCCGAGCTGGTCGAAGAGGAGGAGCAGCGGCAGAAGAAGCGCGCCCCCTGGGGCGTGATAGCGCTTGTTCTGCTGACCGGCCTCGCTCTGATCCGCAATGGTTCCGGTGAGTTCGACATGGGCCCGCCGCAGCCCGCGTCGGCGGCTGCGGCGGACAGCAACCGCTCGCCGGGCGGCACCTTCTCAAATCTGCCGGCCCCGCTGCCGTACTCCGTGGCCGAGCGGGTCAGGATCCCGGCGATCCGGGTCGACGCGCCGGTCATGCCGGTGGGCCTGGACCTGGACGGGTGGGTCGACGCGCCGCCGCCCGACGACCCGAACCTCGCGGGCTGGTTCACCGGCGCGGTCTCGCCCGGCGAGAAGGGCACGGCCGTGCTCGACGGCCATGTGGACAACATGCGCGGGCCCGCCGTTTTCTACGGGCTCGGGGCGCTCGAAAAGGGAAACCGGATCGAGGTACAGCGCAAGGACGGGAAGACCGCCGTATTCGAGATCTACGGCATCGAGGTCTTCGAGAAGAGCAACTTCCCCGGCGACCGCGTGTACGGCAGCAAGGGTGCTCCCGAATTGCGGGTCATCACCTGCGGGGGCGGTTTCTCCAAGCAGCACGGCTACGACGGAAACGTCGTCGTGTTCGCCCGCCTGGCCGAGGTTCGCTGAGCGTTCCCCGGCCGGGCGGGCGAAAGCCCGTGGAACCCCGCCCCGCCCTAGGGCCTGTTTGAGATGTTGATCAAGGTCGTGAAACGATCTTCGGATGGCTCG
>NZ_JBHXMF010000023.1:0-117498 GCF_042721055.1 Streptomyces sp. NPDC058470
TGGGGGCGGCAGCCCCCAGGAACGGGACGGGAAGGGGCGGAGGGGGCGAAAAACCGCGCCCCCCGGACGCCCCCGGCAAAAAATGGCCCCGCCGGGAAATCCCGGCGGGGCCACGCACTCCGCACCTCAGCGCCGAGCCACACCCTCCGCCCGAGCAGCCGCGGCCACCGCGGCCGTAACCGCCGGAGCCACCCGCTCGTCGAACGGCGAGGGAATCACATAGTCCGCGGCAAGATCGTCCCCGACCACCGCGGCCAGCGCCTCGGCCGCCGCGATCTTCATCCCCTCGGTGATCCGGGAGGCCCGCACCTGAAGGGCCCCCGCGAAGATCCCGGGAAACGCCAGCACGTTGTTGATCTGGTTCGGGAAGTCCGACCGCCCGGTCGCGACGACAGCCGCGTACTTGTGGGCGATCTCCGGATGCACCTCGGGGTTCGGGTTGGCCATGGCGAACACGAACGCGCCCTCGGCCATGGAAGCCACCGCCGGCTCCGGCACCGTACCGCCGGAAACACCGATGAAGACGTCCGCACCGGACAGAGCGGACTCCAGTGAACCGGAGATGCCCGCCTTGTTGGTGATCGCGGCCAGCTCACGCTTGACGTCCGTCAGGTCGTCGCGGTCCGCGGAGACGACTCCCTTTCGGTCCGTGACGGCGACGTCCCCGAGCCCGGCCTCCAGCAGGAACTTGGCGATGGCGACACCGGCCGCACCTGCACCGGAGATCACCGCGCGCAGGTCGCCCAGCTCCCGGCCGGTCAGTTTCGCGGCGTTCCGCAGGGCCGCCAGGGTCACGACGGCGGTCCCGTGCTGGTCGTCGTGGAAGACCGGGATGTCCAGCCGCTCCTGGAGCTTCCGTTCGATCTCGAAGCACCGGGGCGCCGAGATGTCCTCCAGGTTCACTCCCCCGAAGGAGGGCGCGAGCCGGACCACCGTCTCGACGATCTCGTCGACGCCGGTGCAGGCGAGCGCGATCGGCACGGCGTCGACCCCGCCGAACTGCTTGAAGAGGATCGCCTTCCCCTCCATCACCGGAAGGGAGGCCTCGGGGCCGATGTCCCCGAGTCCGAGGACGGCCGTACCGTCCGTCACCACAGCGACGACGGACGACTTCCACGTGTAGTCGTGGACGAGTTCCGGCCGCTCGGCGATCGCGCTGCACACCTTGGCGACGCCGGGCGTGTACGCGAGGGAAAGGTCGTCCTTGTCACGGACGGGCACGGTGGCCTGCACGGCCAGCTTGCCCCCACGGTGCAGCGCGAACACGGGGTCGAAGGAATCGAAGGAGTCGAGGGGCTCGCCCACATGCTCCTGATCCGTACCACCGTCGATGCTGCCGGCACTGCTGCCACTGCTGTCACCACTGCTCGCGGTGCGAGGATTGACAATCTCCGCTGCCACTTTGTTTTACCCCTTAGGTCTGCATGTTTTGAGGGTGACCACTCCTGATTGAGGGGTGGGCGGGCACCGCGTAAGCCCAGCCGCCGTGGTTGCGTACGGGCGTTTACGCGACGGGCGCGCCGCACACGCGCCCTGAGCCCCGGATGAGGGGTGTAAAGAACCTTCCTACCGGACGGACCGTGTGGACGGCGAGCCCATGGCGGGAAGATCACACGCCGGTGACATGACTCATAGCCGAATATGTGGACACGTACAGGATGTGCCCACATGGCGCCGCATGTGCCGGGGCGGTTGCCGCTCGCGCCCCGAGATGCACAGAAGATCTTCCGGCCGGAAGGATCAGCTCCCGCACAAGATCCGGCCGCGATGCCCCGGCCTTGAGTGGTTCGGGGGTCACCCGTTATCCGATTTTGACATGGCTGGTCGTCTGAATGACGACGTCCGAATGGCAAGATGCCGTAATCACACAAGGTCGCGACACCCGAAGGTGTGTGTTCTCGTCGACCCATCGGCACCTCACTCATCCGCCGGAGGACCCAACATGACCGCAAGCTCCACCCGTCGTACGACCGCCATGCGCTCCCGGACAGCCGCGGTCGGTGCGATCGCGGTCGCGGGGACCCTGCTGCTCGCCGGCTGCGGCGACCAGACGGGCAACGACGGAGGCGACAACTCCTCGGAGTCGGCCAACAGCGCTCCGCTGTTCTCCAAGCTGCCGAAGGCGATCCAGGACGCGGGCGTCATCAAGGTCGGCACGAACGCCGAGTACGCCCCCATGGAGTCGGTGGAGAACGGCAAGATCGTCGGCGTCGACCCGGACATCGCCGACGCGCTCGGCAAGCAGCTCGGTGTGAAGCTCACGTTCACCTCGGGCTCCTTCGACGGCCTGATCACCGCGGTCAACTCCGGTCGCTACGACATCGCGATGTCGTCCATCACGGACAACAAGCAGCGCCAGGAGGGCCTGGACGACAGTGGCAAGAAGCTCGGTGAGGGCGTCGACTTCGTCGACTACTTCGTCGCGGGCACGGCCATCTACGTCAAGAAGGGCAACCCCGAGGGCGTCAACGGCATCGAGGACCTGTGCGGCAAGACGGCGGCCGTGCAGCGCGGCACCACGTACGAGCAGGCCCTCAAGGACCAGTCCAAGAAGTGCACGGACGCCGGCAAGAAGGCCATCGACATCGAGTCCTTCGAGAACGACACCGAGGCCCAGACCCGGGTGAAGTCCGGCGGTGCCGTGGCCGGCATCAACGACTACCCGGTGGCCCTGGACCTGTCTCGCAAGGCGGACAACGGCAACGCGTTCGAGGTCGTCGGCGAGCAGTACGACGCCGGGCCGTTCGGCATCGTGCTGAGCAAGAAGAACACCGAGCTCCGCGATGTCCTGAAGGAAGCCGTCGACGCGATCATCGCGGACGGTTCCTACAAGAAGGTGCTGGAGAAGTGGGGCGCGGAGTCGGGCGCGATCGACAAGTCCGCGATCAACGGCGGCAAGTGAGCCCAGCGCACCACTGAAGGGCAGTCACGTGACTGACAAGTTCGACAAGTCCCCCTCGGACAATCCGCCCCCGGGAGAGACGGTTTCCCCGTCCCCGGTGCCCGCGGGCGGTCCGGAGGCCATCAAGGCGATCCCCGTCCCGCACTACGGCCGGTGGGCCAGCGGCATCATCGTCCTCGCGCTCCTCGCGGCTCTCGTCTACGCGTTCTCGCAGGGCAACATCCAGTGGCACACGGTCGGCGACCAGCTCTTCGTGTCCAGCGTCGTCCAGGGCGCCGGCCGCACACTGCTGATCAGCGTGCTCGCCATGATCGTGGGCGTGGTCCTCGGCATCGTCCTCGCGGTGATGCGGCTCTCGAAGAACCCGGTGACCAGCGGCGTCGCCTGGCTGTACATCTGGTTCTTCCGCGGCACCCCGGTCTACGTCCAGCTGCTGCTCTGGTTCAACCTGGCGCTGATCTTCCCCGTCCTCAACCTCGGTCCGATCTACAAGGACGAGATGACGGACGTCATGACCCCGTTCATGTGCGCCCTCCTCGGCCTCGGCCTGAACGAGGCCGCGTACATGGCCGAGATCTGCCGCGCCGGCCTGCTGGCCGTCGACGAGGGCCAGACGGAGGCCTCGCACGCGCTGGGTATGAGCCACACCAAGACCCTGCGCCGGATCGTGATCCCGCAGGCGATGCGCGTCATCGTGCCGCCGACCGGCAACGAGTTCATCAACCTGCTGAAGACCTCGTCGCTGGTGGTCGCGGTCACGTACAACGAGCTGCTGCGCTCGACTTCGGTGATCGGCTCCACGTCGTACGCGGTGATGGAGATGCTCTTCGTCGCGTCGATCTGGTACCTGGTCATGACCAGCGTGTTCAGCGTCTTCCAGTACTACCTGGAGCGGTACTACGCGCGCGGCTCCAGCCGCAGTCTGCCGAGCACCCCCTGGCAGAAGATCAAGGCGAACGTGCTTGCGCTCGGCAGTGGAAGGGGCAACGGATGACCGCCATGGTGAAGTCCGAGGGCGTCCACAAGTCCTTCGGCCCCGTCGAGGTCCTCAGGGGCATCGACCTGGAGGTGAACACCGGTGAGGTGTTCTGCCTCATCGGCCCGTCCGGCTCCGGCAAGTCGACCTTCCTGCGGTGCATCAACCACCTCGAGAAGATCAACGCCGGGCGCCTGTACGTCGACGGTGAGCTGGTCGGCTACCGCCAGAAGGGCGACAAGCTGTACGAGCTCAAGGACAGCGAGGTCGCGCTGAAGCGGCGGGACATCGGCATGGTGTTCCAGCGCTTCAACCTGTTCCCGCACCTGACGGCGCTCGAGAACGTCATGGAGGCGCCGGTCCAGGTCAAGGGCGCCAGCAGGTCCCAGGCGCGGGAGCGCGCGGGCCAGCTCCTGGAGCGGGTGGGCCTGGCCGACAAGGCGAAGACCTATCCCTCGCAGCTGTCCGGCGGCCAGCAGCAACGTGTCGCCATCGCCCGCGCGCTGGCGATGGAACCCAAGCTGATGCTCTTCGACGAGCCCACCTCGGCGCTCGACCCTGAGCTCGTCGGTGACGTCCTCGACGTCATGCGCGACCTCGCCGAGTCCGGCATGACGATGATCGTCGTCACCCACGAGATGGGCTTCGCCCGCGAGGTGGGCGACTCGCTGGTCTTCATGGACGGCGGCGTGGTCGTCGAGGCCGGCAACCCCCGCGACGTACTGACGAATCCGCAGCACGAGCGGACACAGTCGTTCCTGTCGAAGGTGCTGTAGCCGACGGTACGCACGGAAAGGGGCGGTACGGGTATTCGTACCGCCCCTTTCCGTGCGCCGCCGTGAATCTCCGTACCGGAGTGGCCACTTGAGTCTTTCCGTGAGTCGCCGTACCCGAGCGACTACTTGACCGCGAGCACCAGCGCGTCGGACGGTGAGCGCCACACGGTACGGGCCTCCCCGAAGCCCTTCTCGCACAGTACGCGCGCGTGCCAGTCGGGGGAGGGTGTATCGCCGTCGGCGTGCTCACCGTAGATCTCGAACCGGCGGGCGGTCGGCGCGGCGAGGACGGGGTCCTGGGCGGCCAGCTGCCACCATTCGGCCCAGTCGAGGACACCTTCCGCCTTGGCCTGATCCATACGGGCGTGCCGCTGCGCACGGTCCGCCGCGTTGATCCGGGGCGTCGTCTCGTCGATCATGTGGTCGGCGTTCATGAAGACACCGCCGTCGCGGACGAGGTCCGCGATCCGACCGTAGAGGGCCGCGAGGGGTTCGCTGTGCAGCCAGTGCAGGGCCGTGGCGGTCAGGACGGCGTCGTACGAGTCGTACGGCAGCCGGGTGGGCCACTGCGGGTCCTTGAGGTCGGCCGTGACGAAGCTGACCCGGTCGTCGCCCGCGAAGGTGCCCTCGGCGATGGTGAGCAGCGCGGGGTCGAGATCGACGCCGGTGCTGGTGGCCCCCGGGAGGCGGTCGAACAGGCGGGCGGTGATGGTTCCGGTGCCGCAGGCCAGGTCGAGGACGCGCGGGGCGGGTCCGACCAGGGCCTCCACCATGTCGAGCATCACCCGGAAGCGCTCCTCGCGGTCCGGCATGTACCACTCCTGCTGCCGGTCCCAGCTCTCCTGCCAGGCGCCCCAGTCGGTTCCGGTGGTGGTGGTCATGAAAGCCCCTTTGCTCGGCCGCGTGCTACCGGCACTGCCCGTAATACCCTTGAAGCACAGTCATCTGTTACTTGTGCACATCCACGACGATAGAGCGCCCCCGTAAGGACTACAAGTGGAACTGGCCTATTACTCGGATTACGCGGTACGCCTCGTCAACAGCGAGGAGCCGCTCCGGGGCAAGGACGCGCTCACCTCGGTGGACGCCGTCCGTGACCTCTTCGGGGGCAACTCCTCGGCGGCCCGCCGGACCACGGACGCGGACGTCACCCGCTTCCGTTCCGTACGGGCCCGGCTGCGCGCGATCTTCGAGGCGGCCGACGGCGGCAACGAGACCCTGGCCGTGGACCTGCTGAACTCACTCCTGCTGGAGTTCCCGGTGAGCCCGCAGATCTCCGGGCACGACTACCGGGACGACGACGGGCGCCCGCTGTGGCACATGCACCTGGCGGACCACCCGTCGAACGCGACCGCGGGTTACGCGGCGATCGCGGCCATGGGCCTGGCCTTCCACCTGACGGAACACGGCGTCGACCGCCTGGGCCTGTGCCAGGCAGCGCCCTGCCGCAACGCCTACCTCGACACCTCCACCAACCGCTCCCGGCGCTACTGCTCTGACCGTTGCGCCACCCGCGCCAACGTGGCCGCCTACCGCGCCCGAAAACGCCTGGACGCGGACCGGTCGGACAGCACGGGCCTGGCGGCGCCCAGCGCCCAGCGTGCCAGCGCGAACGGCGACCGCTGATCCCTTCGCAGCGGGCGGTACCGAAATCGCACCTTCCCGAGGACGAGCTCCTCGGGCACGGTGCCGTAGTCGGTGCTGTCCCCACCGGCGTACGCGTTGTCGCCGAGCACCCACCACCCGCCCTCACGCCGCTCCGCGATCCGCTTCACGACGAGCAGATCCTGCTGGAACGGATGCCGCAGTACGACGACGTCCCCCGGCCTGACCCGCGCCCCGTACTGCACGACGAGTCGATCCCCGTGCCGCAGCGTGGGCACCATGGACGGCCCTGTCACCTCCGCCGCCCCAAACGGCAGGACGGCCCTCCCACGCTCGGTCTCCTGCGACAGCTCCGGCATCACCGGCACCTCCCCGGTCCTATCCTCCACGAGTCCCAGTCTCACCCTGGACTTTTGTCCTAAGCCCACGGGGGCACTCGCGAAAACCCGTCTCCTACGGAGTAATGTCCCACCTGAGAAGACGATCACGAGGAAGGACAGCAGCATGCTTTCCCGCCTGTTTGCCCCCAAGGTCAAGGTCAGCGCGCACTGCGACCTGCCCTGCGGTGTGTACGACCCTGCCCAGGCCCGCATCGAGGCGGAGTCGGTAAAGGCCGTCCAGGAAAAGCTGGCCGCCAACGACGACCCGCACTTCCAGACGCGTGGCACCGTCATCAAGGAGCAGCGCGCCGAGCTCGCCAAGCACCACGTCTCGGTGCTCTGGAGCGACTACTTCAAGCCCCCGCACTTCGAGAAGTACCCGGAGCTGCACCAGCTCGTCAACGACACCCTCAAGGCCCTCTCGGCCGCCAAGGCGTCCACCGACCCGGCGACGGGCCAGAAGGCGCTGGATTACATCGCCCAGATCGACAAGATTTTCTGGGAGACCAAGAAGGCCTGACGCACAGTCAGTTTACGGTGACCGGCGAGCGGTGCACCCTCGCAGGTCAGCGGCCTTTTCGAAGGGGCCCGGTCGACTTTCCGACCGGGCCCCTTCGGCATCTCCCCAGCGACTTTAAGATCAACTGGGAGATTTTCGGGAGATGATCTTGCGCAGCTCGCCAGCGGCCTTCTCCCCCAGCGTCGTGCTCCTCGACGATCGGGTGCCCAAAGCGGCCGTAGAACTGGTCGTCCGTCCGGATCGGCTTCCCCCAAGCCGACGGGAACGCGTACTCCTTATCGTGACTCTCCAGCAGCAGACCCGTCCTTCAAGGATGGCTGTCGTTCAAGGATGGCTGTCCTTCGACATCGAAGAGAGTCGCCTGCAACGCGCCGATCTGGGGCGACTGGGTTGGATGTCGATGAGTGCGGTTCGTCTTGCGTGTGCCAGGTGTGCTGTCTCGTGAGGTTGGTGCCGCTAGGCGGAACTGGTGGTGCCGGTCGGCAGGGCCTGCTGATAGAGCGCCACCAACACACCGTGCAGGGGCTGGTCCTCTGCGTCTTCCTCGGCCTCGTCGACCAGTCGGGCGAGGGTCTCGCCGAGTTCTCTTGCCTTCGCGGGGCTGAGACGCAGGTGGCGCAGTGTCAGGTGGGTCTCGGCGGGAGAGCGGTCCAGCTCCTGGGCGACCGCGGCGAGCATCGCGGCGGTGCCTGCTGCTTGGGGTTCGGCGACGACCATGTGACGGGCCGTGCGCTGGTAGTACTGCTCGGTGCCGCCGCGGACCTGGCGGATCTCGGCGATGTGGACCAGCCCGGCTTCGCGGAGCACTTTGAGGTGGTGGGCCACGTTGCCCTTCTTCGCGTCGAGCTGCGCCGCGAGCTGGCTGGTGGTGGCAGGCCGGTGGCCCAGGGCGAAGAGCAACCGCTGACGCAACGGGTGAGAGAGCGCCGCGAACTGCTCAGGCGCACCGATCTCCAGGACGTCCTCAGGAGGCGGCAGATAGGGCGGCTGATCACGCATACCGAAAGTGTCTAAATTCGTTGACGCTTTTGCAAGGGCAGTGCTCTACTCCCTGCCATGACGACTCCGACGACGCTTGCGCCGACCCCTGTCATCGACGAGACAGCCCGGCTGCTGACCGAGCACTACGTTTTCCCCGAGATAGCCGAGCAGCTCGCCGGCCTGTTGCAACGACGCCTGGCCGAGGGGACCTACAACGTCGAGGGAGCCGAGGAGCTCGCCCGCCTGGTCACCGCGGACCTGCAGTCCGTCAACGGCGACCGGCACCTGAGACTGAAGCACCACGCCGACCCGGTCTCCCCGAAGCAGGGGGTGGCCACCCGGGACGCCATGCGCCGGGACTTCGACACCTCGCTGGGCGGTGCGCCCCGGGTGCAGTTGCTCGACGGAGGGGTCGCCGTGGTGGAGCTGGCACCGATGCTGTTTCCGCTGGAGTGGGCCGCCGAACCGCTGAGTGCCGCGCTCACCCTGGCCTCCCGCGCCCAGGCGCTGATCGTGGACCTTCGCGCCAACCGGGGCGGCGACCCGGACACGGTCGCCTTCGTCTGCAGCTACCTACTCGACGAGCGCACCCACCTCAACACCATGTACTGGCGCGGCAGCGAGCGCACCGAGCAGTCCTGGAGCCTGCCGCACGTTCCCGGCGCGCGCTTCGGCGGCAGCAAGCCGTTGTATGTGCTGTCCAGCAACAGCACCTTCTCCGCCGCCGAAGAGCTGGCGTACGACCTCCAACAGCTCGGCCGCGCCACAGTCGTCGGCGAGCCCACCCGCGGCGGCGCCCACCCCTGCAACGGCTGGACCCTGCACCCACACCTGGAAGCCACCGTCCCCGTCGGCCGCGCCATCAATCCCGTCTCCGGCACGAACTGGGAGGGCACCGGTGTGCAGCCGGACATCCCTTGCGCTGCTGCCGACTCCCTCGACCGCGCGCACGCACTGGCCCTCGCCCGACTGGCAGGCTGACCCAGTCCAGCTCATCGACAGCATTGCGCGCCGCCCCCCTATCCACATCGGCGGCTGAGCCTCCGTAGGCCTCCAGCGCGCTCACCCCGCACGACCAGGTTCACTGTCATAGACGGCGGCCGCAACGGGTACGCAACTCTCGAGAGCTCCTGTGTGGGTGCCGCAAAGAGCAACCCGGCCCAGGGCTCGCGGAACTATGGTGAGGCGCGGTTCAGCCCGCGCCTGCATCGGACGGGCCCGACGTGAGCGGGGGCGTGATGCATGTCTGGCAATGTGCCGTTCTGGGGGGCGCCGGCGGAGGGTTCATCGAGTTGGTCACCTTCTACGACCGGCTCTGCTCCTGGCGGGAAGCTCGGAAAACTCCCACGGGGCTGTTACGCAAACACCCGCCAGGCTTCGTCGCCTACGTGGATTGGGGTCCCTTCCTCGTCATCGGCGCGATTAGAATTGCCATGGGGGCTGCGGTCGCTGCTGCTTTCGGGGCGAGTGGCCAAATCGGCGGCGGGTACGCCGCTTTGACGGTGGGGGCGGCAGCTCCGGCGCTAGTGGCACAGGTCGGGAGTCAACTGCCCAACGTGCGCGAGGCCCTATCCACGCCACGAGGCGGAGCGACTCCTGCAGGGCCAGTCCAAGAGCCCCCCGACTGAAGCTGGAGCAGCCAGTGAGTGACAGCCACTTCACCTTCGGGCAGCGCGTCGCAGGCGGGCTGTTCAACATCAACCAACAAAGCGTATCCGCGGGTTCGGCAGCTGGAGCCGACGGTGGTCCATACGCCGAGGTTCGTGCGGCCGGCACAGAGGTCCGAGCGGACCTGGGGCGCCTGACTCAGGAACCCGAGGTTGCGCAACTGGCGGTTTTGCTCGACGAGCTCGATGACGCGACAGCCACTGAGGGCGGCCCCCCTGAGCGACTACATCGGGTGTTCCGACAGCTGAATGTACTGACGCAGAGGTTCGAGTTCTTGGCCTCGGTCGCCAGGCTGCGGCAGGCGCTCGACCCCCTGCAGCTGTGAGCATTCCTCATGGGCGACGCAGCCTCGCGGGTCAGCACGATCATTGCGTACGGAAGGGGCTCGGCCGGAGAACCGGCCGGGTCCCTTCCGTTGTTCCCGAGCGAGTCGATGGCCGCGGCCAGGTCGATGGCAAGTCCGACACCGTGGCAGGAGCCGTTGAGCCGGCCTTGTTGAGCGACATCGGGGTCGGCGAGGCCGCACGCGGGTCCGGCATCGACCTCACGACCGGCTGGCCTCCACGTCTCTCGGGGAGCAAATACCTGCCCATGAAGGAATCGGCGCCCATCGTCCCCGGACTGGCTTCGGCGACAGCGGTCGCAAGCCTCCTCGCGGCGATGGTCGTCATGGTGCTCGGGTTCATCGCACGGGAGCAGATGGCGAAGTCGTCACCAGCTACGTCGCGGACACCGCGTTGAGCACCCTCGTCCATGCGACCGCCCGGCAGTTCATCACCGTGTGGTTGATCCGGCGCGGCTGGAGAGCGACGGCCCGCAGCCGCGCGGTGGTGTCCGCGGCACTGCTTGCCCCGGCAGACAGCGCGGCCTGGACGTACAGCGGTTGAAATCGATGGCCTGGTGCGTGTCCGGGCGCCGGGACGACACCGGCGAGCCGGCCCGCTCTCGGTACAGCTGAGGTACGGCCGCTGCCGGCCGATGTGTCCCAAGCCACGACGCCATCGATGTCAGCCCCCCCGTGCCATCCTGGTGGGGTGACCGTGGTGGAGGACCTGGTCCGGCTGCGCCGGGCCCGTGACCGGATGGACCGTGAGTACGCCGAGCCGCTGGAGATGGCGGAGCTCGCGCGTACCGCGCTGATGTCGCCGGGCCATTTCCAGCGGAGCTTCCGGGCCGCCTTCGGCGAGACTCCGTACACCTATTTGATGACCCGCAGGATCGAGCGCGCGAAGGCCCTCCTGCGCCGTGGCGAGCTGACGGTCACGGAGGTGTGCTTCGCCGTGGGCTGTACGTCGCTCGGTTCGTTCAGCTCCCGTTTCACGGAGCTGGTCGGTGAGACGCCGAGCGTGTACCGGGCGCGGCCGCACGAGCACGGCGCCCCGATCCCGTCCTGCGTGGCCCAGCGCCTCACCCGCCCGGCCCGCCACCGCAATCCGGAGGCGGAACCGGGCACACGCCTCTAGGCCCTGTCCCGGCACGCCGGTGACGAGGGCTTGCAGCTCGACGTATCAAGCCCCGCTCACCTGCGTCGATGCGGCGCCGTCGATTTCCTCCGACCTGATGCGCCGGACAGGCCCTAGCGTGGCCCCCATGACTGGACCCGTGGATGACCTGAAACTGTCCCAGTGCTTCATCGCCGTGGACGACCACGACAAGGCGCTCGCGTTCTACCGTGACGTCCTTGGTCTGGAGGTCCGTAACGACGTCGGATTCGAGGGGATGCGCTGGGTCACCGTCGGCTCGCCGCTCCAGCCGGACGTGGAGATCGTCCTGGAGCCCCCCGCGGCGGACCCGAACGCGTCCCCCGCCGACCGGCAGGCCATGGCCGAGCTCCTGGCGAAGGGCATGCTGCGCGGTGTGATCTTCTCGACGCCGGACTGCGACGCCCTCTTCGCCCGCGTCCAGGCCTCCGGCGCCGAGGTCCTCCAGGAGCCGACGGACCAGCCCTACGGCGTCCGCGACTGCGCCTTCCGCGACCCGGCGGGCAACCTCCTCCGCTTCAACACGCGCGCCCCCGGCGCCTGACCGCGGCGCGGACGGCCCGGTCCCGGATGTGCGGGGCCTACCATCGGCTGATCACCACCTCCGGGAGACCCCATGCCGTCCGCGCGCCCCAGCATCCTGTACGTCAGTGACCTGGCCTATCCGGCCAAGGGCCGCCGGTACTGCGACGAGGACATCTTCCTCACCTCCCGGCTGCGCGAGGAGTTCGACATCGCCGTGTGCCACCCGCTGGACGCGGCCGCGCTGATGAACGCCTTCGACGCGGTGGTCGTACGCAACAGCGGACCGGTCCTGAACCACCAGGCGCACCACGACGCGTTCCGCGAGCGGGCGGCCGCGGACGGCGTGCGCGTCTACAACCAGCTGTCGGGCAAGGGCGACATGGCGGGGAAGGGATACCTGCTGGAGCTCACGGCGGCGGGCTATCCGGTGATCCCCACCGTCGACCGCGCGGAGGACCTCGGCCGACTCGGGGACGTCGACACCTACGTGGTGAAACCGAAGCTGGGAGCGGACTCCATAGGGCTGGAGTTCGTGCCCCGCGAACGGCTCACCGACCCGGCGGCGTACGGCGACGTCCTCGTCCAGCCACGCGTCGACTTCGACTACGAGGTGTCCTTCTACTTCGTCGACCACACCCTCCAGTACGCCCTGTACGCACCCCGTCCCGACGAGCGGTGGGCCCTGGAGCCCTACGAACCGACCAACCGGGACCGGGAGTTCGCGCAGCGGTTCGTCGACTGGAACAACATCGCGTACGGGATCCAGCGCGTGGACGCCTGCCGGGCACCCGGCGGTGAGCTCCTCCTCGTCGAGCTGGAGGATCTCAACCCGTATCTGTCCCTGGACGCCCTCTCCCCCACCGCGCGGGACGCGTTCGTCGCGCGCGTGACAACGTCGTTGCACGGCCTGATCGGAGACAAAACACCATGACGGAGCCGATCCGGCTGACAGAGCCGATCCGGTGGACCTACGCCTTTGTCGACCGGCCGATGAAGAAGTTCGCGGCGGCCTGCGACTTCTGGGCCTCGGTCACGCGCACCAAGCTGTCCGAACGGCGCGGCGACCGGGGCGAGTTCGTGACCCTGCTGCCCGAGGGGGCGGCCGACGCCTGCGTGAAGGCGCAGGGCGTCGCGGGGTCGGGACCGGGCGCCGGGGGCGCCCATCTCGACCTCGCCGTCGAGGACGTACGCGCGTTGGTGGAGGCGGCGCTGCGACTGGGTGCCGAGATCGTCGCGGACCACGGAGGGTGGGCCGTACTGCGGTCCCCCGGTGGGCAGTTGTTCTGCGCGGTGCCGTGGCACGGGGAGTCGACGCGGCCCCCGGTGGTCAAGGGGCCGTCCGGGGTCACCAGCCGTGTCGACCAGGTGTGTATCGACCTGGCGCCCGCCGTGTACGAGGCGGAGATCGCCTTCTGGAGCGCCCTCACCGGATGGGAGTCCGACCCGGGCGCGCTCCCGGAGTTCCACGTGGTCAGGCCGCCCGCCGAGCTCCCCGTCCGCATCCTCCTGCAACGCCTCGGCTCCGCCCGCCCCACCTCCGCCCACATCGACATCGCCTGCTCGGACATCGACGCGGTCCGTATCCGCCACGAGCTTCTCGGCGCCACACTCCTCGGCCGCGGCGCCCGCTGGGCGGTGATGCGGGATCCGTCGGGCGGCACGTACTGTCTGACGCCCCGCGATCCCGAAACGGGCGGCCTGCGGTAGCGGGCCGTCAGCGGCCGGAGTCCCACTCCTCGACGTCCACGACAGCCGCGACCGGAATCGGTCCGTAGATGTGCGGGAACTCCTCGCCCCCGGCCTCCACGGCCTCGTAGCGCAGGGGGACGCCCAGCCGGTCGGCGTCGATCACCAGGACCACCAGTTCGTCGGGCCCGGCGTAGGAGCCGTACAAGAAGGCCGCCACACGCGGGAGTTGGTGGCGCAGCGAGCAGTGGATGAAGCCCTCCTCCTGGAGGGTCCGGCCACGGGTGGACATCTCGTACGCGCCGGACGCGCGCGCCGCGTCCCAGAGGGAACGCTCGGTGATGTGCAGGAGGGGTTGGAGGGATTGGAGGGGTTCATCAGCCATACCCGAACGCTACGGCCCCAGGCGGGCGGCCCGCACCTGCAAATAGCGCTGCTCGGGAAGGCTGAGGGTCTTCCCGGCCGCCGAGTCGTAGGCGGCACGAGCCCCCGCCGCGTCCCCCGCGCGCTCCAGCAGATGACCGCGGACGGCATCGAGCCGATGCCCGAGCGCCGACTCCCCCTCCACCAGCTCCAGTTCGGCAAGTCCCGCCCGGGGTCCGTGCACCATGGCCACCGCCACCACACGGTTGAGACGCTCGACGGGCCCGGGGACCCGGCGGACCAGGATGTCGTACAGACCGAGGATCTCGCGCCAGTCCGTGGCGTCCGCCGACGGTGCCTCGTCGTGCACGGCGGCGATGGCCGCCCGCAGCTGATACGGCCCCGCCCTCCCCCGTGACACCGACAACGCCTCCGTCACCAGCGCCACGCCCTCCTCCACCGCCGTCCTGTCCCACAGGCCGCGGTCCTGCTCGTCGAGCGGGACCAGTTCGCCGTGCGGACCGGTGCGCGCGGCGCGCCGCGCGTCGGTCAGCAGCATCAGCGCCAGCAGCCCCGCCACCTCCCGGTCCTCGGGGAGGAGTCGGCGGACCGTGCGGGTCAACCGGACGGCCTCGCCCGCGAGTTCGGCCCGCTGGAGAGCCGCTCCGGAGGTCGCCGTATAGCCCTCGTTGAAGATCAGGTACAGCGTGTGGAGTACGGCGGGCAGCCGCTCCTCCCAGTTGTCCGGGCGCCCGAATCCGGTCCCCCGTATCCGCTGCTTGGCCCGGCTGATCCGCTGGGCCATCGTCGCCTCGGGCACGAGATAGGCCCGGGCGATCTCCGCCGTCGTCAGACCGCCGACGGCTCGCAGGGTGAGCGCGATCTGGCCGGGCGGGGTCAACTCCGGGTGGCAGCAGAGGAAGAGGAGGGAGAGCGTGTCGTCCTCGCTCGGCGCCCGGGCCGCTCCCGGCGGCGGCGCCAGGAACTCGTCCCGGGGCGTCAGCGCCACCGCCCTCTCCTCCCGCAGCCGCCGCGCCTCCTCACTGCGCAGGGCGTCTGTCAGCCGCCGCGAGGCGACCTTGATCAGCCAGCCGCGCGGGTTGTCGGGCACGCCGTCGCGACCCCACTGCCCGGCCGCTGCGAGCAGCGCCTCCTGTACGGCGTCCTCGGCGGCGTCGAAATGCCCGTACCGGCGTACGAGCGCGCCGAGAACCTGCGGCGCGTGCAGGCGCAGCAGGTCCTCGACCTCGGTCGTGCGACTCACCTGACCCATAGAACTCGTACGACTCACCTGCCCCATACGACTCGCGGGGCTCACCTGACCTGTACGACTCGCGGGATGCACCTGACCCATAGGGCTCAGATGTCCCCTGCGCCGTCCAGGATCGGCCGAATGACCACCGGGTACTCGGTCGCTCCCTCGGGAGCGGGGCACTGGGCGACGCGCGCGGCGATCTCCGTGACCCGCTCCAGGCTCTCGCACTCCAGGATCCAGAAGCCGGCCATCAGCTCCTTGGTCTCGCTGTACGGACCGTCGGTGATGACTGGCTTGCCGTCCTTGTCGGCCGTGACCAGCCGGGTCCGGTCGTACTCGGCCAGGCCCTGCGCGTCGAGCAGCTCCCCGGACTCGGAGAGGTCGTTGTTGATCGCGCCCATGTGGGCATACATGGCCTGCAGCTCCTGCTCGCTCCAGACCGGGGACCCGGGGGAGGGCTTGCCCCGCATGCCCTCGTAGTCGGCCTGCGATCCCTGCACCATCACCAGGTACTTCATGAGTCCGCTCCTTCGGTTTCCTCGGTTCCGACCGCCCTTGTCGGGCGGCTCTCGCAGGAGACGTCGAAGCCGGCCCGCGTTTCTCTACACGGCCGCGCGGACTCGATCAGGTTTTTTTCGTGACGGGATCCGCGGGCCGGACGGCGGCCCCGGGATCCTCCTCGGCTTCGTCGGTATACGCCTTGCATTCGGGGTCCCGGCAGGGCCCGGGTACCCACACGGGAACCCACGCGCCCAGGGTCTTGTGCCTCTTCACGACCGTGGCGACCGGCTGCCCGCAAGCGGAACAAACGTACTCATCGGTGCCCATGTCTTCAGGGTATTGCGGAAGGCCGTTCAGCGCTTCCTGCTGTACGTCCTCACCAGCACCCCGTTCTTGAACACGCGCACCTGGTCGAGCGCGTACTCGGCCACGTCGAACCCGGAGCCGAACATCGGCATGCCGGAGCCCAACACCACCGGGTAGGTCTTGATGACCAGCTCGTCCACCTCGTCGACCAGCGCGCCCGCGAGCCGCGAGCCGCCGCACAGATAGATACCGAACTCGCCGTCCTCGGCCTTGAGTTCGCGAACCCTCCCGACGACGTCGTCCGCGATGATCTCGACATGCGGGTCGGGCGACTTCTTGAGGCTGCGCGAGGCGACGTACTCGCGCAGATGCGCGTACGGGCTGGTCACACCCGCGTCCAGTGCCACGTCGTAGCTGGCGCGGCCCTGGATGACCGTGTCGAATCGCCGGTTCTCCAGGTCGTCGATGCCGAGCGGGCGACGGCCGTGGGTCGGCAGGGTCTCCGGATACTCCGCTTTGAGGAAGTCCTCGAAGAACTCCTCGTCGACGAACGGTATGAAGAACTGTGCGTCGCCGTCCGGGGCTCCGATGAAGCCGTCGATCGAACAGGCGACGAAGTACGTGAGCTTGCGCAAGCTGGTCTCTTTTCGTTGGCGAGGTTCGTGGCGACTCCGGCGGTCGCCTCTAACCACTACAGTTATAGTACTCAACCTGTAGTGGTTACCAGTGATTTAGTGATTCGTTCAGCGGCACCCAAGAGATCTTCAGAGATGTCCGGAGAAAACACCGATGGCAAGGAACCCGGAGCGCAGGGCGGCTCTCGTCGACGCGGCTGTCGAGGTGCTGGCCCGCGAGGGCGCGCGCGGACTGACGTTCCGCGCAGTGGACGCGGAGGCCGGCGTGCCCGCGGGCACCTCGTCGAACTACTTCACCGACCGCGACGACCTGCTGAGCCAGGTCGACGCCCATCTCCACCGGCGCCTGGCCCCCGACCCGTCCATGCTCGCCGACCTGCTGAAGGCGCCGAAGGACCGCTCCCTGGTCCTGGGCTTCATGCGCGACCTGCTGGCCCGCGCCACCCGCGACCGCACCGGTTATCTCGCCCTCTTCGAAATGCGCCTGGAGGCCACCCGCCGCCCCGCCCTGCGCGCCTCGTACACCAAGTCGATCCGCGGCGACCTCGAAGAGGGCATGCAGTTCCACCGCAACGCCGGCCTCCCCGGCGGCGACGAAACCGTGACCGTCCTCTATCTCGCCATGCTCGGCCTACTCCTGGAACACCTGACACTCCCCGGCGTCCTGGACGGCGTACTACCCGATGTCACCGTCCCGGACGGCCTGGTGGAACGGATCGTGACGACGATCGTGCCGGAGGCAGGAGATCTCTAACCCGCCCACCGACCGCCGTCCGCCGTCCGCCGACCGAGAACAAGGCCACACCATCCCGATCCCCCACCCACCCATGCGGGCAGCACCCTTCAGCCTCCGCCGAGAGATTTCCATCCCGTCCGGCGTTTTGAGGACGAGGCCGTCCAGGCCGAAAGCGGGGATCTGGGGCGGCAGTCCCCAGGAACAAGGGACGGGTAGGGGCCAAGGGGGCGAAAAAACAGGTCCCGCACACCGTGGGGATGTGCGGGACCCGCCCGAAGCCCGGAACCGTGCGGAGGTCAGGTGCCGCACGGAACCGGGAACTCCGGTGACTATGGGGCCCGGAAGACACCGGCGGCACCGGTACCTCCAACCGCCCCGTCAACGACGTCAGTTACTGCGCCGCGTCACGAACTCCGCCAGCGCGAGCAGCCCACCCGCCGCCTCGGGATCGGGCACCGCCCGGGCCAGCTCATGCATCGCCCGGGACATCCGGTCGGCCGCCTGTACCTGCGCCCAGTCCCGACCCCCCGCCCGCTCGACCGCCAGCACCGTCCGCTCCAACTCCCCCTCCTCATAAGGAACCCGGTACAGCGAGGCAAGCTCGGCCGCCGCCGGCGTACCGGAGGCGAGCGCGGCCACCACGGGCAGCGACTTCTTACGGGCGATGAGGTCCGCCCCGGCGGCTTTACCGGTGCGGCTCGGATCCCCCCAGATCCCGATCACGTCGTCGATCAGCTGAAAGGCGAGCCCGGCCTCCCGGCCGAACGCGTCCAGCGCCTCGACGTCCTCATCCCCCGCCCCCGCGTACAGCGCCCCCAGCGCACAGGCACAGCCGAGCAACGCGCCCGTCTTGGCCTCCGCCATGGCGAGGCACTCGTCGAGGGTGACCTCGTCGGGGCCGCGCCTCTCCATGGCGGTGTCCGCGTGCTGCCCCTCGCACAGCTCGACGACACAGGACGCGAGCCGGGCGGCGGCCGCCGCGGACGCCGGATGCGGGTCCTCGGCGAGCAGCCGCTGGGCCAGCGCCTGCAAGGCGTCCCCCGCGAGGATCGCGTCGGCGTCACCGAACACGGTCCAGGCGGTGGGCCGGTGCCTGCGGGTGGTGTCCCGGTCCATCACGTCGTCGTGCAGCAGCGTGAAGTTGTGGATCAGCTCCACCGCGGCGGCCGCCCGTACGGCGCTCGCGTGCCGTCCGCCGAGCGCCCGGGCCGCGGTGAGCACGAGCGCGGGCCTGATCGCCTTGCCCGCGTTCCCCGCCGCGGGCGTGCCGTCCGCGTGCTCCCAGCCGAAGTGGTAGAGCGCGATCCGGCGTATCGAGCCGGGCAGCGAATCGCTGGTCCTGCGCAGCTCGGGGTCGACGGACGCCCGGGCACGCTCCAGGATCGCCGCCGCTTCCTGCCCTCCCCCACTCTCGACCTCGCCCGAGCGGGGTGACCCCCGCCCCGGGCTCGGCCGCACCTGCTCCTCCATGGGCCTCCCGATGGGCCTCCGCCTGTCGAGACTCTCGGCCGGACTCTGCTGCGCCGTCGGTCTACCGGGTCTACCCGGCCGGCCGGGCGGGGTCACAACACCCGGCGTAGGGGTCGTCAACGCCAGCGGCCGATCTCGACGTTCTCCAGGATTCCCAGGGCGTCGGGCACCAGCACCGCGGCCGAGTAGTACGCCGTCACCAGGTAGGAGATGATCGCCTGTTCGTTGATGCCCATGAAGCGCACCGACAGGCTCGGCTCGATCTCGTCCGGGATACCGGCCTGCTGGAGTCCGATGACGCCCTGTTCGGCCTCGCCGGTACGCAGGGCGATGATCGAGGTCGTACGGGCGTCGCTGACCGGGATCTTGTTGCACGGGAAGATCGGCACCCCGCGCCAGGTCGGGATACGGTTGCCGGCCATCTCGATGGTCTCCGGCACGAGTCCGCGCTTGTTGAGCTCGCGGCCGATCGCGGAGATCGCGCGCGGGTGGGCGAGGAGGAGCTTGGTGCCCCGCCTGCGGCTGAGCAGTTCGTCGAGGTCGTCGGGGCCGGGCACGCCGTCGTGCGGCTGGAATCGCTGGTCGTACTCGCAGTTGTTGAGCAGCCCGAACTCCCGGTTGTTGATGAGCTCGTCCTCCTGGCGCTCCTTCAACGCCTCCACGGTGAGCCGCAGTTGCTGTTCCGTCTGGTTCATCGGCTGGTTGTAGAGATCGGCCACGCGCGTGTGGAGGCGCAGCACGGTCTGGGCGATGCTCAGTTCGTACTCGCGCGGCGCCGCGTCGTAGTCCACGAAGGTGCCGGGGATGTCCGGTTCCCCGGTGTGGCCGGCCGCGAGGTCGATCTCCCTCTCTCCGTACTTGTTGGCGCGCTGTTCCGGAATCGCGCGCAGCGACTGGAGGTGGTCACGCAGGGACTCGGATCGCTCCGCGACCTGTTCGAGGTCGTTGCGGGGCAGCGTGAGCACGGTGCACGCGGTGACCGCGCGGGCCGTGTACTCCCAGATGGCGTCCGGGTCGATGAGCGCCTGCTCCCCGAAGTACGCGCCGTCGGCGAGGACGCCGAGGACCGCGTCGTCCCCGTAGGGACCCGTGCCGGTCTTCTCCACCTTGCCGTGCGCGAGCAGGAACACCTCGTCGGACGGGCTGCCGAACGAGACGAGCACCTCCCCCGGTGCGAACTCCCGCTGCTGGCAGCGCTGAGCGAGCTCGCCGAGCACCTCCTGATCCTCGTACGACCGCAGCACGGGCAGTTCGCCGAGCTCCGCCGGGATGACCTGGACGCGGTCACCGGTCTTCACGAATGTCACGCGGCCGTCGCCCACGGAGTAGCTGAGCCGCCGGTTCACGCGGTACGTGCCACCCTGCACGTTCACCCAAGGAAGCATCCGCAGCAGCCAGCGTGAGCTGATCTCCTGCATCTGGGGTGCGGACTTGGTGGTGGTGGCCAGGTTCCGCGCGGCGGATGTGCCGAGACTCTGCTGCGGCTTGCCCTGACTCGCGCGGACCTCTTCGCCTACCGACATGAAAATTGCCCTCCCGTTGTGCACTGATCTGCGAGGACAACCCTTCCATCACGGAGCGTGCCGGTGCTATTACACGAATGAGGGGGAATGGATCACTGTGGAGTGGGCATGGTGGCCGGTTTTCGTCAGGCGGTCGAACAGCGCGCGGTTGTTGCGGTCGGGAACTTCAAGATCTGGTCAAACGTTTGACGCTGTGACCGATGCTTCGATCGACGCTTCGGCTGATGCTTCGACGTACGAGGACGGGAATCGGCATGGCAGGCTTTCTGGACCGCGCCAAAGAACAGGCACAGCGAGGGCTCACGCAGGGCAAGCAGAAGATCGACGACGTGCAGGCGCAGCGCGCCGGCGGCGACCTGCTGAAGAAGCTGGGCGCCGCGTACCTGGCGGAGCGGCGCGGCAGCGGCTCCCCGCAGGCGACGCAGCAGGCCCTGCAGGCGGTGGAGAACCACATCGCGACCCACGGAGACAGCTTCCTGCACGCCTGATCCCCGGGCTTCGCTTCGCGCCACAGCTCACCGCCGGACGTCACCGCGCGACACCGCACTTCACTGACCGGATCGGCTCGCACGCTGTGCGAGCGGCTGGGCCCGGCCACCGCGTTCCGAGTACAAAGCAGTGGTAGGAGACGGCCGCGACAGGTGGTCGGCGTTCAGCGCGAAGGAGGGCGGTCATGGCCCCACCCATGTCCGCGAGCGGTTTCCTGGACCGGCTCAGGGCGGCGGGCGTCACCGTCGTCGAGGTCGGCGACTGGGAGCGTCACAACCGCAATCACAAGGGCCTGTGGGGCCCGGTGTATGGCGTGATGATCCATCACACGGTGACCTCGGGCAGCGAGCGCACCGTCGAGCTCTGCCGCGACGGCTACGCGGAGCTGCCCGGGCCGCTGTGCCACGGCGTCATCACCAAGGACGGCGTCGTTCACCTCGTCGGCTACGGCCGGGTCAACCACGCGGGCCTGGGTGACGACGAGGTACTTCGCGCCGTGATCGCGGAGAAGCGACTCCCGCCGGACAACGAGGCGAACGCCGACGGCAACCGCCACTTCTACGGCTTCGAGTGCGAGAACCTCGGCAACGGCGAGGACCCCTGGCCCGAAGCCCAGCTGGCCACGATCGAGAAGGTCGCCGCCGCGATCTGCCGCCACCACGGCTGGACGGAGCGCTCGGTGATCGGCCACCTGGAATGGCAACCGGGCAAGATCGACCCGCGCGGCTTCACGATGGACTCCATGAGGGAACGCGTGCGCGACCGTCTGAAGTGACCGTAGCGCCGGGCCGGGCACCTAGGGGCAGAGCACCTGGTCCCCCTGGAGCCCGTCGTCCGCGCACGCCCCGGTACGGCTGCCACCCACCCTGCCGCGCACCACCCGCCGTCCGTATGCCCCGGTCACACACCGCCCGTCCCCCCGAAGACCCGGCTGACGCACCACCCACCGCCCGAAAGCCCGGCTCACACACCATCCGCCCCTCCAGAGACCCGGCTCACACACCACCGGCCGAAAGCCCGGCTCACACCACCGCCGTTCCGGAGTCCCGGCTCACACCACCGCCCTTCCGGAGTCCCGGCTCACACACCACCCATCCCTCCGAACATCCGACCCGCACACCGCCAGCCCCTCCAAACCCCCGGCCCGCACGCCGCCCGCACACGGCCGCATCCGCCCTCCAAGGGCGCCAGCCCCTCCAAGGGTCATCGGAGAGCCCGGCCCGGACGCATGTCCGACAATGACGGGGTGACCCGCCCGGACATCCCCACCGCCGCCAACCTCCCCAGCACCGCCCCCCGACGCCCCACCGCCCCCGAGGCCCCCAAGGCTCCCGAGGCTCCCGAGGCTCCCGAGGCTCCGACGGTCGACCTAGACGTCCTTCGCCCCCACCTCCCCTCACCGTCGCAGGACGTCCCGGATGAGCGCTTCGACCGCCACGGCGTCCGGCTGGTGGTCAAGCGGGACGATCTGATCCACCCTGAGCTGGTCGGCAACAAGTGGCGCAAGCTGGCCCTGAACCTGAAGGCGGCGGTGGGCCGTACGGTGGTCACTTTTGGCGGGGCGTACTCGAACCACCTGCGGGCCACGGCGGCAGCCGGCCGTCTGCTCGGGTTCCCCACCATCGGCGTGGTCCGCGGCCAGGAGCTCTCCGGGCGCCCCCTCAACCCCTCACTTGCCCGATGTTCGGCCGACGGCATGCGACTGCACTTCGTCGACAGATCGACGTACCGCCACAAGTCCGAGCCACAGACACTCGCCGGGATCCTGAGCGCGCTGAGCGCCGAGGACGCGTACGTCGTGCCCGAGGGCGGCAGCAACTCCCTTGCCGTACGCGGCTGCCAGGCGCTCGGCGAGGAGCTGCGCGGCCACGCCGACGTGGTCGCCCTGCCCTGCGGCACCGGCGGCACGCTGGCGGGTCTGGCCGCCGGGCTCGCCCCTGACCAGCGTGCCCTGGGCATACCCGTCCTCAAGGGCGACTTCCTGAGCGCCGAGATAGAAGCCCTCCAGGTCACCGCCTTCGGCGGCCGCCGCGGTGACTGGTCGCTCGACGAACGCTTCCACTTCGGCGGCTACGCCCGTACCACCGCCGAACTCGACACCTTCGCCGAGGACTTCGAGCAACGCCACGGCCTGCCCGTCGAACGTCTCTATGTCGCCAAGATGCTGTACGGACTTGTCGCTCTGGCCGACGAGGGCGCGTTCCCGCGCGGGACGACGGTGGCAGCCGTGATCACGGGAGCACCGCTCTCCTGAAACGGGCAGCCGAAGTGACCGCTCATGTCGTCTCCCGGAACGCCGCCGCCTCCTCCAGGTCCAGCCTGCGCAGCAGCGTGCGCAGCATCTCGTCGTCGATGTAGCGGAGGTCGCGCAGCCGTACGAAGACCTCGCGCTCGGCGCCGATCATCTCGCGGGAGAGTCGGCGGTAGGTGTCGTCGGCGGTTTCGCCGGTCAGCGGGTTCACCGCGCCGAGGCGCTCCCAGACGGCGTTGCGGCGGCGCTCCAGGACCGCGCGGAGACGGTCGGCGAGCGGTGGGGGCAGAGCGTTGCGTTCGTCCTCGAGGAGCTCCTCCAGGCGCTGTTCGGCGACCCGGGACGCCTGCGCCTGGGCGTTGGCCTCGGCGAGCGTCTCGGTCTGCGTGTCGCGCCCTGGCAGCTTCAGCAGGCGGATCAGCGGGGGCAGGGTCAGCCCCTGCACGACCAGAGTCCCGATCACCGTCGTGAAGGTCAGGAAGAGGATGAGATTGCGGTCCGGAAAGGGCTCACTCGGGATCGAGAAGGCGATGGCGAGGGAGACCACACCCCGCATCCCGGCCCAGCCGATGACGAAGGGCCCCTTCCAGGTGGGGTTCTCCTCCCGTTTCCGGATGCGTGCCGAGAAAATGCGCGGCAGGAAGGTCGCGGGATACACCCAAACGAACCGGGTCGCGACCACGACGAGGAAGAGGGCCACCGCGTACCAGGCGGCGTCGACACCCTGGTAGTCCCCAAGGTCCTTGAGGACGACCGGCAGTTGCAGCCCGATCAGCGCGAAGACCGCCGACTCCAGGACGAAGGCGACCATCTTCCACACCGCCTCCTCCTGGAGTCGGGTCGCGAAATCGACCTCCCAGGAGCGGTGTCCGAGATAGAGCGCGACGACGACCACGGCGAGCACCCCGGAGGCGTGCACCTGCTCGGCGACCCCGTACGCGACGAAAGGGATCAACAAGGAGAGGGTGTTCTGGAGAAGCGCCTCCCTGAGGTGCGTGCGCAGCCAGTGGAGCGGCACCATCAAGACCAGTCCGACCGCGACGCCGCCGACCGCCGCGAGCATAAACTCGCCGATGCCGCCCGCCCAGGTCGCACCCTCGCCGACCGCCGCGGCGAGCGCCACCTTGTAGGCGGTGATCGCGGTCGCGTCGTTCACCAGGGACTCACCCTGCAGGATCGTGGTGATCCGTGAGGGCAGCCCCACCCGGCGCGCCACCGCCGTGGCCGCGACCGCGTCCGGCGGCGCCACCACCGCCCCCAGGACCAGTGCCGCGGTCAGCGGCAGGCTCGGCACGAGCAGATAGGCGGCCCAGCCGACGACCAGGGTCGCGAAGAGGACGTAGCCCACCGACAACAGAGCGACGGGTCGCAGTTGCGCCCGCAGATCGAGGTACGAGCTGTCGGTGGCCGCCGTATACAGGAGCGGGGGCAGCAGCAGCGGGAGTACGACGTCGGGGTCGAGTTCGTAGTCGGGCATCCCGGGGACGTACGAGATCATCAGGCCCACGGTGACAAGCAGCAGCGGTGCCGGCACCGATGTGCGGCGTGCGGCCGCCGCACATGCCGCGCTTCCCGCGACCAGCAACAGCAGTGGCAAAATGTGCATCGTCTTCCGCCCGCCCTCTGTTTTCGCACGACTTCCCGCACACCCGACGTAACCTGGCAATCATGAAACAGTGCACGCACGCCGACGCGCTGCCGCACCCCGAGCCCGAGCCCCTGAGCGAGACCTGCCTGGAGTGCCTTGCCGCCGGCACGCACCCCGTGCAGCTTCGCCTGTGTCTCTCGTGCGGGCACCTGGGCTGCTGCGACTCCTCTCCGTTGCGGCATGCGACGGAGCACTTCAAGGACACCGGGCACCCGATCATGCGCACCTTCGAACCCGGTGAGAACTGGCGTTGGTGCTTCGTCGACCACGTACTCGTATGACCCGACGACCGCCGCGTCGACGGCATACTGACAGGGGTCGCGGATCACATGCGCGTGTGACCCGCGATCCGGACGGTTCGACCGTCTGACGCCTGGGTACGTCAACCCGGCGCGTTCTCTTCCTAATTGGGGCCGCAGACCCCTAGCCACTGTCCGTACTCATATGCTTACTATGAGTGACAGCAGGGGGCGGGGCCCCCGGGACAGGAAACTTGCGAGCGCGGTAGCGTCACCGCTGCACCACCTAGCGCGTTACCCCGGGGGGCGACCCTCGGCCCCTGAAAGAGCTTGTACCACCATGGAGGTGAGGGTGTCCCAGATCGCAGGCGAGCCCGCGACCAAGGACTTCGTGGAAGTCCGGCTGCCCGCCGCGGGCGCCTACCTGTCGGTGCTGCGTACGGCCACGGCCGGACTCGCGGCCCGTTTGGACTTCACCCTCGACGAGATCGAGGACCTGCGCATCGCGGTGGACGAGGCCTGCGCGATCCTGTTGCAACAGGCCGTCCCCGGTTCGGTGCTCAGCTGTGTCTTCCGGCTCATCGACGACTCACTGGAGGTCACGGTCTCGGCCCCGACCACGGACGGTCACGCCCCCGCGCGGGACACCTTCGCCTGGACCGTCCTCTCCGCCCTCGCGGGCAAGGTCGAATCCACCGTCGCCGAGGACAAGACCGTGACGATCAGCCTCTACAAACAGCGCGGCGCGGGACCCGGGCCGGCGTGAGGAACGGGGACGGGCCGGTGCGGGAGGAAGAGCGCGGCACACGGGAGCTTCCCGCCGAGCTGGTGGGCGGGCCGCGGCGCACGGCGGACGGCGTCGACGGCTTCCCCGAGCAGGCCCGGCCGCACCCGGAGGACGGCGCGGTGTCCGCGGGGACCGCGCCGGTCGACGAGGACCAAGGGGAGAAGCTCTCCGGCCGGGGCGACGGGCGACGGGATCCGGAGGGTGCCGCGCCGAGCACGTCCACAGAAGGACAGCTGGGCATCTCCCCTGCTCGGGCGGAGCCGAGAGCTCGGGGAATGGTGACGGGCGGGACTATGAGCGAGCACGAGCGGCACGACAAGCCGGAGGCGCAGAGCGTGCAGGGCGCGCAGCACGGGCCCAGTGCCCAGCACATCCGGCACGACCCCCGGGACCGCAGCGGGGCACGGACGATGTTCATCGAGCTGCGCAAGCTGACGGACGGCAGCGCCGAGTACGCGGAGCTGCGCAACCAGCTGGTCCGCATGCACCTGCCGCTCGTCGAGCACCTCGCGCGCCGCTTCCGCAACCGCGGTGAGCCGCTGGACGACCTCACGCAGGTCGCCACCATCGGCCTGATCAAGTCGGTGGACCGCTTCGACCCGGAGCGCGGCGTCGAGTTCTCGACGTATGCGACACCGACGGTGGTCGGTGAGATCAAGCGGCACTTCCGTGACAAGGGCTGGGCGGTGCGCGTTCCGCGCCGTCTGCAGGAGCTGCGCCTGGCGCTGACCACGGCCACGGCCGAGCTGTCGCAGCAGCACGGCCGGTCCCCCACGGTCCACGAGCTGGCCGAGAAGCTCGCCATCTCGGAGGAGGAGGTCCTGGAGGGCCTGGAGTCCGCCAACGCGTACTCCACGCTGTCCCTGGACGTTCCCGACACCGACGACGAGTCCCCGGCCGTCGCGGACACCCTGGGCTCCGAGGACGAGGCTCTGGAGGGCGTCGAGTACCGCGAGTCCCTCAAGCCGCTCCTCGAAGACCTGCCGCCCCGCGAGAAGCGGATCCTGCTGCTGCGCTTCTTCGGCAACATGACGCAGTCCCAGATCGCCCAGGAAGTGGGCATCTCCCAGATGCACGTCTCCCGGCTGCTGGCCCGGACCCTGGCCCAGCTCCGCGAAAAGCTGCTCGTCGAGGAGTAGGACTCCGCCGCGGCGGGGTCCTGAGGGGTCCGTTACTTCTCTGGGACGCCGCCCGGGCCTTGGATTCCCAGCGCCCGGGTCGTCGCCGGGTTCACCAGCAGCACCAAGGCCGCGACCGCGACGACGGCCAGGGCGATGCCCGCGGGGATCGCCACACTGTCGGCCTGGAGCAGGTTGTAGGCGACGGGCAGCGCCATGATCTGGGTGACCACCGCGGGACCCCGGCTCCAGCTGCGGCGCCCCAGCAATCCGCGCGTGGCCAGCAGCGGGAGCAGGGCGAGCACCATCAGCGTCAGGCCCCCGGTGACGGCCTGCTGCCGGTCGTCAGGGTCACCCATCAGGCCCAGTACGAGCAGGTAGACACCCCCCACGGCCAAGGCGAGCCCCTCCAGCGCGGTCAGCGCCGCCGCGGCGGTCAGCCGACCGGGACGGGGCTCTTCGGTGGGGGCTTCAGGGGTGGGATTCTGCTCTCGGCTCACTCCTGAAGAGTAGCCCGCAGCCTCGGTCGGCCCAGGTCCCCGGGGGGCCACCTCGCACGGGACCCTCGCAGGGGACGTCAGTCGGTCGCCCGCCCCTTCGGCCCACCTGCCGACGTGGCCCAGCTCACGGCCCGGACTCTTACTTGATCCCTACTCGGCGTGGGGCGAGTACCGCCGACTGGGTACGCTGCATCGCATGCGTGCACTTCTCGTGGTCAATCCGGCAGCAACCACCACAAGTGCGCGCACGCGTGACGTCTTGATCCACGCACTCGCGAGCGAGATGAAGCTGGAAGCGGTCACCACCGAGTACCGCGGGCACGCCAGAGACCTCGGTCGGCAGGCCGCGGACAGCGAGGACATAGACCTGGTCGTCGCCCTCGGCGGCGACGGAACGGTCAACGAAGTCGTGAACGGCCTGCTGCACCACGGCCCCGACCCCGACCGCCTGCCCCGCCTCGCGGTGGTCCCCGGCGGTTCCACCAATGTCTTCGCCCGCGCCCTCGGCCTGCCCAACGAGCCGGTGGAGGCGACCGGCGCCCTGCTCGACGCACTGCGCGAGGAACGGGAGCGCACGATCGGCCTGGGCCTCGCCGCCGGCACTCCTGGCACCGAGGACGAGTCGGTGCCCTCCCGCTGGTTCACCTTCTGCGCGGGCCTCGGCTTCGACGCGGGCGTGATCGGCCGGGTCGAGCAGCAGCGCGAACGCGGCAAGCGCTCCACGCATGCACTGTATTTGCGCCAAGTACTACGGCAGTTTTTGGACGAACCTCACCGCAGGCACGGAACGATCACCCTGGAGCGCCCCGGCCAGGACCCGGTCACCGATCTGATCCTGTCCATAATCTGCAACACCGCGCCGTGGACGTTTCTCGGCAATCGTCCGGTGTACGCCTCACCTAAGGCCTCGTTCGATACCGGACTGGACGTACTCGGCCTCAGCCGCATGTCGACCGCCGCGGTTGCCCGGTATGCCACGCAGTTGCTCACTTCGTCCCCCGAACGCGGTCCTCATGGCAGGCATGCGGTGTCACTGCATGATCTGACCGACTTCACCTTGCATTCGAAGGTGCCGCTCCCCCTCCAGATGGACGGCGACCACCTCGGACTGCGTACGAGCGTGACGTTCACAGGCGTACGCCGTGCACTGCGTGTGATTGTGTGAGCGGAAGGGCCCAAAGTCCTTTCACTCGAACGTTTAGGCCAGGGTCCACCCCATGGAAGTACGGCTGTGACCTAGTCGACACCGAGGAATCAAAAAAAACTTTCCAGAAGGGGTTGTATCCGCCGCTGAGGTTTGCGAGTCTCTACGTGGCGATCGGGACGGCCCGCAACATCGGCCCCACGTAGAGCCAGAACCCCTCCTCAAAAACCAGGACCACGTCAGGTCATCTGACAGTCGGCCCTTCACTTGTTGAGGGATTCGTGAAAGCGTTCACATTCACAAGCAACGTGCATGTAATACCAAGGAGAGGTAGCAGCCATGGACTGGCGTCACAACGCCGTTTGCCGCGAGGAAGACCCCGAGCTCTTCTTCCCCATCGGCAACACCGGTCCTGCGCTGCTGCAGATCGAGGAAGCCAAGGCCGTCTGCCGCCGCTGCCCCGTCATGGAGCAGTGCCTGCAGTGGGCGCTTGAGTCCGGCCAGGACTCCGGCGTCTGGGGTGGCCTCAGCGAGGACGAGCGTCGCGCGATGAAGCGCCGCGCCGCCCGCAACCGAGCCCGTCAGGCCTCCGCCTGACGCACCACCCCGCACGAGCCTGAGCTTGGCGGCGCGTACAGCGAGTACGCATCTCCCGCCCCCGAGCCGCAGCGCGCAGTACCCCCAATGCGCATAGCAGCGTAAGCGTTGACAGTGGCCCCGGACCAATTGGTCCGGGGCCACTGTCATGCCCCGTTGCCGCCGCCGGCCTTGGCGCGTCTGCGTGGATTGCGTGCAAGTGTCGGTCAGTTGTGCCGTCGCCGCCCGCTACTTGTGCGCCACCACCGGGATGTCGAGGATCACCTGCGTACCTCGCTCCGGGGCCGCCACCATGTCGAAGGTTCCGCCCAACTCACCCTCCACCAGCGTCCGTACGATCTGCAGGCCCAGGTTTCCCGAGCGGTGCGGGTCGAAGCCCTCGGGGAGCCCGACCCCGTCGTCCTGCACGGTGACCAGCAGCCGGGCGTCCTTGCTGCTGCCGCCACGGACCGCCGAGACCTCGACCGTGCCGCGGTCACCCTCGCGGAAGCCGTGCTCCAGGGCGTTCTGCAGGATTTCGGTGAGGACCATGGAGAGCGGGGTCGCGACCTCGGCGTCCAGTATCCCGAAACGGCCGGTGCGCCGACAGGTGACCTTGCCGGGCGAGATCTCGGCGACCATGGCAAGCACCCGGTCGGCGATCTCGTCGAACTCCACCCGTTCGTCCAGGTTCTGGGACAGCGTCTCGTGCACGATCGCGATCGATCCGACCCGGCGTACGGCCTCCTCCAGTGCCTCCCGGCCCCGGTCCGACTCGATCCGCCTGGCCTGCAGCCGCAGAAGAGCCGCCACCGTCTGAAGGTTGTTCTTCACCCGGTGATGGATCTCCCGGATGGTCGCATCCTTGGTGATCAACTCGCGCTCTCGACGCCGCAGTTCCGTGACATCACGCAGCAGCACCAGCGAACCGACGCGCGTCCCCTTGGGTTTGAGCGGGATCGCACGCAGCTGGATCACCCCCTCCCCGCTCTCGATCTCGAACTCACGGGGCGCCCAGCCACTGGCGACCTTGGCCAGCGCCTCGTCCACCGGGCCGCGGGACGGGGCGAGTTCGGCGCTCGTCACACCGAGGTTGTGGCCCACCAGGTCGGAGGCCAGGCCCAGGCGGTGGTACGCGGACAGCGCGTTCGGGGACGCGTACTGGACGATGCCGTCCGCGTCGAGCCTGATCAGCCCGTCACCGACCCGCGGCGAGGCATCCATGTCGACCTGCTGGTTCGGGAACGGGAAGGAGCCCGCGGCGATCATCTGGGCGAGGTCGGAGGCGCTCTGGAGGTACGTCAGTTCCAGCCGGCTCGGGGTGCGCACGGTGAGGAGGTTGGTGTTGCGCGCGATGACGCCGAGAACGCGCCCCTCCCGCCGTACAGGAATGGACTCGACCCGTACGGGAACCTCTTCCCGCCACTCCGGGTCGCCCTCGCGCACGATCCGGCCCTCGTCGAGCGCGATGTCGAGCATGGGGCGGCGGCCGCGCGGGACGAGGTGGCCGACCATGTCGTCCTGGTAGGAGGTGGGGCCGGTGTTGGGCCGCATCTGAGCCACGGAGACATAGCGGGTGCCGTCGCGCGTGGGGACCCACAGGACGAGGTCGGCGAAGGAGAGGTCGGAGAGCAACTGCCACTCCGAGACCAGCAGATGCAGCCACTCGAGGTCGGAGTCACCGAGAGCGGTGTGCTGGCGTACGAGGTCGTTCATGGAGGGCACACGTGCGAGCGTACCCGGCACTGACGACAGGACCCGAAATCAGCCGGGTCACGAGGCCCCGGCGGGGCCCGGAGACACCCGCGGGCCGCGGCGCCTGGGAGGGACCCTCAGCCCGCCCGGCACCGCAGCCCGGAGCAACAACGGCCACGGGGTGTGCGGTCCCGATCGGCCGAAGAGAGGAGCCGGAGCAGTCAGGGCAGAGAGCGCCGGTTCCTCGGTCCGCCTTCCTGTGCGGGGAAGACGGAGGCTTGTTCAGTTGAAGCTCTTGATGTCGCGTCCATTCATTGTGGACTAGACCATGCTCCTGCGTCCATGGTGCCTGTGTCCATGCGCGCGCGGATGTTTGTTGTTGTCTCTTTATCCAACATCCGCAGCATCCACCAAGCAGACTAGCCCGCCGGGGTTCCTGAGCGGGGCCAGATCGCCATCGCCAGTTCGGCCAGGGCTTCCAGCTCCTCCTTGGTGGCTCCGTCGCGGGCCTGCTGGGACATTCCCTGGATCATCGCGCCGGTGTGCCGGGCAAGGGCCGCGGCGTCGGTACTCGAAGGCAGCTCACCTGCGGCGATCCCCGCCTCTATACGACTCTCGAAGACAGCGATGTTGGCGTTGCGCCGCTCGCGCAGGGATTCCTCGACCTCCGGCGAGGTGCAGTTGGTGGCCGCATGGACGACCAGGCAGCCGTGCGGGTGACCCGGATCGGTGTACTCGGCCGCGGCCTCGCGCAGCATCCGTTCCACGGCGGCTCGGGCCGTGGGCTCCTCGGCGAGGGCGCGCTCCCCGAACGAGCCGTACTTCGTGCCGTACGCACGGACGACCTCGTCGAAGAGCGACCGCTTGTCACCGAACGCGGCGTACAGACTCGGGGCGCCGATGCCCATGACGCGCGTCAGATCGGCGACGGAGGTCGCCTCGTACCCGTGCTCCCAGAAGGCGAGGATCGCCTTCTCCAGCGCGGTCTCGCGGTCGAAGGAACGGGGACGGCCACGCTGCTTGACCGCCGCCCTGACCGGCGCCCCGGCCGCCACGCCGCCGTCCGTCGGGTCACTCAGCCCGGCCTGCTGTCTGCTCACCATGGAGTGGATTTTATAGCGGGTACTAGAGAAATGTCGGCGGGCTGTTGTACGGTTTTTTCTGTAGCGACCACTAGCGAAATGTGGAGGGGGCGCCGACATGGGCGTACTTGCAGGCAGGACGGCACTCGTCACGGGCGGCAGCAGGGGCATCGGGCGAGGCATCGCCGAGCGGCTGGGGAGGGACGGCGCGCGGGTGGCCGTGCACTACGGCAGCAATGAGACGGCGGCGAAGCAGACGGTCACCACGATCGAGGCGGCGGGCGGATCGGCCTTCGCGATCGGGGTCGAGCTGGGCCGGCCGGGCGACGCGGAGGCCCTCTGGGAGGCCTTCGACCGGCACGCGGACGGTCTGGACATCCTGGTGAACAACGCCGGGATCGGTACGTCGAGTGCGCTCGGCGAGATAGACGAGGTGGAGTACGACAAGGTGTTCGCGGTGAACGTGAAAGCGCCCCACTTCATCGTCAGGCACGGCCTCGGCAGGCTCCGGGACGGCGGGCGGGTCGTCAACATCTCCTCGGGACTCGCGCGGACCGCGGCGATGCCGGACAAGATGGCGTACGCGATGACGAAGGGCGCCCTGGACGTCTTCACCCGCGATCTGTCCAAGGTCCTCGGCCCCCGCGGTATCACCGTGAACTCGGTGGCGCCGGGCATCATCGACACCGACGTCAACGCCGAGTTCCTGCACGCGAGCGACGAGTCATGGGCTCAGGCCGCGGCCTATTCGGCGCTGGGCAGGGTGGGGACACCGGCGGACGTGGCGGATGTGGTGGCGTTCCTGGCCTCGGACGCGGGGCGTTGGGTGACAGGCAGCTGGGTGGACGCCACCGGGGGGTCACTGACGTAGAGCCGGCCACCGGGCTTCCGTCGGCCCGACGGTGGGGTGGTGGGGTGCGGGAACGGGGGGCGTTCGACACGATGAGACGGTGAGGCTCTGCTAGATTGGTCTATACCACATGAGTCCCCCTTTGGATTCCAGTCGAGTCCCCTCTCCAGATCGGCAGGCCCAGCGTGGAAGTTGTCATCGTCCCGGACGCCAAGGCGGGCGGCGAGCTGATCGCCGAGGCCATGTCGGAGCTGCTCCGGCACAAGCCCGACGCTCTGCTCGGCGTGGCCACCGGCTCGACTCCGCTGCCCATCTACCAAGCGCTGGCGGCGAAGGTGAGCTCCGGCGCCGTGGACGCCTCGCGGGCCCGGATAGCGCAGCTCGACGAGTACGTGGGGCTGCCGGCCGACCACCCCGAGTCGTACCGGTCGGTGTTGCGGCGAGAGGTGCTCGAGCCGCTCGGGCTCGGCCTGGACGCGTTCCTGGGGCCGGACGGTACCGCCGAGGACGTGCGGGCCGCGTGCGAGGCGTACGACGCGGCGCTGGCCTCGGCGGGCGGAGTCGATCTCCAGCTGCTCGGGATCGGTACCGACGGACACATCGGGTTCAACGAGCCGTGCTCCTCGCTCGCCTCGCGGACCCGGATCAAGACACTGACCGAACAGACCCGGGTCGACAACGCGCGGTTCTTCGAGGGCGACATCGAGCAGGTGCCGCACCACGTCATCACGCAGGGCATCGGCACGATTCTGGAGGCGCGGCACCTGGTGCTGCTCGCGACGGGCGAAGGCAAGGCCGACGCGGTCGCGGCGACCGTGGAGGGGCCGGTCGCCGCGGTGTGCCCGGCCTCGGCACTCCAGCTCCACCCGCACGCCACCGTTGTGGTGGACGAGGCGGCGGCATCCAAGCTGAAGCTCGCCGACTACTTCCGGCACACCTTCGTCAACAAGCCGGACTGGCAGGGTATTTAAGGGATCAGACCGCAACCGCACGGACGCGGAACACGGCTGCGGCCGCGCGGGCTCGGAACACCGACCGCGGACACATGACCGCAGCCGCACGGACGCCGATACCGGTCGCAACCGCCAGGAAGCAGTAGATGCGCGAAGGTGCCTGGCCGCCCCCGTGAGCGGCCAGGCACCTTCGTATAGGGGGAACCGCGGGGCTGCTACTGCCCTGCGATGACCTCCGCCGCCGCCCGGCCGCACACGTTCGCGGCGCCATGCGTGGCGATGTGGAGGGCGCCCCTCGGCGGGGCCTGAGGTACGCCCATCTCGACCACGATGGTGTCGGGGCGGGCGGCGAGGAGGGTGTCGAGAGCCGTCGCCATCCAGGGGTGGCGGTGTTCGTCACGGACGACGGCGACGATGCGACGGGTGCCGGCGGCGGAGAGCGCCACCGGGCCGGCGTCCTCGCCGACGAAGCTGCCGGTCTCCGTGCCCGGCAGCAGACGGCTGAGTTCCGCCGTCACCCCCCAGGGGGTCTCGTCGCCGACGGCGATGTTCGCGACGGGGGTGAGGGCGACGATGTACGGCGCGTCGGTGACCGGGGCGTACGCCTCGGTGCGTGTCACGGTGAGCGCACGGCGGGCGGCGACGAGTCCGACCTCGGCAAGCCCGTCCGGGCCGGCGGCCGTCCGCGATCCGGCAGCAGCCACGGAGGCCGTCCACCGGGCGAGCGCCCGTACCCGCGCCGCCGCGTCCGCGAGGCGTTCCTCGGGGAGTTCGCCGGTGCGCACCGCCGAGACGAGGGCGTCGCGGAGGAGACGTACGGTGTCGTCGTCCGACAGCCCGCCGCCCACGCAGATCGCGTCGGCGCCCGCGGCGATGGCGAGGACACTGCCGCGTTGGATGCCGTAGGTCGCGGCGATGGCCTGCATCTCCATGCCGTCGGTGACGATGAGGCCGTCGTAGCCGAGTTCCTCGCGGAGCAGGCCCTGGAGGATGCGCGGGGAGAGCGTGGCCGGGCGATCGGGATCGAGCGCCGGGACCAGGATGTGCGCGCTCATCACCGCGCGGGTACCGGCGGCGATCGCGGCCCGGAACGGAGCGAGTTCGCGGGCGTCGAGCACCGACAGGTCGGCGTCGATGCGCGGCAGCGCGTGGTGCGAGTCGATCGCCGTGTCGCCGTGCCCCGGGAAGTGCTTGGTGCAGGCGGCGACGCCCGCCGCCTGGAGCCCGGTGACGTAGGCGGCCGTGTGCCGGGCAACCAGGTCGGTGTCGGCGCCGAAGGAACGTACGCCGATCACGGGGTTGCCCGGGTTCGAGTTCACGTCCGCGGACGGAGCCCAGTTGAGGTTCACCCCGCACGCGGCCAGGCGGCGGCCGAGTTCGAAGGCGACGTCGTGGGTCAACGAGACGTCGTCGACCGCGCCCAGGGCGTGGTTGCCGGGGAAGGAGGAGCCGGTGTGGACCTCCAGGCGGGTGACGTCGCCGCTCTCCTCGTCGATCGCGACGAGCACGTCGTCGCGTTCGGCGCGCAACTGGGCGGTCAGGGCGGCGACTTGGTCGGGCGTGGCGATGTTACGGCTGAACAGGCCGACCGAGGCCAGGCCCTCTCCCAGGTGGCGGAGCAGCCAGTCGGGGGCCGTGGTGCCTGTGAAGCCGGGCTGGAGGACAGTCAGCGCGTCGCGCGTGAGCGTGTCCGTACTGCTGGCGAGTGTCGTCATCGGTTGGCGTTATCCCTTCACAGCGCCCGCGGTGAGACCCGCGGCCATCTTGCGCTGGACGAGGAGGAAGAGGACGACGATCGGCACGGCCATCATCGTGGAACCGGCCATCATCGGGGCGTACTCGGTGCCGTGCTTGGTGGTGAAGTTCCCCAGCCACACGGTGGCGGTCTGGTTCTGCTGACTCATCAGCATCAGGGCGTAGAGGTACTCGTTCCACGCCTGGATGAAGCCGTAGACCGACGTCGCGACCATGCCGGGGGCCAGGAGCGGGAAGACCACGCGCATGAAGGCGCCGCTGCGCGAGCAGCCGTCGACCATCGCCGCCTCCTCCAGTTCCTTCGGGATGTTGACGATGAAGCCGCGCAGCGTCCACACCGTGAAGGGGAGGATGAAGGTCAGGTAGGTGAGGATCAGGCCCGTGAGCTTGTCGTACTGACCCAGGTCGTTGAGCAGCAGGAACACCGGGATGATCATGGCAACCAGCGGCACCATCTGGACCGCCAGAATGCCGACGATCACGGCCTTGCGGCCGCGGAAGGCGAAGCGGGAGATGGCCAGCGCCGCGAGCATGCCGACGAAGATCCCGATCACGACGACCGTCAGGGACACGATCAGGCTGCGGCCCACCGGGCCCCAGAAGTCCGCGATGTCCAGCGCCCGGCTGAAGTTGTCGAACGTCAGCGCCGTGGGGAGCAGGCTCGGGTCCGGATCGATGGCGTCCTTGGCCGGCTTGAACGCCGTGTTGAGCATCCAGTAGACCGGGAAACCCGCGGTGACGAAGACGAACAGACCGAGCAGGTTCCAGCCGAGCTTGGTCTTCCGGCGTCCGGGGCGCTTCCCCGAGGCCGCGCGCACCGAAGTGGTGATCACGCTCATTCCACTTCTCCGATCTTGAGCATCTGACGCATGTACACGGCGACCACGCCCAGCAACAGCAGCACGGTGAGCAGGGCGATCGCCGATCCCTGCGCGTAGTCGTTGACCACGAACGCGCGGTCGTACGAGTACGTGGTGAGCAGTTGGAACTCGGCCTCGGGGTGGCCGTTGCGCATCACGAAGACCTGCGGGAAGACACCCATGTCCCAGATGACGGAGAGCGTCGTGAGCATCACGATGATGGGCTTGAGGATGGGGAGCGTGACGTAACGGAAGACCCCCCACGCGCCGGCGCCGTCGAGGCGGGCTGCTTCCTCCATCTCCTTCGGCACCTGCGTCAGCCCCGCGCTGAGCGTGATGACGACGAACGGCACCGCGCCCCAGACCACGAGCAGCATGATCACGGTCAGGCCCTGCGGTCCGCTCGCGAACCAGTTGTGGCCGATCATGTCGACGCCCGGCAGCCTGCTGAGTACCGCGTTGAAGATGCCGTAGTCGGAGTCGAAGAGCCACTTGAAGACTGTGGTCGCCACGATGATCGGCATGCCCCAGCTGGCCACGAGCGCGATGTTGATGAGCGTCTTCACCCAGCCCGAGACCCGCTGGAGGAGCAGCGCGATCATCATGCCGATGACCATCGTGAAGATGACGCAGCCAGCCGCGAAGATGATCGTGCGGACGACCACCGCCCAGAACTCGCCGTCCCCGAGCACATTGCTGAAGTTGTCGAAGCCGACCGACTCGGCCGGCTGGAAGCCCCAGAGCTGGGACTGCCCGAACTTCTGGAAGGAGAGGGTGACCAGACGGACAAGGGGATAGCCGAGAACAAACGCGAGGATCAGCAGACAGGGTGCGAGCAGTCCCCAGGGGACAGCCGCGCTGCCGGTGGTCCGCTTTCTGCGCGGCCCGTCCCCGGTGGCCGATGGTGGTGGTGGCGCCTGCCGCGTGGGCGGCACTTTGGCAGTGGTCGTATCAGCGGAACTCATCCGCGCGCTCCTCAGCGGTCCCTCAGGTCGTACGGGAAACAAGCCCCCGTCCCTCGACAAGGTCGTACGGGAATCAAGTCCCGCCCCCTGACCAGGTCATGCGGAAAGGCAGGGCCCCGTCGGCAACGGGGCCCTGCCTCAGGTCACTTGGTGTTGATGACCTTGTCGATCGCGGCGTCCGCTTCCTTCGCAGCGTCCTCGACCGACTTCTTGCCCGTGCCGATGCTCTGCAGCATCGTCTGCAGGATCTGGGCCTTCTCGACCTGACCCCAGCCCGGCGCCATCGGAACGAACCAGTTGCTCTCGGCAGCGGTGGCGGGGACCACGGTCGCCGGGTCGTCCTTCAGCGTCGCGAGGTCGGTCTTGTTGTTGGGCAGGTTGCCCTTCTCGATCAGACCCTTCTGCCCCTTGGCACCCGTGAGGGCGTTGATCCACTCAGCGGCGACGGTCTGCGCGTCGGACTTCACCGGGACCGCGAGGTCGGAACCACCGAGGAAGACGGGGAGGTTCTCGCCCGACGGGCCGGGAACCACGAAGCTCTCGAGGTTGCCCTTGAGCTTGCCGGTCTTGTCGTTCTCCGGGGCCTCGGCCGTCGCGCCCTCCCAGGCGTTACCGAAGATCATCCCGGCGTTGCCCTGGCCGTACACGATGTAGCGGTCGGACTCGTCCTTGGTCTTGTCGCCGTGCATGTACTTGTCGATGACCGTCTTGAACTCGTCGAGGCCCTTCAGGGACTCGGGCGAGGAGAAGTTGGCCTTCCACTGGCCGCCCTCTTCGACGGCGATGGAACCGCCGGCGTCGTACACGAAGGACATCGCGGCGTACCAGTCGCGGGTGGGCTGGTACCAGGCGCTGAACTTGTCCCCCTCCTTCGCCTGGATCTTGTCCAGGTCGGAGGTGAGCTCCTCGTACGTCTTCGGGGTGGTCTTGATGCCGGCAGCCTCGGCCACGTCCGTACGCCAGTTGCCGACACGGCCACCGGCGTAGTACGGAACACCGTAGGTCTTGTCCTCATACGTGACCGACGCCTTGAGGCCGTCCAGCCACTGGTCCGAGTTCTCGAACTTCGACGCGTCGAGGGGAGCGAAGGCACCCTTGACCATGTAGCTGAGCATCTCGGTGTTGCCCATCTCGACCACGTCGGGCACCTTGTCGGTGGCGAGGACGGCGTCGAGCTTGGCGTTCTTGTCGGGCCAGCCGTAGTACTCGTGGTTGATCTTGATACCGGGGTGCTCCGCCTTGACGGCGTCATCGGCGGCCTTGACCAGCTCGGGCCAGTTGTTCTGCGCGTCCACGGTGAGCCAGACGGTCAGCTCCTTGGTGTCCGCGCCCTGGTCCGACCCCTCGTTGCCACTGTCCCCACACGCCCCGATGGAAACCATCATTCCCGCGATACCGATCGCGGCTATCAGCTTGCGCTTCACGCCATCCTCCTCAGGGATGCCACAATCCCCCCTGCCCACCGCGTGACACACGCCGAGTACTGCCCGTGGGGCTGGGACCTGGACCAATGGTGTAGACCAGTACGGGGAGCTTGGCCTAGACCTAGAACGGGTGTCAAGGGTATGTAAGCCCGTCCAGTCGGACGTTATGGGACCGACATACGCAGGGACCTTTAAGTAGGTAAGCGGCATAACAGGCAGGCGCGTTCACACGTACGCGCGGCCGGTCCGCGACCGATGGACTAGACCAACCATGAACGCCGACGGTATAAGAGGGGATCACGGAGCGTGCGGGGGGATACTCGCACGGCAAGCCGTGCCACGATGTGAGCCGTGGCCGATCGGGTAGGTCGGTCGCTTCGGCACCGGAGCCGGGAAGGCAGGACATGAGCACCGACGTCAGCAGTGCGGAGAACGAGGGTGGGGCCCCCATCCGTACCGCGCGCGTGCCCAAGTACTACCGCCTGAAGAAACATTTGCTCGACATGACGGAGACGCTCCCGCCGGGCACCCCGGTGCCGCCCGAGCGCACGCTGGCCGCGGAGTTCGACACCTCCCGCACGACCGTCCGTCAGGCCCTCCAGGAACTGGTCGTCGAGGGCCGCCTCGAACGCATCCAGGGCAAGGGCACGTTCGTCGCCAAGCCGAAGGTCTCCCAGGCGCTCCAACTCACCTCGTACACCGAGGACATGCGCGCCCAGGGCCTCGAACCCACCTCGCAGCTCCTGGACATCGGCTACATCACCGCCGACGAGACCCTCGCCGGCCTGCTCGACATCACCGCCGGCGGCCGCATCCTGCGCATCGAGCGACTGCGCCTGGCGAGCGGCGAACCGATGGCGATCGAGACGACCCACCTGTCGGCGAAGAGGTTCCCCGCCCTGCGCAGGTCGCTCGTCAAGTACACCTCGCTCTACACCGCACTCGCCGAGGTGTACGACGTCCACCTCGCCGAGGCCGAGGAGACCATCGAGACCTCGCTGGCCACCCCGCGTGAGGCCGGCCTGCTCGGCACCGACGTCGGGCTGCCCATGCTGATGCTCTCCCGCCACTCGCTCGACAGACACGGCGAGCCGGTGGAGTGGGTGCGGTCGGTGTACCGGGGCGACCGGTACAAGTTCGTGGCACGCCTGAAGCGCCCGCAGGACTAGCAACGCTCAAGCACCCCCAGGAATAAACCACTTGGGGTGATGCAGGAGGTGTAGCGCTGCTCCTCTTCCTGTTCTACGGTCCTCCCGTCATCGCATGGACGGGAGGACGACCCGGTGCGCACCGCGAACACTCGATCCATCGTCATCTGGACCCTCGTCGCGCTGATCGGTGCCGCGGGCTGGTCCGTACTCGCGCTCGCGCGGGGCGAGGAGGTGTCGGCCGCCTGGATGGTCGCCGCCGCGCTCTGCTCGTACGCCATCGCCTATCGCTTCTACTCGAAGTTCATCGCCTACAAGGTGCTCAAGCTCGACGGGACCCGGGCGACCCCGGCGGAGCGGCTGAACGACGGCATCGACTTCCATCCGACCGACCGGCGCGTGCTGCTCGGCCACCACTTCGCGGCGATCGCGGGCGCGGGCCCGCTCGTCGGCCCCGTACTGGCCGCGCAGATGGGCTACTTGCCCGGCACCATCTGGATCATCGTCGGCGTGATCTTCGCGGGGGCGGTCCAGGACATGGTCGTCCTGTTCTTCTCCACGCGCCGCGACGGCCGCTCGCTGGGCCAGATGGCCCGCGAGGAGATCGGCCCGTTCGGCGGGGCCGCCGCGCTGGTCGCCACCTTCGCCATCATGATCATCCTGCTCGGCGTACTCGCTCTGGTCATCGTCAACGCGCTCGCGCAGTCGCCGTGGGGCACCTTCTCCATCGCGATGACCATCCCGATCGCACTCCTGATGGGCTTCTACCTGCGGGTGGTGCGGCCGGGCCGGGTCTCCGAAGTATCGCTGATCGGCGTCGCGTTGCTGCTGCTCGCGCTGATCGCGGGCCGCTGGGTCGCCGAATCCTCCTGGGCCGACACCTTCACCCTCGCCCCCGCCACCCTGGTCGTCTGGATGGTGGCGTACGGCTTCATCGCCTCGATCCTGCCCGTCTGGATGCTCCTGGCACCCCGCGACTACCTCTCCACCTTCATGAAGATCGGCACGATCGCACTGCTCGCCCTCGGCGTGGTCATAGCCCTGCCAACACTCAAAATGGACCCGGTCACGGACTTCGCCTCGCGGGGCGACGGCCCGGTCTTCGCGGGCTCGCTGTTCCCGTTCGTCTTCATCACCATCGCGTGCGGCGCGCTGTCGGGCTTCCACTCGCTCATATCGAGCGGCACCACACCGAAGATGATCCAGAAAGAGACGCAGATCCGCATGATCGGGTACGGCTCCATGCTCATGGAGTCGTCGGTCGCCGTGATGGCGCTGGTCGCCGCCAGCATCATCGACCCGGGTCTGTACTTCGCGATGAACGCGCCGTCCGGGGTCATCGGCAGCACCGTCGAATCGGCGTCCCAGGCGGTCGCGAACCTCGGCTACACCATCTCGCCCGCGGACCTGGCGAAGGCAGCCGAACAGGTAGAAGAGGCAACCCTGCTCTCCCGCACCGGCGGCGCGCCCACCCTGGCCCTCGGTGTCTCGGAGATCTTCTCCCAGGTCACCGGAGGGAGCCTCAGAGCCTTCTGGTACCACTTCGCGATCATGTTCGAGGCGCTGTTCATCCTGACCGCCCTCGACGCGGGCACGCGTGTGGGCCGGTTCATGCTCCAGGACATGCTGGGCAACGTCTACCGGCCCTTCAGGAACGTGAGCTGGAAGCCCGGCCTCGTCATCACGAGCGGCGTCGTGTGCGCCCTGTGGGGCTACTTCCTCTGGGTCGGCGTCCACGAACCACTGGGCGGCATCAACCAGCTGTTCCCGATCTTCGGCATCTCCAACCAGCTGCTGGCCGCGGTCGCGCTGGCCGTCTGCACCACACTCCTCGTGAAATCCGGACGCCTCAAGTGGGCCTGGGTAACCGGGATTCCACTCCTCTGGGACGCGGTCGTCACCCTCACCGCGAGCTGGCAGAAGGTCTTCTCCGGCGACCCGCGCGTGGGCTTCTTCCAGCAGCGTTCGGTGTACCAGGACGGCATCGACGCGGGCAAGGTCCTGCCACCGGCCAAGAACATGGACGACATGCACACGGTCGTCACCAACTCCACGGTGGACGGCGTCCTCGCGGCGGTCCTGGCCGTCCTGGTCATCGTCGTGATCGCGGACGCGGCCCGGGTCTGCATCCGCCACGTACGCCGCCCCGCGCTCTCCACCCTGACCGAGGCACCGTACGTGAAGTCGAAGATCATCGCACCGGCCGGTCTGATCCCGACCAAACAGGAGAAGGCGGAGGAACGCGATGCGGTCGGCGCTGCACAGAGCGATTAACGGAATCCGTTGGTACGTAAGGGAATTGACAGATGAATCATCCTACGACCGCCATATCGCGCACATCCGAGAAGACCACCCTGCCGCTCTCCTCCCCACCCGGCGCGAGTTCGAGCGGATGCGAACGGACCGCCGGGACAAGGACCCCCGGCAGGGGTTCCGCTGCTGCTGAGGACGCATATACGGCTATCCGGACGCCATTTGCCGACTGACATACGGACAGGGGTTCCGCTTACCTGACCTCGTCGCCTAGATTGCCTGCGCGTTACACAGGTGATCAGCGAGGGGACGGAGCCGCCATATGTCAGATGCGCCTGAAGTGAAGCCACCGGTGGTGACACCGGTCCGGGTGGTGATCGGTCTCTGCCTGCTCGCGCCGTTCGTGGCGATGCTGTGGGTCGGTTCGTACGCCAAGACCGACCCGGCCTTCATCGGAATCCCGTTCTTCTACTGGTACCAGATGCTCTGGGTGTTCATCTCGGCCGCCCTCACCATGACCGCGTACAAGCTGTGGCAGCGTGACCAGCGCGCCCGTAAGAGGGGTGCCGGAGCATGAACGACGGCGTGAACGGCGTCGCACTCGCCGTCTTCATCTTCTTCTTCCTGGCCGTCACGGTCATGGGCTTCCTGGCCGCACGCTGGCGCAGGGCAGCCGACGAAAGCCTCGACGAATGGGGCCTGGGCGGCCGGTCGTTCGGCACCTGGGTCACCTGGTTCCTGCTGGGCGGCGACCTCTACACGGCGTACACCTTCGTCGCCGTACCGGCCGCGATCTACGCGGCGGGCGCGGCCGGCTTCTTCGCCGTGCCGTACACGATCCTCGTCTACCCGCTGATCTTCACCTTCCTCCCCCGCCTCTGGTCGGTCTCGCACAAGCACGGCTACGTGACGACCTCGGACTTCGTACGCGGCCGCTTCGGCTCAAAGGGCCTGTCCCTGGCCGTAGCCGTGACCGGCATCCTCGCCACGATGCCGTACATCGCACTCCAACTGGTCGGCATCCAGGCGGTCCTGGACGTCATGGGCGTAGGAGGCGGCGACGACACCAACTGGTTCGTCAAGGACCTCCCCCTCCTGATCGCCTTCGGCGTGCTGGCGGCGTACACCTACTCCTCGGGCCTCCGGGCCCCCGCCATGATCGCGTTCGTGAAGGACACCCTGATCTACATCGTGATCGCGGTGGCCATCATTTACATCCCGATCAAGCTGGGCGGTTTCGACGAGATCTTCAAGGCGGCGAACGACAAGTACACGGCAGCAGGCGCGGGCGGGACCGTCCCGGCCGAGGCCGGCCAGTGGACGTACGCCACCCTCGCCCTCGGCTCGGCGCTGGCCCTGTTCATGTACCCGCACTCGATCACGGCGACGCTCTCCTCCCGCAGCCGCGAGGTGATCCGTCGCAACACCACGATCCTCCCTCTGTACTCCCTCATGCTGGGCCTCCTGGCCCTGCTCGGCTTCATGGCGATCGCGGCCGGGGTGAAGGTGGAGAACGCCCAGCTGGCGATCCCCCAGCTCTTCGAGAACATGTTCCCGGACTGGTTCGCGGGCGTGGCCTTCGCGGCGATCGGCATCGGCGCCCTGGTCCCCGCCGCCATCATGTCCATCGCGGCAGCGAACCTCTTCACCCGGAACATCTACAAGGACTTCATCAAGCCGGACGCCACTCCCGCGCAGGAGATGAAGATCTCCAAGCTGGTCTCCCTCCTCGTGAAGGTCGGCGCCCTCGTCTTCGTCCTCACCATGGACAAGACGGTCGCCATCAACTTTCAGCTCCTTGGCGGCATCTGGATCCTGCAGACCTTCCCGGCCCTGGTCGGCGGCCTCTTCACCCGCTGGTTCCACCGCTGGGCCCTCCTCGCGGGCTGGGCCGTCGGCATGCTCTACGGCACCCTCGCCGCGTACGGCGTGGCCTCCCCCACGCAGAAGCACTTCGGCGGCAGCTCCAAGGAGATCCCCGGCATCGGTGAGATCGGCTACATCGGCCTGACGGCATTCGTCCTGAACGTCGTGGTGACCGTGATCCTCACCTTCGCCCTCCGCGCCTTCAACGCCCCCGACGGCATCGACGAGACAAGCCCCGAGGACTACACGGCAGACGCCGGCGACAAGGGCGTACAGGTGGAACTCCCGCCGGCGACGGCGGGAACAACGCACTAACCACCGGCGGGGGGCGGAGAGGGAGATCTTCTTCGCCCCCTCCGCCCCTACCCGTCCCGTACCTGGGGGCTGCGCCCCCAGACCCCCGCTATCGGCCTGAACGGCCTCGTCCTCAAACGCCGGACGGGCTAAAAGATGCCCCCTCCCCGGCAGAAGGGGACGTGCCGGAACGTCCGCCCGCAGCGGCTGGCGCGTCAACGCCGCCCCCCTCATGGCCGACCGATTCCGCGCCTGACCGAGGACGGATGCTCCGGTACGGCCCCGACCCACGACGAACCCCCGGCAGCCAACCACCCGACACAACATGTGGGGGTGCCACCGCTACCCGACACAAGATGTATGCTCATGCTCGCTGTCGCCGCAGGGGAATCCGGTGCAAATCCGGAACTGTCCCGCAACGGTGTACTTATGCGCGTTCGTTCGCGTATGGAGTCAAGTCCGAGGACCTGCCGACAGTGCGCCCCGGCCAGCCGGCCCGGGTGACATGACGTCCGGGCCTCGCGGAATGGGCCGGTGGACGCGGCGCATCGCTGCCCAAGAGCGTGCGCTCGTGTGCCCCGCCACCCTCCCCAAGGCCCCGTGCCCAGCGAGGGAGAGCCCCACGTGACCATCGCGCCAGTCGACCCGGCCTCAGCGACTACGCAGCAGGCCCCGGTGGAGACGGACGGCCCCGGTACCGCACTGCTGCGGACCCTGACCGACCTCACCGCCGACCTCTCCGGCGCCGACCCCGGCCGGGTCGCCGCCGCCGCGCTGCGCGGCCGCTCCGCACGGGGGGCCTCCGAAATCGCTGCGGAGCTGCGCGAACTGGCCACCGAGGCCGCGGCGGGCCTGATCTCCGAGGACCCCGTCTACTCCAGGCTGGCCGCCCGGCTCCTGACGGTCAGTATCGCGGCGGAAGCCGCCTCTCAGGGCGTGCGGACCTTCTCCGACTCGGTCACCGTCGGCCATCGCGAGGGCCTCATCGCCGACCGCACAGCGGACTTCGTACGCCTGCACACCGCCCGCCTGGACGCACTGATCGACACTGAAGGCGACGACCGCTTCGGCTACTTCGGCCTGCGCACGCTGCACAGCCGCTACCTCCTGCGCCACCCGATCACCCGCAAGGTCGTCGAGACGCCCCAGCACTTCATGCTCCGCGTGGCGTCGGGCCTCGCAGAGGACGACACGACCCGCGCCCTCGACGAGGTCGCGGCCCTCTACCGCCTCATGAGCCGCCTCGACTACCTCCCCTCTTCCCCCACCCTCTTCAACTCCGGTACGCGCCACCCCCAGATGTCGTCCTGCTACCTCCTCGACTCCCCGCTGGACGAGCTGGACTCCATCTACGACCGCTACCACCAGGTCGCGCGCCTCTCCAAGCACGCGGGCGGCATCGGCCTGTCGTACTCCCGTATCCGCTCACGCGGTTCACTGATCCGCGGCACGAACGGGCACTCCAACGGCATCGTCCCGTTCCTGAAGACCCTCGACGCCTCGGTCGCCGCGGTGAACCAGGGCGGCCGGCGCAAGGGCGCGGCCGCGGTCTACCTGGAGACCTGGCACTCCGACATCGAGGAGTTCCTGGAGCTGCGCGACAACACCGGTGAGGACGCCCGCCGTACGCACAACCTGAACCTGGCGCACTGGATCCCGGACGAGTTCATGCGCCGGGTGAACGAGAACGCCCGCTGGTCCCTCTTCTCCCCGTCCGACGTGCCCGAACTGGTCGACCTGTGGGGCGACGAGTTCGACGCGGCGTACCGCAAGGCGGAAGAAGCGGGGCTCGCCAAGAAGACCATTCCCGCCCGTGACCTCTACGGCCGCATGATGCGCACCCTCGCGCAGACCGGCAACGGCTGGATGACCTTCAAGGACGCCGCCAACCGCACCGCCAACCAGACGGCGGAGCCGGGCCACACCGTCCACTCCTCGAACCTCTGCACGGAGATCCTGGAGGTCACGGACGACGGCGAGACGGCGGTCTGCAACCTGGGCTCGGTGAACCTGGGCGCGTTCGTCGACACGACGGCCGGTGACATCGACTGGGAGCGTCTGGACGAGACCGTCCGCACCGCGGTCACCTTCCTGGACCGCGTGGTCGACATCAACTTCTACCCGACCGAGCAGGCGGGCCGCTCCAACGCCAGGTGGCGCCCGGTCGGCCTCGGCGCGATGGGCCTCCAGGACGTCTTCTTCAAGCTGCGGCTGCCCTTCGACTCGCCGGAGGCCAAGGCGCTCTCCACCCGTATCGCCGAGCGCGTCATGCTCGCCGCGTACGAGGCCTCCGCGGACCTCGCCGAGCGCAACGGCCCGCTCCCCGCGTGGGAGAAGACCCGTACGGCCCGTGGCGTCCTGCACCCGGACCACTACGACACCGAACTCACCTGGCCCGAGCGCTGGACGACCCTGCGGGAACGTATCGCCAAGACCGGTATGCGCAACTCGCTCCTCCTCGCGATCGCGCCCACCGCCACCATCGCCTCCATCGCGGGCGTCTACGAGTGCATCGAGCCGCAGGTGTCGAACCTGTTCAAGCGCGAGACGCTCTCCGGCGAGTTCCTCCAGGTCAACTCCTACCTGGTGGCTGAGCTGAAGAAGCTCGGCGTGTGGGACGCGCAGACGAGGGAGGCGCTGCGCGAGTCCAACGGCTCGGTGCAGGGCTTCACCTGGGTTCCCCAGGACGTCCGCGACCTGTACCGCACGGCGTGGGAGATCCCGCAGCGCGGCCTGATCGACATGGCCGCGGCCCGCACCCCGTTCCTCGACCAGGCGCAGTCCCTGAACCTCTTCCTGGAGACGCCGACCATCGGCAAGCTCTCCTCGATGTACGCGTACGCCTGGAAGTCGGGCCTGAAGACGACGTACTACCTGCGCTCCCGCCCGGCGACCCGCATCGCCCGCGCGGCACAGGCGCAGGCGCAGCCCGAGAAGACCATCCCCGTGCAGGCGACCCCCGACGAGGACGCCGTCGCCTGCTCCCTCGAAAACCCCGATTCCTGCGAGGCCTGCCAGTGAGTACCCCCCAGAAGAACCTTCTCGACCCGGGCTTCGAACTCACCCTCCGCCCCATGCGCTACCCCGACTTCTACGAGCGCTACCGGGACGCCATCAAGAACACCTGGAGTGTCGAGGAGGTCGACCTCCACTCGGACGTCGCCGATCTCGCGAAGCTGTCGGAGGGCGAGCAGCACATGATCGGCCGTCTGGTCGCGTTCTTCGCGACGGGCGACTCGATCGTGGCGAACAACCTGGTGCTGACCCTCTACAAGCACATCAACTCCCCCGAGGCGCGGCTGTACTTGAGCCGCCAGCTCTTCGAGGAAGCGGTGCACGTCCAGTTCTACTTGACGCTGCTGGACACCTACCTGCCCGACCCGGACGACCGCACGGCCGCCTTCGACGCGGTGGAGAACATCCCCTCCATCCGCGAGAAGGCCGAGTTCTGCTTCAAGTGGATCAACGAGGTCGAGAAGCTGGACAGCCTGCAGACCCAGGCCGACCGCCGCCGCTTCCTGCTCAACCTGATCTGCTTCGCCGCGTGCATCGAGGGGCTCTTCTTCTACGGCGCCTTCGCGTACGTCTACTGGTTCCGCAGCCGGGGTCTGCTGCACGGCCTGGCGACCGGCACCAACTGGGTGTTCCGCGACGAGACGATGCACATGTCCTTCGCGTTCGAGGTCGTCGACACCGTCCGCAAGGAGGAGCCGGAGCTCTTCGACGAGCAGCTTCAGCAGGAGGTGACCGACATGCTGCGGGAGGCCGTCGAGGCCGAGCTGCAGTTCGGGCGCGATCTGTGCGGTGAGGGTCTGCCGGGCATGAACACCGACTCGATGCGCCAGTACCTGGAGTGCGTGGCCGACCAGCGCCTCCAGCGCCTGGGCTTCGCCCCGGTGTACGGCTCGGAGAACCCGTTCTCGTTCATGGAGCTCCAGGGCGTCCAGGAGCTGACGAACTTCTTCGAGCGCCGCGCGTCCGCGTACCAGGTGGCGGTGGAAGGCACCGTCGATCTGGACGAGGACTTCTAGGAACTACCGCTGTCACAGGGACCGCCCCGGGCCGTGAGGCCGGGGGCGGTCACTTTTTTCTTTGCGTCTCATGCCGCTTTTTCGTCGCCGCTCACGCCGCACGCGCGACATCGTTCGTGGTGAGACCGCGCAGGTCACGCTCGGCCGAGGGCTGGCCGGACCGGCGCACGGCCGCCGCCCGGAGCTGCCGGTCGATACGCCATTCGTGGGCGTATCCGACCAGTGCGGGAAGGGCCAGGACCAGGAGGATTCCGAGGACGGTGAGTGTGTCTGTGAGTGCGTTCATGTCCTCCACTGTCGCGCCGATCGCCCGCCGGGGTCAGTGGCAGGACTGCCGCACACCCTCGAATTACTGCCACTTCTGAGGCACACTGGTAAACCCCCTGCTGTGCCTGCCCGGGGACCAACTCCCGGACTCCCGGCCGAGGACGCCGGACAGGCCGGACCGAACCACCGGACGAGGTGAAGTCGTGCTGAAGAACGTGGCCGTCGCCCTGCTCGACGGCGTACACCCCTTCGAACTCGGCGTCGTCTGCGAGGTGTTCGGTCTCGACCGCGGCGACGAGGGGCTGCCCGTGTACGACTTCGCGGCCGTCTCGGCCGAGGGGTCGACGCTCGGCACCCATGTCCCCGGACTGACGGTCTCCACTCCCTACGGCCTGGACCGCCTCGAGGAGGCCGACCTGGTCGTCGTACCGGCCGGCAGGGCCTACGCCGTACGCGACTATCCGCCCGAGCTGCTCGACGCCCTGCGCCGGGTGGTGGACCGTGGCGCCCGGGTGCTCAGTGTCTGCTCCGGGGCCTTCGTGCTCGGCGCGGCCGGGCTCCTGGACGGGCGGCGCTGCGCCGTGCACTGGCATCACGCCGAGATGCTCGCCCGGCAGTATCCGCGCGCGATCGTCGAGCCGGACGTGCTGTACGTCGACGCGGACCCGGTGATCACCTCGGCAGGCACGGCCTCCGGGATCGACGCCTGCCTGCACATCGTGCGCAAGGAACACGGGCCGGAGGTCGCCAACGCCATCGCACGGCGCATGGTGGTGCCGCCGCACCGCGACGGGGGCCAGGCCCAGTACATCGAGCGACCGCTGCCGCGCAGCGAGTGCGACACGGTCGGCGAGGTGCTGGTGTGGATGGAGCGCCACCTGGACGAGGAGGTGACCGTCGAACAGCTCGCGGCCCGCGCCCACATGTCGCCCCGCACCTTCGCGCGCCGCTTCCAGCAGGAGACGGGCACCACGCCCTACCGCTGGATCCTGCGCCAGCGGGTGTTGCTTGCCCAGGACCTCCTGGAGGCGTCGGACGAGACAATGGACGCGATCGCGGGCCGCACGGGGTTCGGGAACGCGGCGGCGCTGCGCCATCAGTTCGTACGGAGTCTGGGGACGACCCCGCAGGCGTACCGGCGCACGTTCAGGGGCCCGCAGGCTGCCTGAACGTGCGCCAGTACGGACGCGGGATCAGCGCGGAAGGGCCTTCAGCAGCAGCCGGTGCGGCCGCAGGGTGATGCCGACGCGTGTCGCGTCATTGGAGCCGGACACCCGCTCGAAGCGCCACCTGGACGCGACCGTCGCCGTGATGAGGGTCAGCTGGGCCATCGAGAAGTGGTCGCTCGGGCACTTCCGGTTGCCGACGCTGAACGGTCGCATCGCGTGCTTCGGCACGTCCTTGGACCGTTCCGGAAGCCAACGGTCGGGGTCGAATTCGAGGTGCCGCTCGTACGACAGCGGGTCGCGCTGGACCGCGTACGGGCTGTAGACGATGTCGGCACCGGCCGGAATGCGATAGCCGCCCAGCTCGGTTTCGGTCACCGCCCGCCGCGTCAATATCCATACGGCCGGACGCAAACGCATCGCCTCGACGACGACATTGTTCGTGTGCGACAGCTTCCGGACGTCACCGAATCCCACAGGTCGGCCACCCGTGACGGATTCGACCTCCTCGCTGATCCGCCGCGCCTGTTCCGGATACGCGGTGAGGACTTGCAGCAGCCACATGACCGTGGACGCGATGGTTTCGCTGCCGGGGGTGAGGATCGCGACGACTTGGTCGTGGATCTCCTGTTCGTCGATGGGGTCACCGTTGTCGTCCTTCGCTTCCAGCAATGCTGTCAGCAAATCGTCCGGCTTTTGACCAGATGTGCGACGTTCGACGATGATCTCGTCGACAAGTGCGTGCAAATCGGCCAATGCGCGATCGAATTTGCGGTAGGCCGGAAGCGGCAGCCGATAGAGCGGTCCCGCCGGGATGACCATGCGCCGATACATGCCGCGGAAGACGGTGGCGAGCGCGATGCTCAGCCGCTCGGCCCGTTCGTCCATGAACTGGCCGCGCAGCAGGCAGCGGGCCGCGATCCGGACGGCGACACGGAACGACTCCGACGTGCAGTCGACGGCGCCTCCGGGCTCCCAGCGCGCCGCGAACGCACGCGCCTCCTCCTCCATGATCGGCCCGTACTCGGGGATGACGTCGAGCCGGAACGCGGGCTGGATCGTCCGCCGCTGGCGCCGGTGCTGCGGCCCGTTGGCGGTGGCGACCCCCTTCTTGCCGAGGAGCCCTTCGAGGGACTCCCACAGCGGGCCGCCTATCGCGTAGTCGGGGTTGAGCGCGAGCGCCCCGGTGAGCTCGGGGGTGGTGACCGCGTACACGGTCTTGGGGCCCAGCTTCAGCCGGACGACGTCGCCGTGGTCGCGGAGCTGGGCCAGGAAGCCGAGCGGGTCACGGACCAGTTTCCAACCGTGGCCGAGGCCCGGCACTCCGCCGCCCGCGAGAGGTGGGGCGGACAGCTCCAGCGTCCGAGGGACCTCAGGCCGCACAGACTCGACGGTCATTTCTCACCTGCCGCTTCATTGTTGACGTACGGGGGTGTGGAGCGGTCGTCCCAGCTGTCGACCATGTACCGGCCGGACTCGTGGTGGAACCAGTACACGGAACTGAACCAGTTCCGCATATTGCCCACGCACGCCTTCAGGGCGACGCTCGATTTCTTGCCCTGCGCTGTCCCGTTCGCGAGAGTGGCCGCGAGCCGCAATACGTCCTTCTCGGCGACCGAGAATTCACCGATGCATTCATCGACGCGTCGCCTGACTTCCGTGACGGCCTCTTCGAGATTCAGCCCCTCATGGTGAATGAGACTGATTCCGAGATTGTGGACCTCGTCGCCCGCTATTTCCTTGGGGAGCGAACACAGATCGTTGTACCAGGCGGCAAATTCCTGGCTGAGCAGAGCCGCCTTCCGGTATGCCGGATGATTCCGCACCGAGACGGGGAGTTCACACCCCGCGCTGGGTTCGAGAAGGTCGGTCCAGATCCAGTGTGCGAACGTCAGCCGACGGAGTTCGAGGTATTCCTCGACCGTCGGAACAGTGCCGGACGTCCGGTTGTGGAACTCCCGGTCGTACGCCTCGATCACCGCGTGGAAGTGGAGTGCGAACCGCTCGTTCCACTTCGTGCCGAGGAACGAGTACAGCCGCACCATGCTGTCCGCGAACCCCGCGACCAGGGGATCCTTGTGGTGCAGATGGTTCCCCGGTGAGTCGAGAGCCGCGTGCAATTGGAACCTGAGCGTCCGCCAGGCCCCGGGACGACGGTGGATCACATCGCGGTCGTGGCGGTCGTCCCAGACGAAGAACCACGCGCTGTAGTCCGCTATCGCCTGCATGACCTTGTCGGGGGCGCCAATGTAGTAGCCCGCCATGAGGTCCGTGTAGCACAGGCCGTCGGCATATTCCTCGACCTTGTTGGGCGGCATCAGCCGCTTTTCGAGGAGCCAGGCCCGGGTGTTCTCCTGAAGCCTGGGCCAATACGGGTGGAGTTGACGGGGAAACTCGGCCTCGATCACCGGGAGAGAGAGCGCCGGTGGGACCGCGACCACTGTTGGTGTCGATGAAGTGCTCTGTGAGAAAGCATGCACGAACAAACCCCTCTCAGCCGCCTGTTGGCGCCGCGCCCCTCCCGCTGTGCCGGGCGTGCGCCGTTGCGTATCCCCGCACTTCCCATTCAGCACCACAACTGACCGTTCTGGGAACGGATTTGCTCCACTCACTACCCCATGGTGCCGAGAATCTCCCCTTGTATGACTGAATCTGGATCACTTGATGAGCACATGGGATCGAACGTGCGACGGACATACGAACGACGCCTGGTCAGGAGGTCCCTGACCAGGCGCCACACAGGCAGACCCATGGCGATGACTCACAGGAGATCGCGAGCATCAGCTGACATTTTCTGTCTCAGACGTTCACCACAACGCCTCGGGCGCTCGTCAGGGCTGCACTCAGCCGTTCGCCACGATCGGGTAGCGAGGCTCGTTCTCGGCCATCTGCCGCAGCGCGTCCTTGCGTTCACGCTTGGAGAGCCGATCGATGTACAGGTACCCGTACAGGTGGTCCGTCTCGTGCTGGAGGCAGCGCGAGAAGTAGCCGGTGCCGCGCACCTTGATGGGGTTGCCTCGCTCGTCCTGCCCGGTGACCTCGGCGTAGTCGGGGCGTGCGAGCGGCGCGTATGCGGTCGGCACGGAGAGGCAGCCTTCGTTGCTGTCGTCCAGGCGGCGCTGCTCGGCGGGCAGTTCGACGAGCACGGGGTTGCAGACCACGCCGGTGTGCCGCTTGCCGTCGTCGTCCGGGCAGTCGTACACGAACACCTTGAGGTCGACGCCGATCTGGTTCGCGGCCAGGCCCACGCCCTCGGCGGTGTGCTGGCTGGCGAACATGTCGGCGACCAGCTGCGTCAGCTCGTCGCCGAACTCGGTGACGTCCCTGCACTCCTTGTGCAGCACCGGGTTCCCGACGACGGTGATCGGCCGCGAGGTACCGCGCTCGCGGTAGGCGGCCTCGCGCTCCTCGCAGTCCTCGGTGTCGAGGACGAAGCCCTCGTCGTCCACGGGGAGCACGCCCGTGTGCTGCTGATCGGTGTCCTGCTGCGCCATGACCGACGTACGCCTTCCTGAATCCCTGAAATCTGCGGGTACAGCCTACGGGGGACGGCAAGGTGACTTCCCGGCGATCCTCGGTGACCGCTCAGCAGACCTCTTCCAGGTCCCGCCAGTCCCGGCTGTCCGGACTGTCGGCGACCCAGCCGTCGAGCAGACCGCGCACCAGCGAGGCGGGCGCGGCAAGACCGCACTCACGCTCCGGCACCCACAGCTGCCCGTCGGTGCGGTGGCCCAGCGGCCCCGGATGGCCGGGCTCACTGTGGTCGTGCGGGTCGAGGTGCTCACCGTCGCCCTCGTCGGAGGGCATGCGCGACTCGGAGCACATCCGACACAGCAGCCGTACGGATGACGACCAGTCCTCGGCGGCGAAGCCGGCGTCGGCGGCGAGCTGCTCCAGGGCGTCCCGGTCGTCCTCGGTGGCCGCTTCGAGCAGGACCACCCAGGTGGGGACGGGCGACGGCGCCCACAGCTCGATCTCGTCGAACACCGGGTAGGCGTGCCCGGCGGCGGTCGTCCGCTCACCGTGCGGCACCCCGTCGTGCAGCACGACCTCGCCCCAGCGCCGCCCGGAGGACGGCAGCGGAATGGACAGCACCTCGATGCGGGCGGGGTCGAGCCGCCGCCCCCACACCACCTCGGCCTCACCTTCGGGAGACAGCCGTACGGCCGCACTGCCGAGGTCCATGCCCACCGGTTCCCCGGAGACGGCGGCGCCGCCCGGCACCCGCAGCCCGTACGCCTGCCAGGCACGGCGGGCCAGCGGCCAGTCCTGGAGGGCGGTCGCGGCAATGCCCACGTTCCACCAGTCAGGTGCGCCCGTCTCGCGGTCGAGGAGGGCCACGGCCCTGAGTCCGGCCGCCCGCGCCTGCTCCCAGTCGTGCCGGAACTTGTGCAGCAGCGCCAGGTTGAACCAGGACTCCGACAGCCACGGCTCCAGGTCCGCGGCGCGTGTCAGCAGCGCACCCGCGTCCTCGTACCGTCCGTCGCCGATCAGCGTGAACGCACGGTCGGTGGCCTGCCGCCATGAGGCGGAGGGCCGGTGTCGTCCCTTGCCGAAGATCCTCACGATTCCCGCCTGCCAGTTCCTTGCGATTCCCGCCTGCCGGTCCCTCGAAAAGTTCCCTGAGGAGTCCCTGGAGAACAGCGCAGCTTTGGGCTGGCCCATGCCCCCGAACACCCTCTTCCTCGCATCCAACCACGTACCGTCCGACGGCCGCTCATTACCCATGGGTTACCCAGCCTGGGGCAGGCTAAGGCCGCCCGCCCGTCTCCCGCCACCACCCTCAGCCGACGCGCTCACGCGCGGCCCCCCGATTCTGCAACAGCACCCTGGCCAGCGACTCCACCACCTCCGGCTGATAGTCGCGGGCGGTGCCCAGGCGCAGCTTCTCCAGCGCCGTGAGAGGGCCCGTTGGCCCTGCTTCCCTGGCCATCTCCTCGTATGCGTTCACGACCCGCACGATCCGGGCGGTGACCGGTTGCTCCCGGTAGGGATCGGCCTGCCGTTCCACCACCACCGCCACCTCCGCGTCGACACCCGTCTGCCGTACGACGGCGCCGCCGAGCAGCGCTATCCGCCGCTGTTCGTCCGCGGGGAGCACGGCGGTGGCCCCGGCCGGAACCGGATCGAGGAGGCTGAGCTGTCCGATGTCGTGCATCAGTGCCGCGTACTCCAACACGGTCAGGTCGGCCTCCGAAAGTCCCAGCTCGCGCCCGACGGCCCGGCTGAGCGCGGCCACCCGCCGGGCGTGCCCGGCAGGTGTGTACCCCGCGATCTCGGTGGCCCTGGCCAGCGAGGCGATGGTCTGCCGGTAGGTGACCCGCACGGCGGCATACCGCCGGAAGGACAGCTGGGTGAGCAGCAACGGCAGCGAGAACACGGGCAGCGCCCAGAGCCCGACCACCGCGACGGCCGGCGCCATCACGGCCCCCGTCGCACACACGGCGGACCCGATCCCCGGCATGGCCCGCAACTCGTCCCGCAGCAGCGGCCCGAACGGCCACCGGGTCCGCGAATGCTTCATCGCCGCCGCGAGTACGGCGTCACAGAGAGCGGTGAGGACCAGCAGCGCGACCAGCAACAGGGCGTACGCCGGACCGCCCCATTCCAGGAACTCCCCGTGGTTGTAGAGGGGTTGGAAGCAGACGGCCGCGAATCCGACGGTGAGCACCCGCCGCGTGAGGTGGTCGGCGGTCGGCCCGTGCCCCCTCGCCACATGCGGCACACACCCCAGAAGAGCGGCCGCCGCGACCACCGCGACGACCTGTGGCACCCCGTGATGCGTGGCCTGCCCGGCGTTCTCCCCGAGCAGCGCGTACGACAGCGCCCCCGCGGCCCCGAGCGGCGCGGACTCCCGCTCCTCGCCGCCACTCCACCGGGTGAGCTCCCCCACGGCGATGAGGATGCCGAAGGCGAGGGCCGCAGAGCGGTCTTCGACGCCGGTCCAGAGGACGACGGCAAGGGAGACGAGGGCAAGGAGGAGGGCGAGGGTACGGGCGAGGGTGAGGGCGAGCGGGGGACTCACGGGCCTCTCCTGCCGACGTTTGCAGGGTGCCCATCCATCCGACTGGAAACAGGTGGCGCAGCGGGCGGGCAGACACCGCCGCGCAGTGGCGTGTGGGTATCAGCCGTAACGGCGGGATGCCACCCGTACCGGCCGAGCGCCCGCGTCAACGCCCCCACCACCCCCGGATCGAACTGCGCCCCCGCACACCGCTCGAGCTCCTCCAGCGCCGCCGGCACCGGCCGCGCCCGGCGATAGGACCGCGTGGACGTCATCGCGTCGAAGGCGTCCGCGACAGCCACCACCCGGGCGAACTCCGGAATCTGCGCCCCGATCAGCCCGTACGGGTATCCGCTCCCGTCCAGCCGCTCATGGTGATGCAGAATCGCCGACCGAGCCTCCCCCAGAAACCCGATGCCCCGCACCATCTCGTGCCCGTACTCGGGATGCAGCTCGATCACCCGCCGCTCCTCGGGGGTCAGCGGCCCGTCCTTCTGCAACAACCGGGTGGGAACCCCTAGTTTCCCCACGTCGTGCAGGATCCCGGCGAACCGCAGTACCTCGACCCGCTCGTCGTCCATGCCGAGTTCACGGGCGATCATCATCGACGCCTGCCCGACCCGCTCACTGTGTCCGCGCGTGTACTCGTCCTTGATGTCGACGGCCTGGACGAGTGCGCGAATGGTGGCCTGGTGGGCGGCCCGTTCCCGGTGGTACTGGGCGAACACCCAGCAGGAGACGTACATCGGCAACAGCACGAGCAGCGCGGCGACGGGCCCGTACGGACTGCGCCACAGCACCGCCATCATCAGCCCCGCGAGCCCGTGCACGGCGGCGGGCGCGAGCGAGCGCGGAAAGAGGCCGCGCCAGGCGCCGCGCACCGGCACCCGCTCGGCCAGCGCGAGAATGCCGCCGTCGAGGAGGGTGAGCACCAGGCAGAAGGTCAGCACCGCGGCCCCGGCGGGCACGAGCGCGTACGGGAAGTGCGGCGCGACCACGGCGTCCCGGCCGCCCAGCGCCCAGTGCACCCGGGAGGCCGCCCAGATCGCTACGGCGAGCTGCGCGGCCCGCCAGACCCGGCGCAGTCGGCGCGGCCGCTGCTCGACCCGGGCGAACAGAGCCCCCGACAGCGCGACGAGCGCGGCGGCCGGAGGCGGTAGCAGAAAGGCCCCGGCGAGCAGCACGGGGAGAAAGGTGCCCATCCCTCTGGGGGCCTCGCGGCCGGGGACACCCGCGGTCCTCGGTCCACGCGGGAGGGTGATCCGCTCACACCCGGCGTACAGCGCGGAGAGCAGCGCGACGATCCACCAGGGAACCCGGACGGCCGGCAGCGGGGCGAGACAGGCCAGGGCAGCGAGAACGACACAGGCCACGTACACACGGGCCCAGGCCGGCACCGACCCCATCTCCTCGTCCCCTCCCCGACTCCAGAACTCCGGAGCCTAGGGCGGTGGGAAAGGCCGGGGGACACCAACGGCCCAATCCGTGGGCTCAGAGCCCACGGATTAGCACGTACGGGTGACGAGAAGCCCTGCGGGGACGCCTCCGGGCCGGTGGCTCAGGACTCCTGGGGCGCGGCGGCCACGTCATGCTCGGGCACGGTCTGCCCGGACCGGATCAGATCGATGCGGCCCATGACCTTGGCGCGCAGATCGGTCGGCACATCGTCCTGTCCGCAGCACCGCTTGACCAGCTTCTTCACGGCCTGCTCGAGCCCGTACTTCTCCAGGCACGGCGAGCACTCCTCGAAGTGCACTTCGAACTTGGTGCAGTCCGAATCCGGCATCTCGTGGTCGAGGAACTCGTAAAGATGGTCGAGTACCTCACTGCAGTCCGTCTCGTGCGGCTCTCCGCAGCTCATGAGCCCGAGCCTTTCGCTTCGTTCGACTCTCCGACACCGGCCGGAACCAGCCCGCGGTCACGCGCGTAGTCCTCGAGCATGCCGCGCAGTTGGCGACGGCCCCGGTGCAGTCGGGACATCACGGTGCCGATGGGTGTCCCCATGATGTCGGCGATCTCCTTGTACGCAAAGCCCTCTACGTCCGCGAGATAGACGGCGATCCGGAATTCCTCGGGGATCGCCTGCAGAGCCGACTTGACGTCCGAGTCGGGCAGGTGGTCGAGCGCCTGCGACTCGGCCGAACGCAGGCCGGTCGACATGTGCGACTCGGCGCGCGCCAGCTGCCAGTCCTCGATCTCCTCGGCCGCACTGCGCTGGGGCTCACGCTGCTTCTTGCGGTAGGAGTTGATGAAGGTGTTGGTGAGGATGCGGTAGAGCCACGCCTTGAGGTTGGTGCCTTCGCGGAACTGGTGGAAGGACGCGTACGCCTTCGCGTACGTCTCCTGCACCAGGTCCTCGGCATCGGCCGGATTGCGCGTCATGCGCAACGCGGCCGAGTACATCTGGTCGAGGAATTCGAGCGCGTCCCGCTCGAAGCGCGCGCTGCGCTCCGTGGATGATTCCGTCGTCGCGTCGCTCGTGCCCTGGCCCTCGGGCTGGTCCGCCTGGCCATGTTCGGTCCCTGCGTCGGTCCCAGTGACCGGACCCACCTCCTCCAGCGACGTAGCGAGACCGAGACCGGTCCCACTGGAATCGGAGGATAGACGAACATCGACACCCGCCGCCGCCCGAATAGGCGCGTTCTTACCCGCGTGCAGCACCGTCCAGTCCAGGTCAGCGCTGCTGTTGCGGCTCGGGCAGATGGTCGAACCCATGCGGCGGACTTCCTCTCGTACGAACGGTCCAGCACACGCTCCGTGCTGTCTGTATCCGGTCAACAGAGGTCCGCCGCTCAACATTCCCGGGGGTTACCCGAGTGACGAGGTCCACTTCACCACACCGTCAGTGACGATCCTCACGGCCTCGTCCTGGTCGATCGGCGCCCTTTTCGGGACGGCGAAGCCATGATCGCCGTACGGCACCTCGACGATCTCGTACGACCCCGCCGGGAACTCCTCGGGTTTCCCGAACGGATCGTTCCCGCCCTGTACGACGAGGGTGGGCACCCCGGAGCCGAGCAGCTCGCCGGCGCGCGACTTCTCGGGCCTGCCCGGCGGGTGCAGGGGGAAACTGAGCGCGAGTACGGCAGCGGCGCCCAGCTCCACCGCGGTACGACAGGCCACTCGGGCTCCGGCGCTGCGCCCGCCCGCGATCACCGGAAGCCCGGGCTCGGCCACCGCGGGCCACACCCCACGCCACCCCACGTCGAGCGTCTTCGGCGCGGGCGCCACCTTCTTGCCGGCCACCCGCCAGGGCTGCTCGACCAGCGCGACACTCACCCCGTGCGCCGGCAGCACCGCCGCCAGCGCCTGAAGATCCCGCGCCTCGATTCCCCCACCCGCCCCATGGCTGACGGCAAGAACAAGCCGCGCGTCACGCGCCTGGTGCCAGGTGACGCGGGCGGTGCCAGCGTCCGTTTCAACGACCTCGGTCACATCAGAACTCACGTCAGAAGAGTGTGCCCTCTTCTGGCCCTTCCAGCTCCTTCAACAGCTCCGGCCCGTTGTTCCGCACATTGCTCACGGCCGTGGAGACGGGATACGCCCGCATCAACCCCGCCGGAGGCGGAGCGAGCAGCGAGCGCAGGTCCTCGACGTCCGTCCGCGCGGGATCCAGCCACGCGTCCCAGCGATCCGGTGTGAGCATCAGGGGCATACGGGGATGGATGTCGGCCAGCGCGTGCGGCCCGTCGCCGGGAGCGACCGCGAGCGGCGTGGTCTCCGCCTCGGTCGTGATGACGGAACACGTCACCCACCAGGCCAGCGGATGCTCGTCGGGCAGCGTCTTGTCCCGCCAGAACTCGTACAGCCCGGCCATCGCGAAGACCGAGCCGTCGGCCGGCGTCACGAAGTACGGCTGCTTGCGCGGCCGCTTTTTCTTCCCCTCGACCTCCAGATCGCGCTCCCCGGCGCCGGTGACCCACTCGTAGTAACCGTCGGCGGGGATGATGCAGCGCCGGGTGGCGAAGGCACGGCGGTACGAGGGCTTCTCGTGGACGGTCTCGGCGCGCGCGTTGATCATCCGCGCACCGCCCTCGGGCGTCTTGGCCCAGGACGGAACGAGCCCCCACTTGAGTGTGCGCAGCTGACGAACCGGTTCCGGGGTATCGGCGTCCTTAACGGGACGGTCGAGAACCGCGTAGACCTCTTTGGTCGGGGCCACGTTGAAATCGGGGGCCAGAGTCTCCTCGGGCTCCCACTGCTCGATCTCAAAGATTCCTGCGAGATCCTCGGGGCCACGACTCGCTGCATACCGTCCGCACATACGTGCCACACTGCCAGATTCCACGACCCCAGAGGGAGCCACCGCCGACAATGGACAGCACCGCAGCCACCTCGCTCTCAGGGCTCTGGGACGAGATCTTCGGGAGCCAGCCGGACCCCGATCTGTGGGTGGTGATCGCCACCCTGGTCGCGGCCCTCGCCGTGACCGTCCCGCACGGCGTCTGGCGGCTCGCCCGCAACGCCATCACCATCGCGCACGAGGGCGGCCACGGTCTGGTCGCCCTGCTCACCGGGCGCAGCCTGAGCGGTATACGACTGCACTCCGACACCAGCGGCCTCACCGTCAGCCGCGGCAAGCCCACCGGGCTCGGCATGATCCTCACCGCCGCCTCGGGCTACACCGCTCCCCCGCTGCTCGGCCTCGGCGGCGCCGCACTGCTCGGCGCCGGCCACATCACCGCCCTGCTGTGGCTGGCCACGGCCCTGCTGCTGGCGATGCTGGTGATGATCCGCAACGCGTACGGCGCGCTCACGGTGCTCCTGACCGGCGGCACCTTCGTGGTGGTGTCCTGGCTCGCCGGCCCCCAGGTCCAGGCGGCGTTCGCGTACGCGGTGGTGTGGTTCCTGCTGGTCGGAGGCGTTCGCCCGGCCTTCGAACTGCAGGCCAAGCGAAGCCGCGGCGGCGCGGGCGACTCCGACGCGGACCAGCTGTCCCGCCTCACGCACGTACCGGCGGGTCTGTGGCTCTTCCTGTTCCACGCGGTGTCCCTGTGCTCCCTGATAGGCGGGGGCCGGTGGCTCCTGGAGGTGTGACGTCCGGGAACTCGGCGGCGCGGGGCCGTTCCCCGGCCAAACCCAGCACAGCGAACCCCCACTAAAGTGGGGCGCATGACCGTTAACCCCGCCCACACCGCCCTCTGGCCCGCCCCGCACGCAAGCGGAGCCGTCGACGCGACGGTCCACGTACCGGGGTCCAAGTCGGTCACCAACCGCGCCCTCGTCCTCGCGGCGCTCGCCTCCGAGCCCGGCTGGCTGCGCCGCCCGCTCCGCTCCCGCGACACCTTGTTGATGGCGGGCGCGCTGCGTGCGATGGGCGTGGGCATCGAGGAGACGGTGTCGTCCAGCTCCACGGTCGCCGCGGGCCCGGACGCCTCGGGCGAGGCCTGGCGGGTCATCCCCTCGGGCCTGCACGGCCCGGCCACGGTGGACGTCGGCAACGCCGGCACGGTGATGCGTTTCCTGCCTCCGGTCGCCGCGCTCGCCGACGGCCCCATCCGCTTCGAGGGCGACCCGCGTTCGTACGAGCGCCCGCTGAACGGTGTGATCGACGCGCTGCGCCTGCTCGGCGCCCGGATCGACGACGACGGCCGCGGCACCCTGCCGCTGACCGTGCACGGCGGCGGCGCCCTGGACGGCGGCCCGGTGGAGATCGACGCGTCCTCGTCCTCCCAGTTCGTGAGCGCCCTCCTGCTCTCCGGCCCGCGCTTCAACCAGGGCGTGGAGGTCCGCCACACCGGCTCCTCGCTGCCCTCCATGCCGCACATCCGGATGACGGTCGACATGCTGCGCGCGGTCGGCGCCCAGGTGGACACCCCGGAGTCGGGCGGCGAGCCCAACGTCTGGCGGGTCACGCCGGGCGCCCTGCTCGGCCGGGACCTCACCGTCGAGCCGGACCTGTCCAACGCGCAGCCGTTCCTGGCGGCGGCCCTGGTGACCGGCGGCAAGGTCGTCGTCCCCGACTGGCCCGCGCACACCACCCAGCCCGGCGACAGGCTGCGCGAGATCTTCACCGACATGGGCGGTTCTTGCGAACTGACCGAGGCGGGCCTGGAGTTCACCGGCTCGGGCTCGGTGCACGGCATCGACGTGGATCTGAGCGAGGTCGGCGAGCTGACCCCGGGCATCGCGGCGGTGGCGGCGCTCGCCGACTCCCCCTCGACGCTGCACGGCGTGGCTCATCTGCGCCTGCACGAGACGGACCGCCTGGCCGCGCTCACCAAGGAGATCAACGAACTCGGCGGCGATGTCACCGAGACCGCCGACGGCCTGCACATCCGCCCGCGCCGACTGCACGGCGGCATCTTCCACACCTACGAGGACCACCGGATGGCGACCGCAGGCGCGATCATCGGTCTGGCGGTGGAGGGCGTACAGATCGAGAACGTGGCGACGACGGCGAAGACCCTCCCGGACTTCCCCGATCTGTGGACCGGAATGCTCGGGAACTGACGGGCGGATCACGATCATGCGCCGCTACGGCAAGAACCCCGACGAGGACGACATCCCCACCCGCCCGAACCGCAAGGGCAACCGTCCGCGTACGAACATCCGCCCCAAGCACGAGGACGCCTCGGAGGGCATGGTCCTCACCGTCGACCGAGGACGGCTCACCTGCCTGGTCGACGACCGTGTCGTGATGGCCGTGAAGGCCCGCGAACTGGGCCGCAAGGCGGCGGTGGTCGGCGACCGTGTCGCCATCATCGGTGACCTGTCCGGCGCCAAGGACACCCTCGCCCGCATCGTCCGTATCGAGCCGCGTACCTCGGTCCTGCGCCGCACGGCCGACGACGACGACCCGTTCGAGCGCGTGGTCGTCGCCAACGCCGACCAGCTCGCCATCGTCACGGCCCTCGCCGACCCCGAGCCGCGCCCGCGCCTGATCGACCGCTGCCTGGTGGCGGCGTACGACGGCGGACTGGAACCTCTCCTCGTGCTGACGAAGTCGGACCTCGCCCCGCCGGACAAACTCCTTGAGCTGTACGGCGACTTGGACATCCCCTACGTCGTCACCACCCGCGAGGAGTTCGAGGACGGCCACGCGGTGGACCGGGTCCGGGAGCAACTGAACAACAAGATCACGGCGTTCATCGGACACTCCGGCGTCGGCAAGACGACCCTGGTCAACGCGCTCGTCGCACGGGACCGGCGGCGCACCACCGGCCATGTCAACGCCGTCACCGGCCGCGGCCGGCACACCACGACCTCGGCACGCGCGATCCCGCTGCCGGAAGGCGCGGGCTGGGTCGTCGACACCCCGGGCCTGCGGTCCTTCGGCCTGCACCACGTGGATCCGTCCCGCGTCATCAAGGCCTTCCCCGACCTCGAACCGGGCACCGAGGGCTGCCCGCGCGCGTGCAGTCACGACGAGCCGGACTGCGCACTGGACCAGTGGGTGGCCGACGGTCACGCGGACCCCGCGCGGCTCTACTCGCTGCGCCGGCTGCTCGCGACGCGGGAGCGGCACGAGGGCGACTGACCCGGTTTGTTCGCCGGGTGACCTCCGCGTTGTTTGCGCCCGTACCGCGCCGGTAAATGCATAATCGCACCGAGTGCCCCGGGAAACCGCTGACCTGAACCACACACACCAGACCAAGCAGTCGACGTTCGGACGTGGGAGGACAAGCCATGGCATGGCTGCTGGTCGTTGTGGCAGGACTGCTGGAAACCGGTTTCGCAGTCTGCCTGAAGCTCTCGCACGGCTTCACCAGACTCTGGCCCACGGTCGCGTTCTGCATCTTCGCGCTCGGCAGCTTCGGCCTGCTGACCCTCTCCCTGAAGAAGCTGGACGTCGGCCCCGCGTACGCGGTGTGGACCGGCATCGGCGCGGCGGGCACGGCGATCTACGGCATGATCTTTCTCGGCGATCTGGTATCGACTCTGAAGATCGTCTCGATCGGCTTCGTGATCGCGGGGGTCATCGGGCTTCAGCTCTCGGGCTCGGCGCACTGACGGCCACTCAGGTCCGGCTCACTGAAAGTCAGATGACCTCGCGTACCCGCGGGAAATGACAGGCCGCCCCGTCCCCGTCCAGCACGGGCACGTCGTGGGCGCATTTCTTCCGCTCCCCCTCGGCGAGCCCCGCGTACAGCGGGCAGCGGGCCCGGAACCGACAGCCCTCGTACCGCTCGGTCGGGCTCGGCGGGTCCCCGGCCAGCAGGATCCGGGTGCGCTGCCGCTCGCGTTCACGCTCCGGGTCGGGCAGCGGTACGGCGGACAGCAGGGCCTGTGTGTACGGGTGCCGGGGTCGCTCGAAGACCTCCTCGACCGAGCCCGACTCGACGGTCCGGCCGAGGTAGACGACGCTCACGCGGTCCGCGATGTGCCGTACGACGGACAGGTCGTGCGAGACGAACAGATAGGCGAGCCCCAGCTCTTTCTTCAGCCGGTCGAGGAGTTCGAGGACTCCGGCCTGGACGGAGACGTCCAGCGCGGACACCGGCTCGTCGAGGACCAGCAGCTCCGGTTCGACCGACAGCGCCCGCGCGATGCCGACGCGCTGGCGCTGACCGCCGGAGAACTCGTGCGGGTAGCGCTCGGCGTGCGCCGCTTCGAGCCCGACCTGGGCGAGCAGCTCGGGGACGCGCCGGGCGATCGTCGACCGGTCGGCGCCCTGGGTGCGCAAGGGCTCGGCGATGATGTCGCCGACCGGCAGACGCGGGTCGAGGGAGGCCATCGGATCCTGGAAGACGATCTGCATCCGCCGGCGCAGCGCCTTCAGCTCGGCTTTCCCCAGTGTCCCGAGCCGTTGCCCGAACAACTCCACGGTCCCGCCCTCGGGCGCGGCCAGTTCGAGCAGCTCGAAGAGGGTCGTCGACTTGCCCGACCCCGACTCCCCGACGAGCGCGAGGGTCTCGCCGCGCCGGATGTCGAGATCGACGCCGTCGACGGCGTACACGCTGCCGACCCGCCGCCTGAAGACGCTCCCCTTGAGGAGGGGGAAGGTCCTGGTGAGCCCGCGCACCTTCAACACGGGTTCTCCCGTGCGGAGTTCGGTCGCACGGGGCCGTACGTCGTCAAGTCGGGGCACGGCCGCGATCAGCTGCCGGGTGTACGGCTCCCGCGGCCGCCCGAACACCTCCACGGCCGTCCCCGCCTCGACCACCCGCCCCTCGTACATGACGGCCACCCGGTCCGCCATCCCGGCGATCACGCCGAGGTCGTGGCTGACCAGGAGCAGGGCGGCGCCGGTCTCCCGCTGGGCCGTGCGCAGCACGTCGAGGACCTGGGCCTGGATGGTGACGTCGAGGGCGGTGGTCGGCTCGTCGGCGAGGATCACGTCGGGTTCGTTCGCCATCGCCATGGCGATCATGGCGCGCTGACGCATTCCGCCGGAGAACTCGTGCGGGAACGCTCGCGCCCGCGACGCGGGAATGCCGACGAGGTCGAGCAGTTCGGCCGCACGCTCCAGGGCGCGTTCCCGGGAGACGTCCTGATGTGCTCGTACGGCCTCCGCGATCTGGTCGCCGATCCGGTAGACCGGCGTGAACGCGGAGAGCGGGTCCTGGAAGACCATGGAGACGCGGCTGCCCCTGATCCGCGTCAACTCCCTTTCACCGGCGCCGATCAGCTCCTGTCCGTCGAGCCGTACGGACCCTCGTACAGTCGCGTTGTCGGGTAGCAGTCCAAGGACGGCGAGCGCGGTGGCGGACTTCCCCGAGCCCGACTCACCGACCAGGCCGAGGACTTCGCCCCGGGCCAGCGAGAAGCTCACGTCACGGACGGCGGGTCTGCCGTCGAAGTCGACGTCCAGACCGGCCACTTCGAGCACCGTGGTCACCGAGGTCACCGGGAGGCCCCTTTCCTTCGGCGCGAGGTCGGATCCAGCGCGTCCCGCAGCCCGTCCCCCACCAGGTTCACCGCCAGCACGAACACGACCAGGAGCCCGGCCGCGAAGAAGAACATCCAGGGGTACGTCACGGCCGCACCGGTCCCCGAGGCGATCAGCGTGCCGAGCGAGACGTCGGGGGACTGGACGCCGAACCCGAAGTACGACAGCGCGGTCTCGCTCATCACGGCCCCGCCCACCGCGATGGTCGCGTCGATGATCAGAAATGAGGCGACGTTCGGCAGCACATGCCGCCAGATGATCCGGAACGGGCCGACCCCCATGAACCGTGCCGCGCGCACGAATTCGCGCTCCTTCAAGGACAGTGTCATCGACCGCACCACCCGCGCGGTGATCATCCACCCGAAGACGGCGAGCAGCACGACGAGCACGAACCAGCTGCCGCTGGGCATCCGCGGCGAGACGGCCGCGATGATGAGAAAGGACGGGAAGACCAGCAGCAGATCGACGAAGAACATCAGCGCCCGGTCGGCCCACCCCCCGAAGTACCCGGCACACGCACCGACCAACGAAGCGAGCCCGGTCGAGAAGACCGCCACCAACAACCCGATGAGCAACGACTTCTGAAGCCCCCGCACGGTCTGCGCGAACACGTCCTGCCCGATCCGGTTGGTCCCCCACCAGTGCTCGGCGCTCGGCGCCGACCGCAGCGCGGTGTAGTCGATGTGGCTGTACGACCACGGGGTGACGTACGGCCCGACGAAGGCCAGCAGGAACAGCAGCACGAGGACGACGGCCCCGGCGAGCGCGCCCCGATGGCGGACGAAGCGGCGCAGCACCACGGACCCGCGCCCCACCGGGCCTACCACCGCGGTGGGGGCGATGGTGGCCGTCATGACGCCTGCCGGATACGCGGGTCGAGCGCGGCGTGCAGCACATCCGCGAGGAAGCCGGACAGCAGCACGGTGACCGCCGCGAAGAGGTTGACGGCGACGACCGAGTTGACGTCGTTCTTGCCGATGGAGGCGATGAACCACTCCCCCATGCCATGCCAGCCGAAGATCGTCTCGGTGAAGATGGCGCCGGTGAAGAGGGCGAGGAATCCGTACGAGAAATACGTCGACATCGGGATCAGGGCCGTCCGCAGTCCGTGCTTGAGCAGTACGGCCCGACGGCTGAGCCCTTTCGCCCGCGCCGTGCGCAGATAGTCGGAGCCGAGCACGTCGAGCATGGTGTTGCGCTGGTAGCGGCTGTAGCTCGCGATGGCGAAGAGGGCGACGGAAAGCGTCGGCAACAGCAGGTGCACCGCCCGGTCCCTGAGCACGGTCCCGAACCCGCCCTCTAGACCCGGACTCTTCTCCCCGGTGAACTGGATGAGATCCGTCCCGGTCGTCTGGTTGAACCAGATGGCCCCGGTCTTGAGCAGAACCGCCAGCAGGAACACGGGAGTCGAGAGCAGCGCGAAGGACGCGAGGGTCACGGCCTGGTCGCTGAGGCGGTACTGGCGCACCGCCGTCCAGGCTCCGGTCAGCACGCCCGCGACCGTGCCGAGCAGGGTCCCCGCGAGCAACAGCCGCAGGCTGACCCCGACGCGCCGGCCGAACTCCGCGTTGACGGAGGTGCCGTCGATCGTCTGCCCCAGGTCACCGCGGGCCGCGTGCCCCGCCCAGCTCAGGAAGCGGCTGAGCAGCGGCTCCTGGTCGTTGACACCGATCGCGGTGAGGTGGTGGTTCACCGCGTCCGGGGAGATGGGCGGCTGCCGGCCCTCGTAGTAGGCGCGGGGGTCGAGCGCATACGAGGACAGCAGATAGGAGAGGCACACGGCGGCCAGCAGCAGGACGGCGTAGTAGCCGAGGCGCTTGGCCAGGTAGGCAGGCACGGAACGCATCCTTCCGGCCCACTGTTACGTGGCCATGAAGAGACCATGACAGCAGTCCAGAACGGCTCCCACGACCGCCGTAGCCGTTCTACGTTCGGCGCGTTCACTGATGCCCGCCGGCGCTCGCCGGACCGCATAGGCAAACAGTCCAACCCACAAAGGACACCGACATGCGCAGAACCCCCACCGCAGCGCTGGCCGCCGCCACCGCGGCCGCCGCGTTGCTGGTGAGCGGCTGCGGCTCGTCCGACGACGACAAGCCCCAGGCCCAGCAGAGCGCCGCCCCGGCCGGCAGCCAGCAGATCAACGCCCACCCGCTCGACGACATCCAGCAGGGCGGCACCGTCAAGTTCCCGATCTCCCAGTACATCGCGGACTTCAACCGCTACACCGCCAACGGCAACCAGGGCGACGCCGCCGAGATCAGCGAACTCGTCGAGCCCGACCTCTTCTCCGCCGACGCACGCGGCGAGGTCCACCCGAACACGAACTTCCTGCTCTCCGCCTCCGTGACCTCCACCAGCCCCCAGGTCGTCGTGTACAAGCTCAACCCCAAGGCCAAGTGGTCCGACGGCAAGTCGCTGAGCTGGCGTGACTTCAACGCCCTGTGGAAGGCGAACAACGGCACCAACAAGGAGTACGAGGCCGCCAACACCTCCGGCTACGACCAGGTCAGCAAGGTCGAACAGGGCGCCGACGCCCACCAGGTGAAGGTCACCTACTCCTCGCCGTACGCCGACTGGAAGCGGCTGTTCGACCCGCTGCTGCCTGCGGTGGGGATCGACACCCCGGCCAAGTTCAACAAGGGCTGGACGGAGAAGATCCCGGTCACCGGTGCCGCCTTCAAGATCTCCTCGTACGACAAGACCGCCCAGACCATCACCGCGGTCCCGAACCCCGACTGGTGGGGCACGAAGCCCAAGCTGGACTCCATCGTCTTCCGCGCCCTGGACTACACGGCCTGGACGGACGCGTACCTCAACAAGGAGATCGACTACGCCTCGGCGATCCTCCCCGAGGACTACAAGCGCCTGGTGAAGGCCGCCGACACGGACATCCGCACCGGCGCCCGCTGGGACGAGGTCCACATCACGCTCAACGGCGCGAGCGGCCCGCTCAAGGACGTCCGCATCCGCCAGGCACTCCAGCACGCCATCGACCGCAAGTCCATCGCCACCGCCTTCGGCAAGGACCTCCCGGTCGAACTGGAGCCGTACGGCAGCCACTTCTTCATGCCCAACCAGGCCGGCTACCAGGACAACTCCGGTACGTACGGCACGTACGACCTCGACGCGGCGGGCAAGCTGCTCGACGAGGCGGGCTGGAAGCTCAACGGCGACACCCGGGAGAAGGACGGCAAGCAGCTCACCCTCTCCTACACCCTCAGCGCGGGCGGCACCTCCGCCCAGGAGGACCAGGCCGAGCTGGTGCAGGCGCAGCTCGCGGTGGTCGGGATCAAGGTCACCATCAAGAAGGTGCCCGCCAACGACTACTTCTCGAAATACATCACCATCGGCAACTTCGAGCTCGCCAGCTTCCGCTGGGTGGACCAGGTCTTCCGCTCCGAGGCCTACCCGATCTACCGCCAGGTCGACGGAAAGAACCTGTACGAGAACTACGGCTCCGTCGGCTCCCCGGAGATCGACACCCTCCTGAAGCAGGCCGCCGAGACCACCGACCCCACCGAGCAGGCCAAGCTCTACAACGAGGCCGACACCAAGATCTGGGCCCTGGGCCACTCCATCCCGCTCTACCAGCGCCCCCAGGTCCTCGCCGTCCGCTCTGGCCTCGCCAACTACGGTGCGGGCGGCCTGGCCGACGACGACTTCACGAAGGTCGGCTGGCTCAACAAATGACCTTCAAGAGCTGAGCCGGTGCGGCGGGGTCAGCGCGGCCTTCACCAGGTCCGTGATCCCGCCGTCGCCGGGCGGCGCCGCCACACAGGACAGCGACAGACGCACGACCAGTTCGCAGGAGCGGGCGAGTTCGGCCGCGTCCGCCCTCGACGCGCCGAGCGAGACGACGGCCCGGTCGCGAACCAGCGCCACGAAGTCCGCGGGCGAGGGCAGCGGCCCGTCCGCCCGCCGCTGCGCGGGCACGGCGGACGACGAGGGCACCGCCGAGAGCGTCGGCGAGGGCAGCCGCTCACTCCAGCACCCGGTCAGCAAAGCCCGTACGAGCACATTGCTCCGCGCCGCCGACGCGGTCCACTCAGCCGTCGCGACCAGCCGCTCCCGCGCGTCCGCATGAGCGCTCAACACCCGCTCGACCCCCGCGAGATAGCCATCGGCCTCCCGCCGTACGAGGGCACGCGCAAGCCCCTCCTTACTCCCGAACTCGTTGTAGAGCGTCTGACGCGACACCCCGGCGACAGCGGCCACATCAACCATCCGCACCGCAGACCACGCACGACGCGCAAGCGCCGTAAAGGCGGCGTCCAAAAGGGATTCCCGAGCAGCAGGCATCATCGCCTCCCTGGGGCGATCGGCTCCGCAGCTCAGATTTGACGCGCACAGCTTCACTGTCAAGGGTTAGCGACAACCCCAAGGCGCACGCCCCCACCGCGCGCCCCCGCCCGAAGGCGAAGCCGAGCCGCTCACCCAACGGGACGGGCACGCGCCCACCGGGCACCGCTGGGCACCGCTGGGCACCCGGAGCCGACCGCACAGCGCACGCACGCACGCCCCCACGCACCCGCACCCGCCACCCCACCGAAGGGGCCGCGCCGGAACCTCCGCCCGCAGCGGCTGGCGCGTCAACACCGTCAGCTTCCTGAACGGCCGATTCCGCGCCAGACCGAGGACGGAGGCTCCGGCGCGGCCCCGACCCACCCCCGGCGGAAACGCGAAGGCACACGCACCCGCGCAGCCGGCCAACCCCAGCCAGACACGCGCCCCCGCACCGCCCCCACGAAGATCCCCCAGTCCGTATAGCCCTCCCGACGAACGGGCAGATACGGTTCGCTCATGCCCGACTATCACGATGACCTGCGTCTCGCCCACGTCCTCGCGGACGCCGCCGACGCCGCCACGATGGCCCGGTTCAAGGCGCTCGATCTGAAGGTCGAGACCAAGCCGGACATGACCCCGGTGAGCGAGGCCGACAAGGCCGCCGAGGAACTCATCCGCGGCCAGCTCCAGCGGGCAAGGCCGCGCGACGCGATCCTCGGCGAGGAGTACGGCATCGAGGGCACAGGCCCCCGCCGCTGGGTGATCGACCCGATCGACGGCACCAAGAACTACGTACGCGGCGTACCCGTCTGGGCGACCCTCATCTCCCTGATGGCGGCAGCCGAGGGCGGCTACCAGCCGGTCGTCGGCGTGGTTTCCGCCCCCGCGCTCGGCCGCCGCTGGTGGGCCGCGAAGGGCCACGGCGCGTTCACGGGCCGCAGCCTCACCTCGGCCTCCCCGCTCCGCGTCTCCCAGGTCTCGCGCATGACGGACGCCTCCTTCGCGTACTCGTCGCTCAGCGGCTGGGAGAACCAGGGCCGCCTCGACGGCTTCCTCGACCTCACGAAGGTCGTCTGGCGCACCCGCGGCTACGGCGACTTCTGGCCGTACATGATGGTCGCCGAGGGCTCGGTCGACATCTGCGCCGAACCCGAGCTGTCGCTCTGGGACATGGCGGCGACCGCGATCATCGTGACGGAGGCGGGCGGCTCCTTCACCGGCCTCGACGGCCGCCCCGGCCCGCACAGCGGCAACGCGGCGGCATCGAACGGCATCCTCCACGACGAACTACTGGGATACCTGAACCAGCGGTACTGAACCGAGGCTCCTGCGCACCCCCCGGGCGCCCCGAATTCGCCGCACGCGCCCCCTTGTTGACCCTCCTTTTACCTGCGACTCTGAGAGTCCCCCCACTTGTGAACATGTGAACCGCTTCTCATGACGGCCCGCCAGGACACTTGGCGCCGCTGCCAGGAACTCGGCACCCCGCCGAAGACCTGAACGCACCCAGCGACTCGGCACCCTCCCGACGAACTGAACGCACCCGACGAATCGGCCACTCGCCGAAGAACCGGCGCACCCAGTAAATCGACACCCCGCCGATGCACGGGACACACCCAGTGAATCGACACCCCGCCGAAGCACCGGACACACCCAGTGAATCGACACCCCGCCGAAGCTCTGAACGCAGCCAAGCAACCGGCCCCCACCAGGACAAGCGATTCACCAAGGAGGTGGCTCCAGCCCATGCTCGTCCGCGACGCCATGAGCACGGTGGTCCTCACCATCGGCCCGGCACACACCCTCCGCCAGGCGGCCCGCCTGATGTCCGCGCGCCGCATCGGCGCGGCCGTAGTCCTCGACGAGGACTCCAGCGGACTAGGAATCCTCACCGAGCGCGACATCCTCAACTCGGTGGCCCTCGGCCAGAATCCCGACACGGAGACCGCAGCCGGTCACACCACCACCGACGTCGTCTTCGCCGCCCCCGCCTGGACCCTGGAGGAAGCCGCGGCGGCCATGTCGCACGGCGGCTTCCGGCACCTGATCGTGCTCGACGGAGCAGGCCCCGTCGGCATCGTCTCGGTCCGCGACATCATCCGCTGCTGGGCCCCGACCCGCCGACGCACACCCGCACAGGTCTGAGCCCGCCCGTGCAAACGGGCCGGACCCCCTGATTCAGGAGATCCGGCCCGCCCCGACGAAAAGCGCTCCGGCCGGCCACCGACCGTCAGCCCTTCAACCCCTCAGCGCTTCAGCCCTTGAACCCCTCGGCCTTTCAACCCCTCAACCCCTCAGCCCCAGAACCGCAACCTCCAACCGCTTCCCGAACTCCCCGTCGGCCCGCCGGAAGTTGGCGATCGCCCGCTCGGCGATGTCGTCCCGGGAGACCTTGGCGATGAACGTCGCCAGATTCTCGATCAGCCGAACCTTCTCGTCCTCGGAGAGGAGCCGGTACAGATTGCCCGCCTGCACGAAGTCGTCGTCCTCGGCGTGAAGGGGAGCCTCGTGATTGCCGGTTCCACCGGAGACCGGGGTCGACACCCACAGCGGACGGTCGGTCTGGAGGGGACCGCCGAAGGAGTTGGGCTCATAGTTCTTCGCACCCTTGTGGCGGCCGTCGTACAGGAAGCCGTCACGCGAGTTGGTGCGCGCCTCGGTGGCATGCGGCCGGTTCACCGGCAGGTGGTCGGCGTTGATGCCGACGCGGTAGCGGTGGGCGTCGCCGTACGCGAACAACCGCCCCTGAAGCATCTTGTCGGGCGAGGGCCCGATGCCCGGCACGAAGTGGGCCGGAGAGAAGATGCTCTGCTCGACCTCGGCGAAGATGTTCTCCGGGTTGCGATTCAGCTCGAGCCTGCCGATCTCGACGGGCGGATAGTCCACGTGCGGCCACACCTTGGTGAGGTCGAAGGGGTTGAAGCGGTAGTGCGCCGCCTCGGCCGCCGGCATGATCTGCACCTGCACGGTCCAGGACGGGAAGTCACCGCGCTCGATGGCCTCGCGCAGATCGCGCTGGTGCGAGTCGGGGTCGACACCGGAGAGCCGGACGGCCTCTTCGGTGGTGAGGTTCTTGATGCCCTGATCGGTCTTGAAGTGGTACTTGACCCAGAAGACCTCACCGGCCTCGTTGTTCCACTGGTACGTGTGGGACCCGTAGCCGTTCATGTGGCGCAGCGTCGCCGGGATACCACGGTCGCCGAAGAGCCAGGTCACCTGATGCGTGGACTCGGGCGAGAGCCCCCAGAAGTCCCACACGTTGTCGGCTTCCTGCGATCCGGTGTACGGGTCGCGCTTCTGCGTGTGGATGAAGTCGGGGAACTTGATGGCGTCCTTGATGAAGAACACCGGGGTGTTGTTGCCGACGAGGTCGTAGTTGCCCTCTTCGGTGTAGAACTTCAGCGCGAAGCCGCGGGGGTCACGGACCGCGTCCGCGGACCCGAGGTTGCCGGCCACGGTCGAGAACCGCAGGAAGGTCTCGGTCTGCTTGCCGACCGCGGAGAGGAACTTCGCGCGGGTCCACTGTGAGACGTCACGGGTGAGCGTGAAGGTGCCGTACGCGCCGGCGCCACGCGCGTGCACGATGCGCTCCGGGATCCGCTCACGGTTGAAGTGCGCGAGCTTCTCCAGCAGCGCCTGGTCCTGGACGAGGGCGGGCCCGCCGACACCCGCGGTCTCGCTGTTCTGATTGTCGGCCACCGGCGCGCCGGCCTCCGTCGTAAGCGGTCCCTGCGTCACGTGCGCCTCCTGCGTCATTCCTGCAAGTTCTGTCCTTGGCCACTGCCAGAACAGATCCTACATTAGACAATATCTAAATCAATCAAGGCTCCAAAGTCACACCTCTTCGGGATCTGTTCCTCTTACTGTTAGGCTGGCTCCTATGAGTGACCTGTTGGAACGACTGCGCGGACGCGGATGGCGGATGACCTCGCAGCGGCGTGTCGTGGCCGAAGTCCTCGACGGCGATCACGTCCACCTGACGGCCGACGAGGTACACGCACGCGCCGTCGCCAAGCTGCCCGAGATCTCCCGGGCGACCGTCTACAACACGCTGGGCGAGCTGGTCTCACTCGGCGAGGTGCTGGAAGTGGCGACCGACAAGCGCGCCAAGCGGTACGACCCGAACGCCCACCGTCCGCACCACCACCTGGTCTGCGCCCGGTGCGGCGCGATCCGCGACGTCCACCCGGACGGCAACCCGCTCAGCGATCTCCCCGACTCGGAGCGCTTCGGCTTCACGGTCTCGGACGTCGAGGTGACCTACCGCGGCCTCTGTCCGAACTGCGCGGCGGCCTGACGACTTCCTGCCCTTCCCGGCGCACCCGAAGCCGAACACACCGAAGGCCCGGAACCATTGGTTCCGGGCCTTCGGTCTTGAGTAGCGGGGACAGGATTTGAACCTGCGACCTCTGGGTTATGAGCCCAGCGAGCTACCGAGCTGCTCCACCCCGCGCCGTTGATCTGAACAGTACGTCACCCCTGCGGACCAGCGCAAATCCCTTTCAGCCCGTCCGGCGTTTGAGGACGATCCCTTCGGGCGACCGCGGGTCTGGAGGCAGAGCCCCCAGATACGGGAAGGGCAGGGGCGGAGGGGGCGAAGAAAATCCCCGCCCCCCCCCACCACCCGAACCCCCACCCTCACGCCGACAACTCCTCCCGCAACGCATCCCGCAGCCGAGCCGCCCGCTCGGAAACCTCGGCGGGCCCAAGAGACACGGCCCGGTCGGCCCACCGCTGCCCCTCGGCAAGCTCCCCGCCCCGCGCGTACACGAGCGCGAGCCGAAGCGCCGCCCGCCCGTGCCCCGCGTCAGCGGCCCGCTCCCACCACACCGCGGCCTCCGGCTCACTCCCCTCCCGAGCGAGCAGCAGCCCCAGATTGAACGCACCGTTCCGCGACCCGGCTTCCGCGGCCTCGCGGTACCACCGCGCCGCCTCCACCACGTCGCCCCGCGCGGCGGCCAGCATGCCGACCCGCACCTGCGCCCGGCGGTGCCCCTGAGACGCCGCCCGCTCGTACCACTCCTCGCACTCGCTCTTCTCCTGCGCGGGCTCGCCCAACTCATGTGCGGGCACCGGCGGCCGCCGAGCGTCGAGCACGGCGGCCAGCCGGTACGCCGCCTCCGCGCTGCCGCCCCCCGCCGCACCCCGCAGATGCCGCTCGGCCTCCCGCTCGTCGCCCTCCCGCAGCCGCGCGATGGCCACCTGAAGCGCCGCCTCGGTGTGCCCGGCGGCAGCGGCCCGCTCGTACCATCGCAGCGCCGCCGCGTCGTCGTCCTCGGTCCCCCGCCCGGCATGCAGAATCCCCAGATTGAACGCGGCGTCCACGCTTCCGGCCTCCGCGGCCTTGGAGAACCACGGCTGGGCCCCGGCGGCGTCACCGACCTGGAGCAGCAGGATGGCCAGCGCGTTCGCCGCCTCGCGGTGCCCCGCGTACGCGGCACGCCGGTACCACTGCTCGGCCTGCGCGGTCCGCCCCTGCTCGGCACAGAGCAGCCCGAGGTTGTACGCCCCGTTCACATCGCCGGCGTCCATCGCGGCGCGGTACCAGCGCTCGGCGGTCTGCGTCTCGCCGCGCTCGGCATGCAGCGCGCCCAGGGCGTTGGCCGCGTTCCCGTCGCCGTCCTGGGCGGCCCGCAGCCACCACACGGCGGCACTGTCGGGGTCGCCCGCATCCCGGAGCAGGAAGCCGAGCGCACAGGCGGCCCGCGCCTCGCCGTCCTTGGCGGACGTGAGATACCAGCGCCCAGCCTCCTTGAGCTGGCCGCGCTTCTCCAGGATCGCCCCGAGATGCAGCGCAGCTCTCCGGTGCCCGCGTGCGGCGGCCTGCCGATACCACTGTTCGGCCTCTTCACCGCCGGCGCCGATGACGCCGTTGTCGGCCCTGGCACGGCCCGAGTCCACGACCTTGCGGTCGAGGGCCCGCGCCAGCCGGTACGCGGCCTCGCGGTGCCCGCGCTCGGCGGCGGCCCGCATCCACTGCTCCGCGCCCACGTCGGCGCGGTGCTCCAGCAGATCCGCGAGCGCGTACGCGCCCAGCGCGTGCCCCTGCTCGGCGGACTGGCGCAGCCAGTACTCGGCGGCGGGCTCGTCGCCGCGCTCGCGGTGGTAGCGGCCGAGGGCGTGCGCGGCGGCCGCGGAGCCCGCGACGGCGGCGATCCGCCACCAGCCGGCGGCGTCTTCGGCGTACCCGCGCTGGTGCAGGAGGACACCCAGGTTGTTGGCGGCCGCGCGGTCACCGGCGGCGGTGGCAGCGCGCAGCTGAGGCTCGGCTCCGTCGAGATCACCGCGGCGCAGCAGCATCGCTCCGAGGACACTCATCGCCTCGACATCGCCGGCTTCCGCGGCGAGCCGTTGGCGTGCCTCCTCGACAGCCTCGCCGGTTTCGTCCCGATCGGAAGGCTGCACAAAACGCCCTGTATCCAACAGAGTTGCCTTGTCCCCCATAACGTCCATCGTCGCACCACCTGCAACCTGGGTACACCTGGTATACCGCAGCCAGTGAGGTCACTTCAGCGTTTTGTCGACATGCCCACAGAGAGACAAGTCAAACACGGATTTCCCAACTACCCCCGTTTGGAGCAGCACTTCACGGGAGTCGCCGGGTCACCACGGAAGCCTCGCGCGTCGCCGCACGCGTCGAAGGCCCGGATCCTTGATCAGGATCCGGGCCTTCGATTTTAGTAGCGGGGACAGGATTTGAACCTGCGACCTCTGGGTTATGAGCCCAGCGAGCTACCGAGCTGCTCCACCCCGCGCCGTTGTGTTGCAACCGTACCACGGCGCGGGGTGGCCCCTGACTCAGTCGCCGCCCGGGCTCGGACTACTGCTCGGACTACCGCTCGGGCTGCTGCTCGGACTCGGACTGCTGCCGCTGCCACCGCTGGTCTCGTCGGCCTTGGCCTGCGCTTCCTCGGCCCGCTTCAGCGCGTCCTCAAGATCCTTCTGAGCCACGCCGTACGCCTCCCAGTCGCCCTTCTGGAGAGCTTCCTGGCCTTCGTCGAAGGCCTTCTGGGCGTCGCCGAGCGCCTCCTGGACCGTCGGGTTGTTCGACGTCGGCGGTGGCTCCGTGGTCTCGTCCGGTGGTGGTGGCTCGGTGGTCGAACCCTCTGTCCCCAAGACCTTGTTGAGCGCTACGTCGAGGGTGTTCTCGAAGGCGGTCCTGCCTCCGTAGCTCACCAACACCTTGCGCAGCAGTGGGTACTTCAGTCCACCACCGCGTACGTAGACGGGCTCCACATAGAGCAGCCCTCCGTCGAGTGGCACCGTCAGCAGGTTGCCGTACTCGACCTCCGAGTCGCCGCCCTGCAGAAGTCTGATGGACTCGGCGATGGTCGGTTGGGAGTTGAACTGACTCTGGACCTGTTTGGGCCCGTCGACCGGTTCACTGGTCGGCAGTTTCAGAATTCTGATCTTGCCGTAGTCAGGGGTGCCCGCCTCGGCGTTGACCGACATGAAGGCGCTCAGGTTGTCTCTGCCGTTCGGCGTCAACGTCGTCGTCAGCGAAAACTCCTGCGCCGTCTGTCCGGGCATCTCCATGCTCAGGTAGTACGGCGGGACCGCGTCGCCCGACTTGTTCGTCGGGTCGTCCGGCACCTGCCACACCTCGCTGCCGCTGAGGAAGGTGTCAGCGTCCTTCACGTGGTAGCGGGTCAGCAGCTCGCGCTGGACCTTGAACAGGTCCTGCGGGTACCGGAGATGGGCCATCAAGTCGGCCGAGATGTCGCTCTTGGGCTCCACCGTGTTCGGGAACGCCTTCATCCAGGTCTTCAGGACCGGGTCCTCGGTGTCCCACTGGTAGAGCTTGACCTCGCCGGTGTACGCGTCGACGGTCGCCTTCACCGAGTTGCGGATGTAGTTGACCTGGTTCTGCTGGGCCACCACCGCACGCTGGTTGTTGGTCGCGGTCAGCGAGTCCGCCGTCGTGTCGCCCAGGGTGGTGCGGGAGGCGTACGGATAGCCGTTCGTGGTCGTGTACGCGTCGACGATCCACTGGATCTTCCCGTCGACCACGGCCGGGTAGGCGTCACCGTCGATGGTCAGCCAGGGGGCCACCGCCTCGACACGGTCCTTGGGCGTGCGGTTGTAGAGAATCCGCGAACCCTCCCCGATAGCGCCCGAGTAGAGGATCTGCGGCTCACTGAACGCCACTGCGTACGCGGCCCGGTTGACCGGGTTCGAGAGGTTGACCCCGCTCTTGCCCGTGTAGCTGGTGGTCTTCTCGCCGTCGTCGTCCGAGTAGTCGATCTCCTTCTGGGGACCGCCGACGATCGAGTACTGCGTGGTCTTCTCGCCGTAGTAGACCCGCTGCTCGTACGTGCCCAGGTCGCCCTTGGACGGCAGGTCGGACTCGGTGAAGACCGGCTGGCCACCGGAGGTCGCCGTGGTGCCCTTGGCGGCGACCACGCCGTATCCGTGCGTGTAACGGAAGTGGTCGTTGATCCAGTTGTTCTTCGGAATACCGGCGAGGTTCAGCTCGCGCAGACCGATGACCGTGTCCTGGTCCGTACCGTCCACGGTGTACCGGTCGACGTCCAGGTTGGTCGGGAAGGCGTAGTAGTTCTTCATCTGCTGCAACTGCTGGAACGCCGGCGAGACGATGTTCGGGTCCAGCAGGCGGACGCTCGCCGTGGTGTCGGCGTCCTCGCGCAGCTTGGTCGTGTCCTTGGTCTCGCTGGTGCCCGCGTAGTCCGTGACCTCGGCGTCCTGGATCCCGTAGGCCTCCCGGGTCGCCTTGAGGTTCTTCTCGACGTACGGCGCTTCCTTGGCCTGCTCGTTCGGCTGGACCTGGAACTTCTGGACGATCGCCGGGTACAGGCCGCCGATGAGGATCGCGGAGAGCACCATCAGACCGAAGCCGATGACAGGCAGCTGCCAGGTCCGCCGCCACAGGGTGGCGAAGAACAGCAGCGCGCAGATGACGGCGATGCAGAACAGGATCGTCTTGGCCGGCAGATACGCGTTGGCGTCGACGTACCTGAGACCCGTCCAGTTGTCGGTCGCCTTGAAGTCACTGGACTTCACGGCGAGTCCGTACCGGTCGAGCCAGTAGGCGACCGCCTTCAGCGCGACGAAGAGGCCCAGCAGCACCGAGAGATGACCGGTGGCGGCGGCCGTGGCACGCGCCCCCGGGCTGGTGACGCGCAGCCCCCCGTACAAGTAATGCGTGAGCGCGGCTGCGATCAGCGAGAGCACGATGGCGGCGAAGCCGAAACCGAGCAGGAAGCGGTACCAGGGCAGGTCGAAGGTGTAGAAGGAGATGTCGAGGCCGAACTGGGGGTCCTTCTGGTGGAAGGGAACCCCGTTCACCCACATCAGCCACGTACGCCACTGGCCCGAGGCGGACGCGCCGGCGATCAGCCCCACCAGGGACGTGATCCCGAGAAGCAACCACCTCTTGTACGGCGCGATCCCCATCCGGTACCGGTCGAGGCTCTGCTGCTCCATCGACATGGCACTCAGCGGCGGGCGCAGCCGGTGCGCCAGCCAGATGTTCACGCCGACCGAGGCCGCCATGAGGAGACCGAAGACAAAGAACAGCCCGATTTTCGTCGACAAAGTGGTCGTGAACACGGACGAGTAATGAACCGAGCGGTACCAGAGCCAGTCCGTCCAGAACCCCGCGAACATGACGAAGGCCATGGCCAGTGCGGCCAGCACGCCCAGTGTCATGAGCAGGGTCCGGACACGCCGGGACGGTCGGCCCACTCTGATCCGTGGCCCCGTCGGGCCTCCGCCGCGGTCCGGCATCTGGAAAGCCAAGGTGCGCACCTCGAAGTTCGCTGTTGGTCCGTCAGGTCCCCGTGATCGTGGACCATTCGTCAGGCTCCGTGATCGTGGAGCCTCATCTATGCAACTTACTCACGCTTTACTCGGTTCCCGTTTCCGGGTACTAACGAGGCAGGATTGTGACCATGTCCAACACTCCCATGGCGGCGAGCCCGCTCACCCGGGCCGTACTCGAGATCGACGAGTACGCCTCCGGCCTCGGCTGGGACCAGCCCGCTCGCCTCTTCGCCCTCGTAGACACCGCTCGGCTGCGGACCCAAGAACCCGGCCTCGCGGCCCAGCTCGGCCTGCAGGACAAGCCGGAGACCACCGGTCTCACCCCTATCGAGCAGGACGAGATCCCTGCCGACAAGCCGCTGGACGAGTTCCTCGGCACCATCGCCTGGCCGGACGCCGTGGTCGGCTGCGCGCTCACTGTGGAGCGGCTGATGCTGCCGCCGTCCGCCGAGGCCTCCGTCCCGGAGGGCCTCAGCGAGAAGAAGCTCACGAGGTGGGTCGCCGAGCACCCGGACCGTCAGGAGGTACGTATGACGGTCGGTGTGCTGCGCGACGGCACCCGCGACTCCGCGCTGCGCCTGCGCGAGAAGGACGCCCCGACGGAGGTGCTCACGGGCTCGGGCCTGGTGCCGGGACTGGCGGAGGCGCTGTCGGCGACCTTCGCGGAGTAGTCCTTCGGACTACTTGGTGCTGCACTCCGTCAGGTCGCCCGTCTTGCCGGAGCTGATGTCCTTGAGGGCGCTCATCGCGTCGTCGATGGTGTTCACCTTGACGAGCGTGAGCCCCTTGGGGGTGTCCTTGGCAGCGTCCGCGCAGTTGTCCGCGGGCGTCAGGAAGTACTGGGCGCCCTTCTCCCGCGCGCCGACCGTCTTCATCTCGATGCCGCCGATCGGGCCGACCTTGCCGGCGTCGTCGATGGTGCCGGTGCCGGCGACGAACTTGCCGCCGGTGAGGTTGCCCGGGGTGAGCTTGTCCACGATTCCGAGCGCGAACATCAGCCCCGCGCTCGGTCCGCCGACATCGGCGAGCTTGATGTCGATGGTGAACGGGAAGGTGTGGTCGGTCCCGGCGGAGATGCCGACGATGGCGCGTGATTCACCTTCGTCGTCGGACTTCTTGGTGGTGAGCGTGATGTCCTCGGTCTCGGTCGCCGTCTTGTGCTCCTTCTCGGCGGCGGCCTGAGCCTTGGCGGGCACGATCGTGAAGACGACCTTCTCGCCCGGCTTGTGCTTGGTGACCAGCTTCGCGACGTCGTCGTACGCCTTCACCGCCGTACCGTCGACAGCCTTGATCACGTCTCCGGCGTGCAGCTCGCCCTCAGCCGGGGAGTCCTTGAGGACCGTGGAGACGATCACCCAGGACTGCACCGGGATGTCCAGCTCCTCCAGGGCCGCGACCTTGGCGCTCTCCTGGGACTGGCTGAACTCCTCGGCGTTCTCCTGCGTCGACTGCTCCTCCGTCTTGCCGTCGGGGTAGAGCGTGTCGTGCGGAACCACCTTGTTGTCGTGCGCCAGCCAGCCGTAGACCGCTTCGACGAGGTTCATGTTGTAGTCGGCGCTGGTGACCCGGACGGTCGTCATATTGAGGTTCCCGGTGGCCGGGTAGGTCTTGCGCCCGGTGATCTGCAGCACGGGCTCGCCGTCGTGATCGCCCAGCGTGTTCACGGTCGGGCCCGGCGACATCTCCGAGTACGGCACTTTGATGAACACTCCCGCGCACAGGAGCGCGATCAGGATCAGGGTGGAGGCGAGCATCGTCGCGGTGCGGCGTGGCATGCCACGACATTACGGGACGGCACTGTCAACGCACCGTCGGGGCCGTCCGTACGGGGCCCTGCGCTTCGGTGGGAAAGCCCCGAAGCGTCAGACGGCGTCGGAGGAGGACTTCTCCAGGGCCCCGGAGGTCTTGGCCACGGCCACAGGCGCCTTGGCCACAGCCACCGAGGTCTTGGCCACGGCCACGGACGTCTTGGCGACCGTCACGGACGTCGTGGCGACGCCGGGCCTCTCCACAACCTCATGCCTGCCCACAACCTCATGCCTGCCCACGACCTCAGGCCTTTCCATGGCCGCGCGGAAGCGTGCGTAACCGTCCAGCTCGATGCCGTCTCCCGCAGTCTTGCGATTCCGGCTGGCCCAACTACCCCACAGTCCGGCACCGATCGCAGCCAAAAGCGGAATCAGCAACCAGGCGAGCGCCGCCATGCCGACCTCCCAACCCCGTGAGCGACCGCAACTGACTGATCAGCAGATTAACCATCAGCAGTGTCAACGCTCATGGCAGGGGGTCGGTTACGCAACCGGAAGGCGGATGACACGTCGGTGACGAACTCGGCCAACGACTCGGTGAACCCTCAGCAGGCCCCGACCCACTCCTCCGTGCCGTCCGAGAACTTCTGGTGCTTCCAGATCGGCACTTCGTGCTTCAGATCGTCGATGAGCTTGCGGCACGCCTCGAACGCCTCACCCCGGTGCGGGCACGACACGGCGACGACGACAGCGAGATCCCCGACGCCCAGGTCCCCGACCCGGTGGACGGCGGCGAGCGCCCGCACCGGGTACTCGGCGACCACCTTCTCGGCGACCCGCCGCATCTCGGCCTCCGCACTGGGGTGACACGAATACCCCAGCTCATCGACGTCGGCTCCCCCGTCATGATTCCGCACCGTCCCCACGAACAACGCGGTCCCCCCGGCGGCATCGTCCCCCACAGCCCGGAAAACTTCGTCGAGCGACAACGCCTCCTCACGAATCGCAAGCAGCCGAATAGGATCCTGCGCGCCCTGCTCACCGGGATGCTCATAGGTAGGTGCCATACGCCCATCGTGCCGCACCCCACGGACACCTAGGAATACCGTCATCACCCGGCACAGGGCATACCCCTTCGGAGGAGCCTCCGAGAATCCAGCCCGTCCGGCGCTTGAGGACGAGGCACAACCTTCAGCCCGTCCGGCGTTTGAGGACGAGGCCGTTCAGGCCGACAGCGGGGGTCTGGGGGCGGCAGCCCCCAGGAACGGGACGGGAAGGGGCGGAGGGGGCGAAAAACCCGCCTCTACGCCAGCAGAGCCGGAGGGCGCCATGAACACGCGCGCGGGCGCACCCAAGCCCCGGCACTCAGATCCGCCGCCGAGCCTTCCGCGCCCGCCGCACCACCGCAGCCGCCCCCAGCAACGCCACCGTGGCCCCCGCGGCCCCAGCCGCAGTCGCATCCTTGCGCCCAAGCCGCCGCCCCACCACAGTGTGCCGCCCGGCGACCTCCTCCAGCAGCTCCGCAAGGACCTCCTCGTTGGTCCACCGGGGCCGCCACCCGGCGTCATGCAGCCGACTCCCACTCACGACCCAGGGATACATCGTGTACGCAAGATCACCGGCAGGCGAGGGAGTGAGCCCGATCCGGTGCAGCCGAGCCGCCGCGCCAAGAGCGACCGCCGACGGCAGCTCCATCCGCCTGATCCCGCTGAGCTCCTCGACCTCCTCCTGCTCCAGCCACCCGTCGCACCCGACGGCCAGTTCCCCCTCCACCTTCTCCACGACGGCGTACTCCAGAGCACTGCACAGGTCCTCGACGTGACAGAACTGCCACGCGGGCCGCGACCCCGCCACCACAAGCAGCCGCGGCGACTCGAAATACCTGGTCAGAGCCGTATCGGTGCCGCCGACCAGCACAGCGGGGCGGACGACGGTGACATTAAGTCCCGGATGCGCGCGCGGCGCCCGTCGCGCGAGCCGCTCGATCTCCAGCAGGTCACCCACCCCCGTGGCCTCGGCGGTCGCCCGCAGTTCGGCATCCTCGGAGAGGGGCAGTTCGTTGTCGGGCAGCGCCCCGTAGACCATCGCGGAGGTGCACAGCACCACCCGGTGCACCCCGGCCGCGGCGGCAGCCGTGAGCACGGTCTGCGTCCCCCGTACGTTGTACGCCGTCCGTGCTGCCGCGTCCGACTCCAGATCGAGGTCGAGCGCGAGGTGCACGACGACATCCGCTCCGCGCAGCTTCTCGGCGATCACCGGGTCGCGGACGTCCAGGATGTGCCACTGAGCGGCCGCGCACTCGCCGCGCCGCTCGTCGATGGCGATGACCTGCTTGATCCCTTCGCTGGCGGCGAGCCGCTCGGTGAGCAGCGCACCCACGCCGGACGCGGCGCCGGTGACCGCGACGACGGGCCCGCGCGCTGCCGGGCTGGTTGAGTGGTTTCGCGCTGCGCGAACCTGCGGATCTGGGGAACTCACCGGGCGTCTCCAGCGGTTGTCTTCAGTAACGGACGCGCGTGACGCGTGCGTACCAGGTGGCATCCATCCTGCCGCAGGCGGAGAGTCGGCGAAGCACCGAGGCCTGATCGGGCTGAGGTGTCTACGCTGGGTGGTGTTGTCGGGCAAGCCGCCGTCGGGGAACGAACCGGCGGCCTTACCAGCCGAGGAATCCCGTGAGTGACACCCCATTCGGATTCGGCCTTCCGCCGGAGGAGCCGGAGAACGGCGACGAGGGCAAGAAGAAGGACCAGGAGAGCGGCGGTGGCCAGGGACCGGCCAACCCGCTCGGTTTCGGGGGATTCCCCGGAGCCGGCGGCCCCGGCGCCGACAATCCGCTCGCAGCCATGTTCGGTTCCATGAACCCCAATGACCTGGGCGCCGCATTCCAGCAGCTGGGCCAGATGCTCTCGTACGAGGGCGGTCCGGTGAACTGGGACATGGCCAAGCAGATCGCCCGCCAGACGGTCTCCCAGGGCACCTCTGACGGCACCAAGGACGCGAGCGTCGGCCCCGCCGAGCGCACCGCGATCGAGGAGGCCGTGCGCCTGGCCGACCTGTGGCTGGACGACGCGACCTCCCTGCCGTCCGGCGCCGGCTCCGCCGTGGCCTGGAGCCGCGCGGAGTGGGTCGAGGCGACCCTGCCGGTGTGGAAGGAGCTCGTCGACCCGGTCGCCGAGCGCGTCGGCGCGGCCATGGGCGAAGTCCTGCCGGAGGAGATGCAGGCCATGGCGGGCCCGCTCATCGGCATGATGCGCTCCATGGGCGGCGCCATGTTCGGTACGCAGATCGGGCAGGCCGTGGGCGTGCTCGCAGGTGAGGTCGTCGGTTCGAGTGACATCGGTCTGCCGCTCGGCCCGGCCGGCAAGGCCGCGCTGCTGCCGCTGAACATCAAGTCGTTCGGCAAGGACCTGGGCATCCCCCAGGACGAGGTGCGGCTCTATCTCGCCCTGCGCGAGGCCGCCCACCAGCGCCTCTTCGCGCACGTGCCGTGGCTGCGCTCGCACCTGTTCGGCGCTGTCGAGGGCTACGCGCGCGGGATCAAGGTCGACACGGCCAAGCTGGAGGACGTGGTCGGCCAGTTCGACCCGCAGAACCCGGAAGAGCTGCAGAACGCGCTTCAGCAGGGCATGTTCCAGCCGGAGGACACTCCGGAGCAGAAGGCCGCGCTGGCCCGCCTGGAGACGGCTCTCGCGCTCGTCGAGGGCTGGGTGGACGCGGTTGTGCACGCGGCCGCCAAGCCGCGTCTGACGTCCGCCGACGCGCTGCGGGAGACGCTGCGCCGCCGTCGCGCCTCGGGCGGTCCCGCCGAGCAGACCTTCGCCACGCTGATCGGCCTGGAGCTGCGCCCGCGCCGTCTGCGAGACGCCTCGCGCCTGTGGGCCTCGCTCACCGACGCGCGCGGTGTCGACGGGCGTGACGGTCTGTGGGCCCACCCGGACATGCTTCCCACCGCCTCCGACCTGGACGACCCGGACGGCTTCGTGCACCGCGAGCAGTTGGACTTCTCCGAGATCGACAAGATGCTCGGCGAGGCGGCGGACGGCTCCGGCTCCGGCTCCGGCGAGAAGCCGAACCTGAAGAAGGACGACGACAAGGGCGACGACGCCGAGTGAGCCTGTACGACGACGCGGTCCTCGTACTCAAGAGCTACGAGGACCAGGAAGAGCTGCGCCAGGCGTACCTGGACCATCTGGCGGCGCACCCGGACGGCATGTGGAAGGCCTGCACCGTCGGTCACATCACGGCGAGCGCCCTCGTGATCGACCCCGAGCACGGCCGCGTACTGCTGACCCTCCACAAGAAGCTGCGCATGTGGCTCCAGATGGGTGGTCACTGCGAGCCGCAGGACGCCACGATGGAGGCCGCGGCTCTGCGTGAGGCGACGGAGGAGTCGGGCATCGCGGCTCTCGAACTGCTCCCCGGCGGTCCGGTGCGGCTGGACCGGCATCCGATCCCGCCGCCGTGCCACTGCCATTTCGACGTCCAGTACGCGGCGGTGGCCGCACCGGGAGCCGTGCAGGAGATCAGCGACGAGTCGCTGGACCTGCGCTGGTTCGCGTACGAGGAGGTCGCGGGCGTGGCCGACGAGTCGGTCGTACGACTCCTGGAAGCGACCCGCGCGCGACTGTGAACGGGTAAGGGCGACACACGGGTAAGGGGCGACCGCCCTGGTGGTCGCCCCTTACCCGTTCTTGCCGGCCGCTCAGCTCCAGGCGTTCCCCTGGTTCTGTGCGTGCGCGCCCTGCTGCCCCATGCCGTACTGGGCGCGCACCCCCTGGCCGATCACGGCGTTCTGCGGCGGCAGCAGCTCGCTGGGCTGGACGAGCGCGTAGCCCTGGCCCAGGAAGCTGAGCTCCCAGCCCTCACCCGTGCTGCCACGGCGCCGCCACACTCCGGAGGAGTGCGTCTGGGCCTGCATCTGTACCCGCAGGCTCGTGGACCACGCCACGATCGCGTCGGCGTCGCAGTTGACGTACTTGTCGGGCGTGACCTGCATCAGCAGCGGCATCCCTGAGGTCATCAGCGCGACCTTGCCGCGACCCGTAATGTTGAGCTGGTACTTGCCGGAGCCGGAGATGCCGTACTGGCTGTCCACGGCGATGACCTCGTGGTGCAGCGAGGAGTCCATCGCCAGTACGTAGCTGCTGTCGACGGTGAGACCGTCCTGGTCCACGTCGACCACGTGCACGTGCTGGGCGAGGTTCGCCAGGTAGACGGTCCCCTGCCCGTGGCAGCGCATCAGGTCGAGGCCCTCGCCGGTGAACGCGCGCGACCGCTGCTGGCCGCTGTTCTGGTACTCGGCGTCGAACTCGACGAGTCCCTGGTACGCGACCATGGTGCCCTTGCGCGCGAGGATGTCGTCGTGACCCTCCAGAACGACGCGCAGCATCTGCGAGTTCTGCAGGCTGTAGCGCTCCTGGGTCTGCTGTTCGTTGTAGCCGAAAAGCGGGCTCTGCATGGTGTCCTGCTCCCCCTCAGCCCCGGACTCGGAGACGGTCGGTGCTGTCCTCGCTGGGCTGGACGACGACGATGCCCTGCCCGGAGAACGCCATCTGGAAAGCCTCGCCGCTGCCGCGTCCGATCAGCGACTGCGCCTTGAAGCTGCGCTTGCCCTTCACCTTGAGGTTCGGGGACCAGGCGACGAGCGCGTCCGGGTCGACGTACGTCTCGTCCTCACCGCCGCCGCAGTCGACGACGATCGGCTTGCCCCGGGAGGTCAGCGCGACCCAGCCCTGCCCGGAGATCTTCGTGTTCCACAGGCCCTGTCCGGCGAACTTGGCGAGCCCCTTGACGCGCTCGACGCCCCATGTGAGGTGGGCGTCGAAGGCGAGCAGGTTCGTCGCGTTGACGGAGATCGCGTCCCCGTTGAGGTTGATGACGACGACGTTCGCCCCGTAGTCGGCGAGGTAGAGCAGTCCGTCGCCGGAGGCCCTCATCAAAGGCGCGCCCTCACCGGTTGCCCAGTCGCGGGCGATCTGACGTACGGCAGGCGGGTTGGGCTCGTACTGGACGAACCCTTCGTAGGCGACCATCGACCCCACGCGCGCGAGGAGGTCGTTTCCGGTCTGCATGGCGACCTTCAGCATGTGGTTGCCGTGGTTCTCCATGCGGGCGGTGACGGGTGCCGGGGCGAAGCCCGAGAGTGGCTGGTTCATGACGGGCTCCCTCAGACCTCGTACGGCTGGACGACGATGAAATTGCCGGGCGCGCCGCGGAACTGGAGGTTCACGCTCTCTCCGGTGTCGCCGGGGTAGGCGTTCCTGCGCATCCGTACCTGGCTGGAGACGATCACCTGGGAGGCCGCGGACCAGGCGACGACCGCGTTGCAGTCGGCGAACGTCGTGGGCGTGACGGGCAGTACGACGGGTGCTCCGTGGGTTTTCACGACGATCGTGCCGGTCCCCTGGAACTGCATCGTGAACAGCGCACCCCCGGGGATGCCGTGCCCCTCGATCCTGCGGACCTCGTACTGAAGCGTCTCGTCGAAGGCGAGGACGCTCTCGGCGGACACACAGATTCCGTCGCCCTGGAGTTCGATGGGGTGCACATGGGAGCCGTTCTCGGCGAGGAACACCTGGCCGCGACCCGAGCAGCGCATCAGCTGCATCTCCTGGCCGGTCGCGTTGCCCACGATCCGCCCGGCGAAGCCGGCGCCCTTGTAGCTGAAGTCGACCTTGCCCTGGTAGAGCACCATGCTGCCCTGGCGCGCCAGGACTGCCTGATCACCGCCCGCGCCCAGGTCGACGCGGACCAGCTTCTTGTTCTGCTGGGTCCAGCGCTGCCCGGTGGGCGTCTCCTTGAAGGCCTGCAACGCGGCGGACACACCGGCACCACCCTGTGGGGCTCCCTGGGGAACTCCATACGGGGAGGGCGCACCCGGCTGCCCGGGAATCTGCCCGGGGGCCTGGCCGTACGGCGGCTGCTGACCGTAACCGGGAGGTGCGGTGGGAGCCTGCTGACCGTAGCCGGGGGGCGTGGGCGAGGCCTGCTGGCCATAGCCCGGGGGTGCAGGCGGGGCCTGCTGGCCGTAGCCGGGCGGCGGTGGAGCCGTCTGGCCGGGAGGCTGCTGGCCGTAGCCCGGCGGCGGACCGGGCTGTCCCGGAGGCTGCACGTACGGTGCGGGGCCCGGCGGCGGCACGCTTCCACCCGGCGGAGTGTGCAGCGGCGCGACGATGGTCGGGGCGGCGTGCACCGAAGGCGCGGGCGCCGGGACGGGCGGCGGTGTGGTTCCCGGAGGCGGCGCGAAGCCCTGCGCGGCGGGCTGCGGCACCGGTGCCGGCGCGCTCGGCGCGCCGAACGCGGGGGGTGCGGTGGCCTGTGCCGGCGGCGCGAAGGACGGTGTAGCGGTGGCCTGCGGCGGCTGCACGGCGGGCTCCTCCTCGGCGACCTCGCCACCGAAGTTCTTCAGCAGCGCGTCGAGCCCGCCGTCGAAGCCCTGTCCCACGGCGGCGAACCGCCAGACGTCCTTCAGGTAGAAGTCGCCCAGCATCACGGCACGTTCCGTGGAGAACTCCGCGCCGCTGAACGGGTACCGGGCCACCTCCTCACCGCCCGCGACGATACGGAGATATCCGGGGGCGATCTGGGACATCTGCCCGGCGCCGTCGAGGGTCGCGGTGAACGACAGTTTCTGGATCTTCGCCGGGATCCGGTCGAGCGTGACACGGAAGGACTCGGTGTCACCCGCCTGGGCGCCGAGAAGCTGAATGGACTCCTCAGGGGACTTCGGTTGGTTGAAGAAGACGAAGTATTGATCGTCCGAGAGCCGTTCGTCGGTGTCCAGACCGAAGCAACTGATGTCGAAGGTCAGCCCGGGGCCGGCGATCTGCACGCCTACGTACAGATCGGTGCCCGCGGTGAGATCACTGATCTTGGCCTTGTGGCCGCGTTGGAATTCCCTGGCCATGCGTAACGACCGTCCCCCATCCCGAAAGCAAGTGCGTCGCGTCAGGCTAACGGCAAACTCTGACAGTGGAGGGAGCCGGTACAGACCCGGTACACAACAGCCCCTTCGGTGCGGACGGGCCGGCTTGGACGCGGGTGGACCAGGCCCCTCAATCCTCGCGCGTGGCGGGCGGGTGGGGCAGCCGATCGGCGGCAACCACCCCTTCGAGGTAGCCACGCGCACGCTCCGTACGCGGATACGCCTCCAGGAGCCGCCAGAAGCGGGGCCCATGGCCGGGCACGAGCAGATGCGCGAGTTCATGGACGAGTACGTAGTCGACGACGTACTCGGGCATGCCCTGCAGCCGGTGCGACAGACGGATACTGCCCTCGGCCGGTGTGCATGAGCCCCAGCGCGTGTTCTGGTTGGTGACCCAGCGAACAGAGGTGGGGCGGGCCCTGCCGTCGAAGTACTGACCTGATAGACGCGCGGCGCGCTCGCTCAGCTCGGCATCACAGGGCACCCTCTTCTTCTCCTGGGCGGCCAGTTTGTCGAGCATGACGGTCACCCAGCGCTGTTCTTCCGCCTCGGACATCCGGGCGGGGATGAGCACAATGGTGCGATCGCCCTCGCGGTACGCGGAGACCGTTCTGCGCCTTCGCGCGCTCCTGCGGACCTCGATCGCGCTCGCCCCCGAGCCGCTTGGCGGCGGGCTCGTCGTACTGCGCTGTGGGTTTCCGGCGCGGTGCAGTGGGTCGGCGGGCACGCCCCGACGTTACCCGCTGCACATGGGGGAAGTCCCGTCCCCGAGACGGTTCGATGCCGATCCGCACCCTGTGCGCTCGATTTGTACGACGTATACCGCTGCCTGTGGATAACTTTCGGCACCCTCGGACCGCGAAGGGCATGCTGGCATTCGGTCGGCGAAGCGGGACCCACACCGGCCTACACACGGGGACGATCCACGGAGTACGGGGGTAGGTCATGCATCCGATCGTGAAGCCCGCGCTGCGGCGCGGCTGGCGAGATCTCAACACCGTTCAGTTCGGAATGGCGCCCGCGCACGCGATAATCCTTGGCCCGGTCGACACGGCGACAGGCAGTTTCCTCGATCTCCTCAACGGGACACGCGGTCTGCCGCTCCTCCGCGAGGAAGGGCGCAGAATGGGGTTTCCCGACGGGCATGTCGACGGGCTGCTGGACCGGCTCGCCCGGTCCGGCCTGCTGGACGACGCCACCGGAGGCGGCCCGGCCGCAGACACCTTGCGTAAGAAGAAAGCGGTCCTCGACCGGCTGCGCCCCGACCTCGCGTCTCTCTCCCTCGTCACCCCCGAGCCGGGCGAAGGCATGAAACGGCTGGCCGCCCGCCGCTCACTGCGCGTACAGGTGCGGGGTGCCGGCCGGGTGGGAGTGCTCCTGGCCTCGCTGCTCGCCGGCGCGGGCGTGGGCGAGGTCGATGTCCGCGACGGCGGCTGCGTCGAACCGTGGGACGTCGCACCGGGCGGACTGCCCGCCGAGTCCATCGGTGAACGCCGGGAGGAAGCCGCCCGGCGGGCGGTACGCCGAGCGGCACCGGCGCGTCCGCCGCGGACACCCCCGGACGCGGAGAAACTCGGACTGTCGCTGGTGATCCTCACCCCGCGAGACGGCCTCGCCGTCCACGCGCCCGACCCGGTGGCCGCCGAGCCGTTGATCACCTCGGGAACACCACATCTGTACGCGGGCGTCGTGGAGGGCACGGGGATGGTCGGCCCCCTGGTGCTGCCTGGTGACACCGGTTGCGCGGGCTGTCTCGACCAGGGGCGCGCCGACCGTGATCCGACCTGGCCACGCCTGGTCGCGCAGTGGCGCTCCGGCCAACAGCGCCAGGTCCCGGCATGCGACCTCGCGCTGGCGGCCGGGGTGGCCGGAATGGCCGCAGGTCATGCGCTTGCCTACCTCGACGGGGAACTGCCTTCCAGTGCCGGGGCACGCTGGGAGGCGTCTGTTCCGGGGTTTGACTGGCACGCGAGGCCGGTCTGGCCGCATCCCGCATGCCGGTGCGGCGCAGCGGAGAAACATAAGAAAGGGGAGCGCGCCTCGGAAGTCGGGGAGCCGCACGAGACAATGGCGGAGGAACAGCCGTACGCGGCTCGGCTGTCCGGCTAACTGGAGGGCGCATGTCTGATCTTCCTCGGAAGGCAGTCACCCGTACGGCCAAACTCGCCGCGCTGCCATTGGGCTTCGCGGGGCGGGCCACCTGGGGGCTTGGCAAACGGATCGGTGGGAAGTCGGCAGAGATCGTCGGCCGCGAGTTGCAGCAGCGCACGGCCGAGCAGTTGTTCAAGGTGCTCGGTGAGCTCAAGGGCGGCGCGATGAAGTTCGGGCAGGCACTGTCCGTCTTCGAGTCGGCGCTGCCCGAAGAGGTCGCGGGGCCTTATCGCGCGGCGCTGACAAAGCTCCAGGAGGCGGCGCCTCCGATGCCGACACGCACCGTGCACTCCGTGCTGGAGGAAAGGCTCGGTAAGGAGTGGTTCGAGCTGTTCCTCGAGTTCGAGGACAAGCCGTCCGCGGCGGCCTCCATCGGCCAGGTGCACCACGCGGTGTGGCATGACGGCCGAGAGGTCGCGGTGAAGGTGCAGTACCCCGGAGCGGGCGAGGCTCTGCTGTCCGATCTGACTCAGCTCAGCCGGTTCGCCAGGCTCCTGGGTCCTCTGATCCCGGGAATGGACATCAAGCCGCTCATCGCGGAGCTGCGCGACCGGGTGTCCGAGGAGCTCGACTACGGACTGGAGGCGCAGGCCCAGGAGGCCCATGCGGCCGAGTTCGCGGGCGACCCGGATGTCCTGGTACCGGCGGTGGTCCACCAGTGCGACCAGATTCTGGTGACCGAATGGATCGACGGCATTCCCATGTCGGAGGTGATCGCCAACGGCACGCAGGAGCAGCGGGACCGCGCCGGCCAGCTGCTGGCCCGCTTCCTCTTCTCTGGCCCGGCCCGCACCGGACTGCTGCACGCTGATCCACACCCGGGCAACTTCCGCCTCCTGCCGGACGAGAAGACCGGTTGGCGCCTGGGTGTCCTGGACTTCGGCACGGTGGACCGCCTCCCCGGCGGCCTGCCTTCAACGATCGGCGCGTCCCTCCGCATGACCCTCGACGGCGAGGCCGAGGCGGTCTACGAGCTGCTCTGCGAGGAAGGCTTCGTCAAGGAGTCCATCGAGCTCGAACCCGACGCGGTCCTGGACTATCTCCTGCCGATCATCGAACCGGCCCAGGCGGACGAGTTCACCTTCACCCGAGGCTGGATGCGCAGCCAGGCCGCTCGCGTGGGCGACCCCCGCTCCCCCGCCCACCAGCTGGGCAAGCGACTCAACCTGCCTCCGTCGTATCTCCTGATACACCGCGTGACCCTCAGCACCATCGGTGTCCTGTGCCAACTGGGCGCGACGGTCCGTCTACGCGATGAACTGGAGGGGTGGCTGCCCGGTTTCCTGCCGGAGGAGGAGTTGGACGAGAGGGAGCAGGCCGCCGAAGCCTGACGAGGCGCGGTTCACCACCACGCGGAGTCCAGCCGCCCTTCGATCGCCCTCAGATGCGTACGAGCGCAGCTGTCACAGAAGTAGTGACGGCTGCCGTTCTCCACAGAACAGGTCCACGTCGGCTGGGGGCCGTCGGCCGGAGTGCCGCAGCGAGCGCACACGATGTGCTCGGCCTCGGCAACGTCTGGCCGCTGCGCTGAGCCGGTGCTGTCACTGTCCCCGGGAAGACTCGTCACCCGGCGACGATATCGCCGTGATCGACGGTTCGCCGGACGCAACGCACCGCGGGGGCGGACGCACTGCGGGGGCCGGTCCGGACGGACCGACCCCCGCGAGGAGTTACTTTCTGCTGCTGTGCCCGCGACTGCCGTCGGCTACTGCATGACCGCCATGGCCAGTGCACGCCGGGCACGCATCGAGGCGCGCTCGGCACGACGCTGCATCCGGCGTGCGGTCGCCAGGCGCATGGCCCGGCGTTCCCGCTCGGCCTCCTGCAGTCGCTCGTGCATATGCGCACGAGCCAGGGCTTCTGGAATGAGTTGCATCTCTCGGGTCCTGTTCTGACGCGAGTCCTTCGCGTCGGTGGTGGTGAAGTCTGGGATCGCGGAACCGGCGGGTTCGCTGGTGGACGGCTTCATCGGGGCCTGCTTCTTGGGGTCGTTCGTCAGGGGGCGGTCGATCGTTCCTCGGATGTTCATGCCGCGACCGGGTTCTTGCGGGGGCGGCCACGCGGCCGCTTGCGGGCCACGACGACACCCTGGACGAAGAGCTCGCCACCCCAGACGCCCCAAGGCTCACGCCGCTCCTTGGCACCGGCGAGGCAGGCCTCGACCAGCGGGCAGGTACGGCAGAGGGACTTGGCGTACTCGACATCGGCCGGCGACTCGGCGAAGAAGACCTCCGGGTCGTAGGAACGGCAGGGGACGGGTACGCCGAGGTTCTCGATGGCGTCGTCGAGCGCGGTGAGCGCAGTGAGCGGGATCAAGGTGGAGTCCTCCGTGAGGCCGGGCGGGGAGATCGTTTCGGAAGGCGGTACGGACGGGGCGTGCGCTTCGAGTTGCACGGTTCGTCTTCCTCGTCTGGTCGTGCCGGCCGGTTGGCCGGTTGGCGGCTGGTACCGGGTTCTTTTCTTGTCCCGAGGCCCCTTCGCTCCGCCGTCCCCGGTCGGGGACAAACAGAAGGGCCGCGGATCCCGGGTGGGGTTCCGCGGCCCTGAAGGCGCCGGCCTGATCGAGAATCAGGCTGGATCACTCCAGGGTTCAGGCCCACGGAAGGCCCACATCGTGTGGTGCTGCTTCGTCTGCTTCAGGGATCCGGCACCGGCTGCTGCAAAGGCATAGGCACGCGCCTCTGCCACTACTGCTGATTCCAGTGCCTGGATCGGTCGCTCATTGCGCTCCCGGATGGGAAGACCCGAGAGAGACACGGAGGACGCCGGACGGACGGCAGGATTGCCGGTCAGACCGGTGCCCAGGTTCGAGGCGCCGAGCAGGCACGTGGAGGCGACCGAGAGATCGGTCAATTTGACGGTGCTGATGAAGCTCGTGGTGATGCTGATCACTGGAATCGCCTCCTCTCGGCGTCTAGGGGGACCAGGGTGAGCCAGTCCGACGGTTATTAAGTACAGCACGAAACCAGGGCCTCGGAGAAGGCCGCCGTTCCGTGTTAAGAACCTATGGGGATTGCTGGGGCATGCGCAAACTATTTTTTCGACGAGTTCGTATCAGTCGCCTCCATCGCCCTCTCCAACATCTTGACCTGCACAGATGGCCAGAACATCGGTGCCGAAGCGGTTCAGCTTGCGGACTCCGACGCCAGGGATCCGAGCCAGCTCGCCCGCGTCGTCGGGCACGGTCTCGGCGATGGCCATCAGCGTCTTGTCGGTGAAGACACAGAACGCGGGTTGCCCACTGCGCTGCGCCTGCACCGCCCGCCACTCCCGCAACCGCTCGTAGAGACCCTCGTCCATGTCGGAGGGACAGTCCTCACAGCGCATCAGTTTCATCTCACCGGCGTCCGTCAGAGTGCGGCCGCAGACCCGGCAGCGGGCGGGGGTCCGGACCGAACGCCGCACCACTGTGCCGCCGCTGCTCCCGATACCTCGCTCGATACCTCCCGGGCCCCCGCCGCCGCTTCGGCCCGCCGTGGTGACCGAGCCGGGGCGCAGCCCGTCGAGGAAGCGGCTGGGCCGTCGGTTGGGTCTGCCGCCGGGTGAGCGGGACAGCGCCCAGGAGACACAGAGGTGCTCTCTGGCGCGGGTTACGCCGACGTAGAGGAGGCGGCGTTCCTCCTCGATCTGCTCGTCGGTCTTTGCGTAGGTGATCGGCATCATGCCCTCGGCGACGGCGACCAGGAAGACGACGTCCCACTCCAGTCCCTTGGCGGAGTGGAGGGAGGCGAGGGTGACGCCCTGGACGGTCGGGGCATGCTGGGCGCTCGCGCGCTCGTCGAGCTCTGCCACCAGGTCTCCGAGAGTGGCGCCCTCCTTGGCCGCGGCGAAGTCGTGGGCAAGGTGAACGAGGGCGGCCAGCGATTCCCAGCGCTCTCTGACAGCACCGGAGCCGGCAGGGGGCTGGTTGGTCCATCCTTCGCCCGAAAGCACCGCGCGGACCTGCGAGGGCAGGTCGATGACATCGTCGAGGAGCGAGTCGTTGCCTCCGAACCGGGCCGCGGCGCGCAGGGCGGTGCCCGCCCTGCGCACTTCGGGGCGGTCGAAGAACCGCTCGGCGCCCCGCAGCTGGTAGGGCACACCGGCGTCGGCGAGCGCCTGTTCATAGAGCTCGGACTGCGAGTTCGTACGGAAGAGAATCGCGATCTCGCCCGCCGGGACGCCGGATGCGATGAGGTCGCGGATGCGGCGGGCCGCGCCCTCGGCCTCGGCGGGCTCGTCCGGGTACTCGGCGTAGACGGGTTCGGGGCCAGGGGACCGCTGGGAGATCAGTTCCAGGCGGTGTTCGGCGGCCCGGCCACGGGCCTGGGCGAGCAGGCCGTTGGCGAGGTGGACCACCTGGGGCGAGGAGCGGTAGTCACGGACGAGCTTGACGACGGTGGCTCCGGGGTGACGGGTGCGGAAGTCGAGAAGGTGGTCAGGAGTTGCACCGGTGAACGAATAGATCGTCTGGCTGGCGTCGCCGACGACACAGAGACTGTCGCGCTCGCCGAGCCACAGGTCCAGCAGACGCTGCTGGAGGGGGCTGACGTCCTGGTACTCGTCGACCACGAAGTGCTGGTACTGGGCGCGGACCTGCTCCGCGATGTCGTGGCGGTCCTGAAGGACGGCGACCGTGAGCAGCAGGACGTCTTCGAAGTCGATGACCCCGCGATCGCGCTTGAGGTCTTCGTAGGTCCCGTAGAGCTGGGCGATCTCGGCCGGGTTGCGGGGGGCTTCGCGGCCGGCCTTGGCGGCGGCGGCCGCGTAGTCGGCGGGGATGGTCTGGGTGACCTTGGACCACTCGATCTCGGCGGTGACGTCCCGCAGTTCGCCCCGGTCGAGGCGGATGCGGCAGGCGGCCGCCGCATCGGCGACCAGCTGGATCTTGCGATCGACGAGCCGGGGCAGGCTGCCGCCGACCGCTTTCGGCCAGAAGTACTGGAGCTGGCGCAGCGCGGCCGAGTGGAACGTCCGGGCCTGGACGCCGCCCGCGCCGAGCTGCCTGAGGCGGCCGCGCATCTCACCCGCGGCACGGTTGGTGAAGGTGACGGCCAGCACGGTGGAGGGCTGGAGGATCCCCGCGCGCACCCCGTAGGCGATGCGGTGGGTGATGGCCCGTGTCTTGCCCGTGCCGGCGCCCGCCAGCACGCACACCGGTCCGTGCAGGGCGGTGGCGACCTCGCGTTGCTCGGGGTCGAGCCCGTCGAGCACCGCGTCGGCCGTGTCCGGAACCTGCGGGAAGAGTGTGGAGTGCGTTGCTGCTGTCACCCCGCCATGCTGCCAGGTCGCCGGGGACGGGTGAGCCGGGTTGTCCACAGGGGGCACCCGCAGTCGTACTAATGCGGCAGGCGTTGCATCCCACCGGGGTACCCCCCGCGGGAATGGCGGCCGCGTCGCGTACGTTCCCCAGACGCGAGCACGCACCCCGACGCCGTAAAGGAGCGCAATCGACATGCCGGGCACTGTGACGATGTACAGCACCACGTGGTGCGGCTACTGCCGTCGGCTGAAGAGCCAGATGGACCGCGAGGGCATCACGTACGAAGAGATCAACATCGAGCAGGACCCGCAGTCCGCGGCGTTCGTGGAGAAGGCGAACGGCGGAAACCAGACGGTTCCCACCGTCTTGATTGTTGCCCCCTCGGGCAATGAGTCGATCATGACCAACCCGAGCCTTGCCCAGGTGAAGGCCGCCCTCGCTACCTGAGAGCCAGGAACCCCAGACGGTTCGTACCGTCCTCTTCCCGGACGGTACGACGTTGACGAACCCGGCGTTGGCGCAGGTCAAACAGAAGGTCGGCGTGTAGTCGGCCTCGGTCGGCCGGCGCCCGCGTCGGACGTGCACCGCACGCCGGGCCGCCGACCGTCCGGTCGGTGTCAGGTGGCTGATCCCCGGGTCGGCAGGGGCTTGCCGTACCAGAGCTCGATCAGTCGGGCCGCAATCGAGATGCCGTAGGGGGGCAGTACCTCCCCGGACTCGAAGGCGGCCCGCAGGTCTTCGCGGGAGAACCAGCGGGCCTCTTCGATCTCCTCGCCGTCGACGTTGATCTCGGACGACTGGGCGCGGGCCATGAAGCCCAGCATGAGGCTGGAGGGGAACGGCCAGGGCTGACTGGCGACGTACTCGACCTCACCGACCGTGATACCGGCCTCCTCGAAGACCTCGCGGCGCACCGACTGCTCGATGGACTCACCGGGCTCGACGAAGCCGGCGAGTGTCGAGAAGCGGCCCTCGGGCCAGTGCACCTGGCGGCCGAGCAGGATGCGGTCCTCGTCGTCCGTGACCGCCATGATCACGGCCGGGTCGGTGCGCGGGTAGTGCTCGGCGCCGCAGGCCGGGCAGCGGCGGATGTGGCCGGCTGCCGCGATGGCGGTGCGTTCGCCGCAGCGTGAGCAGAAGCGGTGGAGCCGCTGCCAGTTCTCCAGGGCGACCGCGTGCACCATGAGGCCCGCGTCGCGGGGAGACAGCAGGAGTCCCGCCTCGCGAAGGCCCGCCGAGCGCGCCGACTGGTCGATGCGGCCGGGGAGGGCGTCTTTCTGGAGTGCGAAATAGCTCACACCGTCGTCGTCGGTGCCCAGGAAGTAGCGGTGTGCCTCGGTGAGCGGCGCCTCGAAGGAAGGGGTCATCACCAGTTCGGTGGTGCCGTCCGCCCTCTCGTCGATCAGGACCTGGCCGCCGGAGACCACGAAGGCGCGGGTGGTGGGGTGGCTCCACGCCGCGGCGAGCCAGGCCTCGTCGAGCCGGTGGTGGGCGGCCCGGTCGATGCCGCTCGGGGCGGTGAGCGAGATGGGACGGTCGGCGGTGTGATTGGTCCAGGTGGTCACGGGTGCTTCCAACTCCCCCGGTGTAACGGATATTTCGACGGACGGTTCAGCAGGGCGGGTGTGGAGGGGGCTGTTCAGGGCGTTGATCGCCTTCTTCGGGGATGCCTCTTCAGTGTGCCTCGCGCCAGTTCTCGGCCAGATCGCCCCACAGGTAGGCGGTTGTTTCGACGCCCTTCAGGAGGAGGTCCAGTTCGACCTTCTCGTTGGGGGCGTGCCAGCCGTCGGACGGGACGGAGATACCCAGGAAGAGCACCGGAGCGCCGAGGACTTCCTGGAGGTCGGCCGCGGGCCCGGAGCCGCCCTCACGGGTGAAGCGGACGGGCTGCGCGAAGGCGCGGCTCATGGCGCGTACGACGGACTGCAGAGCGGGGTGGTCCAGGGGCGTCAGGCAGGGGCGGGTGGCCGCCCCGAACGTGATCTCGTGCCGGATGCCCGCGGGTACCTGTTCGGCGGCCCACGCGCGTACGGCCTTCTCGACGTGGTCGGGGTCCTGTCCCGCGACCAGCCTGAAGGAGAGCTTCACCATCGCCGAGGACGGGATGACCGTCTTGCTGCCGGGGCCCTGGTAGCCGCCGCCGATGCCGTTGACCTCGGCGGTCGGACGGGCCCAGACGCGCTCCAAAGTGGTGTGTCCGGCCTCTCCGCAGGAGGCCGTCGACTTGGCGGTGCGCAGCCACTCGGCCTCGTCGAAGGGCAGCTCGGCGAAGAGCTCGCGCTCGCGGTCGGTCAGCTCGGTGACGCCTTCGTAGAAGCCCGGTACAGCCACGCGCGCATGCTCGTCGTGCAGGGCCGCGACGAGGCGTGCGACGGCGGTGGCCGGGTTGGGCACGGCGCCGCCGAAGGATCCGGAGTGGATGTCCTGGTCGGGCCCGTACAGCTCGATCTCGCACTCGGCGAGGCCGCGCATGCCGGTGCACACCGTGGGGGTGTCCTCGGACCACATACCGGTGTCGGAGACGATCACGGCGTCGGCCGCGAGCCGCTCCGCGCTCGCCTCGACGAGTTCACGGAAGTGCGGGGAGCCGGATTCCTCCTCGCCCTCGATGAGGAGCTTGAGGTGGACGGCGGGAGCGGTGCGCCCGGTGGCGGCGAGGTGGGCGCGGACTCCGAGTGTGTGGAAGAACACCTGGCCCTTGTCATCGGCCGCCCCGCGCGCGTGGAGGCGGTTTCCGCGGATCACCGGCTCGAAGGGCTCGGTGTCCCAGCCGTCCTCGATGGCGGCGGGCTGCACGTCGTGGTGGCCGTAGACCAGGACGGCAGGGGCTTCCGGGTCCTCGGAGGGCCATTCGGCGAAGACGGCCGGGGCGCCGCCCGTGGCCCAGACCTCGACGGCGGGAAAGCCGGTCTCCCGAAGCTTGGCGGCAAGCCAGTCGGCGCTGCGCCGTACGTCCGCGGCGTGGTCGGGCTGAGCCGACACCGAGGGGATGCGCAGCCATTCGGCGAGGTCGTCGAGGAAGGCGGCGCGGTGGTTCTGGATGTACGTACGCACGGTGCTGACGGCGTTGTCAACGGGCTTGCTCATGACCACGAGCCTATCCGCCCACAGAGGCGTGTTCGTCCGGTGGTTCCCCGGATGCCTCTTCCTGTGGGCCCTCCATGAGCAGCCGCTCCAGTGCGGCCCGGTCCGGAAGGCCGTCCGGTCGTACGACCTCTCCGCTGCGGACGTACAGGAACGCCGCCTTGACCGCCTCCAGAGGCACGCCCTGCTGTTCTGCCCAGGCCAGGCGGTAGAGCGCGAGCTGGAGGGGGTCCGCGGTGCGACTGCGGTTGGTCTTCCAGTCCACGATCTCGTACGTCGTGCCGCCGTCGCCGCCCTCCCTGCCGGCCGCGCCGTTGCCGTCACCGTTGTTTTCGGCCTCCCTGTAGACCGCGTCGATACGGCCGCGCACCACGCGGCCCGCGATGGCGAGCTGGAAGGGAACCTCGACGCGGTAGGGAGTGCGGTGTGCGTACGGGGTGCGTTCGAAGGCGTCCTTGAGAGCCTCCAGGTCGCGTTCGTCGGCGATCTCGGCCTCGCTGCCGGGCAGCTCATCCGGCTCCAGCATGGGCAGCCGCAGCTCCTCGAAGCGGGACTCCACCCACGCGTGGAAGCGGGTGCCGCGGCGCGCGGCGGGCTGCGGGGGGCGCGGCATGGGGCGGGCCAGCTCCTGCGCGAAGCCGTCCGGGTCGGCGGCAAGGCGCAGCACCTGCGACGCGGTGAGCGACGACGGCAGGGGTACGTCCGTGACGCCCGCGCGGGCGCGCAGGAGCTCTCCTGTGAGCGCGTCCAGGTCGCGGTCCCAGGAGGCGAGCGTGCGGGATTCCTCGGGGGTGAGACGCTCCGGGTCCTCGGGGTGAGGACGAGCCTCGGGGGCCGGTGCCTGGTGCGGAACCTTCGGGCGGTCAGCCGTCCAGGAGGCCCACTCGGAGCCGTCGTCCTCCTGGAGGTCCGGCGGTTCGTCGTCCTCGGGCGGAGGCGGCCACTCAGGGTCCTCGTACGAGGACGGAGCCGAAGCCGGGAACTGGGTCGAAGGGGAGGGGGTCGAGGCGTGGGCGGCCCCTGGATGGGCCTCCTGGTGGGACGCGACCCGCTCCAGGTGGGCGAGTACGGTCTCCGCGGCCGCGCGGCGGCGTACGAGCGCCGCGTCGTCGAGCGGAAGCGGCCAGGCGTGGTCGGCGGACGCCTCGTGAAGGGCGGGGTTCTCGTCGTCCTCGGCGGGTTCGTCCGCCCAGACCTCGATGTCTCCGTGTCCGGCAGCGCAGTGCTCGTACAGGGCGCGCAGGAAGTCCGAGGGGCCGCGCGGCTTCTTCTGAGAGGGCCCCCACCAGTGGCCGGAGCCGATCAGGAGTGAGCGGGGGCGGGTGAAGGTGACGTACCCGAGGCGGAGTTCCTCGGTGTGCTGGTGCTCCTTCATCGCCTCGTGGAAGGCCTTGATGCCCCTGGCGTCCCACGCTTCGATGTCGGGCAGGGTGTCGGCGTCTCCACGCAGCTCGTGCGGCAGGACCTTGCCCTGGGCGGTCCATTTCTCGCGCCCCTGGGTGCTGGGGAAGGTGCCGGTGACCAGGCCGGGGACCACGACGACGTCCCACTCCAGGCCCTTGGACTTGTGCGCGGTGAGCACCTTGACGGTGTTCTCGCCGCCCGGGAGGGCGTTGTCGAGGCCTTTCTCGTACTGCGCGGCGGTCCGCAGGAAGCCCAGGAAGGCCAGCAGGGTCGCCTCTCCGTCGCCCGCGGCGAAGGACGCGGCGACGTCCAGGAAGTTCGACAGCGTCTCGCGTCGCCGGGCGGCCAGCGCGTGCGGGGACGCGGAGAGTTCGACCTCCAGGCCGGTGACGGCGAGCACCCGGTGCAGGACGTCCATCAGTGGGTCGGCCAGCGAGCGGCGCAGATCGCGCAGTTCGGCGGCGAGCCGCGCGAAGCGCACGCGCGCGTCCGGCGAGAAGGGCAGTCCGTCGTCGTCCCCTTGGGCCTCGATGGGCATCTCCAGGAACGTGTCGAGCGCGTCCGCGAGCGATATCACCTCGGCCGGGTCGACCCCCTCGACTGCCGCGGCGAGCCGGCGGTCCGGGTCGTCGTCGGCGCCCACGCGCGTGTGGGTCACGAGATGGCGGGCGCGCCTCCCCAGGAGGGCCAGGTCGCGCGGGCCGATGCGCCAGCGCGGGCCGGTGAGCAGGCGTACTAGGGAGGCGTTGGCGCCGGGGTCCTGGAGGACCTCGCAGACGGCGACGAGGTCGGCGACCTCGGGGAGGTGCAGCAGCCCGGAGAGGCCCACCACCTCCACGGGGATGTCGCGGGCGACGAGCGCGCCCTGGATCTCGGCGAAGTCGGTCGCCGTACGGCACAGCACCGCGATCTCACCGGGCGCCTTTCCGGTGCGTACGAGATGGGCGATGGAGTCGCCGAGCCAGTCGATCTCCTCGGCGTGGGTCCGCAGCAGCGCGCAACGGACCAGGCCGTCGCGCTCGGCTCCGGGGGCGGGACGGAGTGCCTCCACGCCCGCGTGCATGGCGCGCAGGGGCTCGGCGAGGCCGTTGGCGAGGTCCAGGAGGCGCCCCCCACTGCGGCGGTTCTCGCTGAGTGCCTGGCGGGTCGCGAGGCGGCCGTCGGGGTGCGCGAAGTGCTCGGGGAAGTCGTCGAGGTTGGCGACGGAGGCGCCGCGCCAGCCGTAGATCGCCTGGCAGGGGTCGCCGACCGCGGTCACCGGGTGGCCGGTGCCGCCGCCGAAGAGCCCGGCGAGCAGGACGCGCTGGGCCACGGAGGTGTCCTGGTACTCGTCCAGCAGGACCACGCGGAACTCGTCGCGCAGGATGGTTCCGACCTCGGGGCGGGTGCGGGCCAGGGTGGCCGACAGGGCGATCTGGTCGCCGAAGTCGAGGAGATCGCGTTCGCGTTTGGCTGCCCGGTAGCGGCCCACCAGGTCGGCCAGTTCGCGCCGGGCCGCCGCCGCGTCGGGGACCTTGCGGAGGTCGGCGTTGGTGAGTTTGGCACCCTCCAGGGATCGCAGCAGTTCGGCGTCGTACCTGCGCAGGTCCTCGGGGCGTACAAGGTGTTCGGCGAGTTCGGAGTCGAGCGTGAGGAGGTCGCCGACCAGGTCCGGGAAGGAGCGGGTGAGCGCCGGGTACGGTCCCGGTGCCTCACGCAGCACGCGGGCGGCGAGCTGGTAGCGGGTGGCGTCGGCCAGCAGGCGGGACGTCGGTTCGAGTCCGATGCGCAGGCCGTGGTCGGTCAGCAGGCGGCCCGCGAAGGCGTGGTACGTGGAGATGACCGGCTCGCCCGGCGGGTTGTCCGGGTCGATCGCGTCCGGGTCGGTGACGCCTGCCTTGATCAGCGCCTTGCGGACGCGCTCGGCGAGTTCACCGGCCGCCTTGTTCGTGAACGTCAGGCCGAGGACCTGCTCGGGGGCGACCTGTCCGGTGCCGACCAGCCACACCACGCGTGCCGCCATCACCGTGGTCTTGCCCGAACCGGCTCCGGCCACGATCACCTGCGGGGCGGGCGGTGCGGTGATGCAGGCCGTCTGCTCCGGGGTGAACGGGATGCCCAAGAGCTCGTTGAGCTGCTCGGGGTCGGTGATACGGGCTGGCACGTCAGAGAGGCTAGCGGCGCGCACTGACAGCGCGGGCCACATCGGCCGCGGGGCCGAAGGATGCGCTGGTCAGCGCAGGTGGTGCGATACATCACGCACCCACCACTCGGCCGCGCCCGCACCACGCAGCACGCACAGGTCACAGAACTACGCACGGATCACGGAACTGTGCACACGTCACGGAGCGGCACACGCGTCACTCGACCACGTGCCGCCCTTCGGGCCGCGCGCTGCACGACGCCCGGAACGCGCAGTGCGTGCAGTGCTGACCGGTTGTGGGCGAGAACCGTTCGTCGAGGACCTTGCCCGCAGCGGTGGCGAGCAGATCGCCGACCCACTCGCCCTCCAGGGGCTCCTGGGCCTGCACCTTGGGGAGGGTCTCACCACCGTTCTTCTTGGCGGCACCCTGGCGCAACTGGACGAGTTCGGCGCCGCCGGGCTGGGGGCGTACGCCGTCGAAGGCGTCGTCGGCGGCGCCCTCGCTGATGGCGAGCTGGTAGACGGCGAGTTGCGGGTGGTGCGCCACCTCGGCGGCGCTCGGCGCCTGCTTGCCGGTCTTGAAGTCGACCACATAGGCGCGGCCTTCGGCGTCCGCCTCGACGCGGTCCATGGAGCCGCGGATGCGTACTTCGTAGTCGCCCGCTTCGAGAGTCACGTCGAAGTCGTGCTCACTGGCCACCGGCGTACGTCCGGTGCGGTCCATCACGTGCCACTTCAGGAAGCGTTCGAGCGCCACGCGCGCGTGCTCCTTCTCCTGCGCGGACTTCCACGGCGCGTCGAAGGCGAGCGCGTTCCACACGGAGTCGAGGCGCTCCATGAGGACGGTCAGGTCGGCCGGGGTGCGTCCGGAGGCGACCTCGTCGGCGAGGACGTGTACCACGTTGCCGAAGCCCTGGGCTGCGGTCGCGGGCGCGTCGGCCTTCACCTCGCGCCCCAGGAACCACTGCAGGGCGCAGGTGTTGGCGAGCTGGTCGAGAGCGCTTCCGGAGAGCACGACGGGCTGGTCGCGGTTGCGCAGCGGAATCTTGCTCTCGGTCGGCTCGTACAGACCCCACCAGCGGTAGGGGTGTGCGGACGGCACCAGAGGTCGGCCGTCCTCGTCGCCGAGCGCGGCGAGCCTGGCCAGGCGGTGGGCCGCGGCCTGCCTGAGGGTGTCCGAGGCTCGGGGATCCACGGTCGTGGCGCGCAGTTCGGCGACCAGCGCCGCGACGGACAGCGGGCGGCGCGGGCGGCCGGTGACGTCCTTGGGCTCGACGCCGAGTTCGGTGAGGAAGCGGGAGGGCTGGTCGCCGTCGTCGGCGGGGGCCTTCACCGCGGTGACGACGAGGCGTTCACGCGCGCGCGTGGCGGCCACGTAGAACAATCGGCGCTCTTCGGAGAGGAGCGCTCCGGGCGTGAGGGGTTCGGCCAGGCCGTCGCGTCCGATGCGGTCGGCTTCCAGCAGGGACCCGCGGCGGCGCAGGTCCGGCCACAGCCCCTCCTGGACGCCCGCGACGACGACGAGGCGCCACTCCAGGCCCTTGGAGCGGTGCGCGGTCATCAGACGCACGGCGTCGGGACGTACAGCCCTGCGGGTGAGCGTGTCGGCGGCGATGTCCTGGGCCTCGATCTCCTCCAGGAAGTTGAGGGTGCCACGGCCGCCGGTGCGCTCCTCGGCGCGGGTCGCGGTCGCGAACAACGCGCACACGGCGTCGAGGTCGCGGTCGGCGTTGCGCCCGGCCGCGCCGCCACGCCGGGCAGCCCGCTCCAGGCGCTGTGGCCACGGCGTGCCCTCCCACAGGTCCCAGAGCGCCTCCTCGGCCGTCCCTCCGCCCGCGAGGCGCTCCCGCGCCTTCCGCAGCAGCGCACCCAGGCGCTGGGCGCCGCGGGCGTACGCAGGGTCGTGCGCGACGAGCCGCTCCGGCTCGGCCAGCGCGCGGGTCAGCAGTTCGTCGGAGGGCGGCGGTACGTGGTTGCCGGCGGCGCGCTCCTCCTCGCGCAGTGCACGGCCAAGGCGCCGCAGGTCGGCGGTGTCCATGCTCGCGAGGGGCGAGGCGAGCAGGGTGAGGGCGGTTTCGGCGTCGAGCCAGGGGGTCTCCGGCGTCTCCGGCTCCGGCCCGGCCGGTACGGCCGATACAGCCACCTCATGGGCCTCATCGGCCTGATGGGGCTCATGGGGCTCCCGTGAGTCGGCGCTCTCGGCTTCCTCCGCGGATGCGTGTTCCTGCCCAGGCAGGTCCCCCGCAGCGTCCACCTCGGTTACGTCGATGTCGGCGCCGGAGTCGGTGTCCGTGCCCAGCTCCGCCCGCGCCACCGCCCGCAGCGCTGTCAGCAGCGGCGCGACCGCCGGCTCGTGCCGCAGCGGCAGATCGTCGCCGTCGATGTCGAGCGGCACCCCGGCCGCGGTGAGCGCACGTCGGATCGTCGGGATCGTGCGGGAGCCGGCGCGCACCAGGACGGCCATCTCGCTCCAGGGGACGCCGTCCTCCAGGTGGGCGCGGCGGACGATGTCGGCGATGTTGTCCAGCTCCGTGCCGGACGTCGGGTACGTGTAGACCTCGATCCGGCCGCCGTCCCGTACCGGGGACAGCTCGCGGTGGGCCCGGACCTTCTCCGCCGGTAGGCGGGTCAGCGGCATGCGCTGGGTGACCAGGCGGGTGGCGGTCAGCAGGACGGCGCCCGAGCGGCGGGACGTCCTGAGGACCTCGACCGGCGCCGGGCGGCCGTCCGCGCGCGGAAAGGCGTCCGGGAAGTCCAGGATGCCGTTCACGTCGGCGCCCCGGAAGGTGTAGATGGACTGGTCGGGGTCGCCGAAGGCGACGAGGGTACGGCCACTGCCTGCGAGGGCCCGCAGCAGTCGTACCTGCGCCGGGTCGGTGTCCTGGTACTCGTCCACGTAGACGGCGTCGTACCGCGCGGCCAGGCGTTCGGCGACACCGGGGCGTCCGGCGAGCAGCACCGCGCGGTGGACGAGTTCCGCGTAGTCGAGCACTCCTTGCATGTCGAGAACGTCGAGGTACTCGGCGAGGAAGGCCGCGGCGGCGCCCCAGTCGGGCCGGCCGATGCGGGCGGCGAAGGCGTTCAGGGCATCGGGGCTCAGGCCGAGCTCACGACTGCGGGCCAGGACCGCGCGGACCTCGTCGGCGAAGCCTCGGGTGGTCAGGCAGGCACGCAGATCGTCCGGCCAGCGCACATGCGTGAGACCGAGGCGCTCCAGGTCGGGCTGGCCCGCGAGCAGCTCGCGCACCGCCACGTCCTGTTCGGGACCCGACAGCAGCCGGAGGGGTTCCACGAACAGGTCGCTGTCCTGGTGGGCGCGGACAAGGGCGTAGCAGAAGGAGTGGAAGGTGGTCGCCTGTGGGGCGCGCGCGGCGCCTATGCGCAGCGCCATGCGGTCGCGCAGCTCTACGGCGGCCTTCCTGCTGAAGGTCAGCACCAGAACCCGTTCCGGATCGCAGCCCTGTGCGATCCGGGCGGCCACGGACTCGACCAGCGTGGTCGTCTTTCCAGTGCCCGGACCTGCGAGAACGAGCAGTGGGCCGCCCTTGTGGTCAACCACGGAGCGCTGCCCTGCGTCCAGACGAGGGGGATCCACTCGGCCCGGCGGGGTACGAACCAGTCGATACGCGCCGCGGGTCCCCTGTCGCACGTTGGGGTGCGACAGGCGCCTGATGGAGGAAGTGGAGCTCACGTGGTTCGCCGGTCCTGGTGGTTGTGCTGGGGATCGTCACGGTCGGCGCTGAGCGCCGTCGTGACGGGGGTGGTGATCGGGCGAGTGATGGGAGGACTGCCGCGCGTTCGGGGCGGTGGCTGCGGGGTGAGAGGGATCCGCGTCGACGACGCTACGCCGGTGAGCACTGTGGAAGGAGGCCTTCCCCTTCTTCTCGCAGGCCCCGCGCGTCCCGCGTTCCTCGAACGTACGGCATGTCACGGATGTGCCTCGCTTCCCCCGTACGGGCCACAGGCTCCCCCTCCGCCCGTCCGATACCGGAAGCTGTCAGGTGTGACTCTCCGCGCGTTCGCCGCCGTCCCATCGCGCCCGTCTCATGTCGACGCGCGGCAGATGCCCTTCGGACGCCCTGCCCGCCTCCTTCAGTGGAGTCCCCTCGACGCGGTAGTGGGCCAGCGCCTCGAGTTCGTGGCCCGGGAGCAGCACACCGTCCGTGCGTATGACACGCCACCACGGAACCGCTCCCCCGTAGAGGGCCATCACGCGGCCCACCTGGCGCGGCCCGCCCTCCTCCAGCCACTCGGCGACATCCCCGTACGTCATCACCCGCCCGGGCGGGATCAGCTCGGCGACCTCAAGGACCCGCTCCGCGTACTCCGGCAGGTCGTCCGCCGGAAGGCTCTCCTCGCTCATCCGCCCCATCCTGCACCACCCCACCGACAATGTGACGTGGTGAAGACTGTGCGTATTCCTCGCTCCGAGGCAGCGCGTGGGGCAGACTGTGCGCCCCCGCATTTGCACCCTGATGCCCCCGTGTGTCGGTGGGGCATGCCACCATCGTGCGGGCGGTGACCGGTGATACGAGATCAAGAAGAGTCCATGAGGCAGCAGGGCGTGCACCCCGAAAACGCGGAGGGCACCTCCGCGGCTTCGTCGCGCCCGGACTCCGGCGAAGCCGACGAGAAGGAGACGGGCGAGCAGATCACCGAGTCCACCTCCAAGGCTGGCAAAGCGCCCAGTACCACGTCGCGCGCTGAGCCCCTCACCAAGCCGGACGACGATCTCGCCCCCAAGACGTTCAAAAAGACGTACGACGACGAGAAGAAGCAGGTCGAGCGGGACGCCGACTGCGTGGACGAAGTCCACAACGACGAGGTCGAGGGCGACGAACCGCTGCTCCCCGCGCGCGTGCACCGTCCGTCCGATCTGATGCGCCTCCTGGTCGGGTTCCTCGCGATCGTCCTGCTGCTCGCCATCGCCGCGTTCGCACACGGCACCACATCCGGACTCGAACAGGACATCAACAAGGGCACGGGCCAGGCACCCGATCTACTGATCAAGATCGCAGGTCTGGCATCGAGCATCGCGATCCTCCTGGTACCGGTCGCATTCGCGATCGAACGGCTGATCAAACGGGACGGGCTGCGGATCGCCGACGGCGTCCTCGCCGCGGTCCTCGCGCACGGAGTGACACTCGCCACCGACCTGTGGGTCGCGAAAGCCGCCCCGAACTCCATCCAGGAAGCGCTCACCCAGCCCTCGCCGGGCGACATCCACGCCCTCACCGACCCGGTGCACGGCTATCTCGCGCCGGTCATCGCGTACATGACGGCCGTCGGCATGTCCCGCCGACCCCGCTGGCGCGCGGTGCTGTGGGTGGTGCTGCTCCTCGACGCCTTCTCGATGCTGGTCACCGGCTATACGACGCCGTTCTCGATCATCCTCACGGTGCTGATCGGCTGGACCGTCGCGTACGGGACGCTGTACGCGGTCGGCTCGCCGAACGTACGGCCCACCGGGCGGACGCTGATGGCGGGACTGCGGCACGTCGGCTTCCATCCGGTGACGGCGGCCCGCGAGGAGGCCCATGAGGTCGCCACGGAGAACGGCGACCGCGGCCGACGCTACTTCGTCACCCTGGAGGACGGCCCACCACTGGACGTCACGGTGGTTGACCGCGAGCAGCAGGCACAGGGCTTCTTCTACCGTGTATGGCGACGGCTCACGTTGCGCGGCATCACCACCCGCCGCAGCCTCCAGTCCCTGCGCCAGGCCCTCGAACAGGAGGCCCTTCTCGCGTACGCGGCCATCGCGGCCGGAGCCAACGCGCCCAAGCTGATCGCGACCTCCGAACTGGGCCCGGACGCCGTGATGCTCGTCTACGAGCACACCGGTGGCCGCACCCTCGACTCACTGCCCGACGAGTTCATCACCGACGACCTCCTGCGCGACACCTGGCATCAGGTGCAGGCACTGCAGTCCCGGCGCATCGCGCATCGCAGGCTCGCGGGAGACGCGATTCTGGTGGATCGTTCCGGCACGGTGATCCTCACCGATCTGCGCGGCGGCGAGATTGCCGCCGGTGACCTGTTGCTGCGCGTGGACATCGCCCAGCTGGTCACCACCATGGGGCTTCGCGTGGGCGCCGAGCGCGCGGTGGCCTCTGCGGTCGGCGTACTCGGCCCGGACTCGGTCGCCGACTGTCTGCCGATGCTCCAGCCCATCGCGCTGACGCGCGCCACGCGCGCGACTCTGCGCAAACTCGCCCGGGAGCGCGCCCAGCGCGAGCGTGAAGCGGTTCTGGAGGCCTCCCGGCTGGACAGACTCGCCCGCGCCGAGGAAGCCAAGGAAGACACCGCGCCCGTACTGGAAAAGCCGGACAAGAAGGCCGTTCGGGCGGAGCAGCGGGCCGAGAAGCGGGCGATCGACGATGCACTGGACGAGGCGCGCGAGGAGGATCTGCTCACCCAGATCCGCCACCAGGTGCTGCTGATCAGGCCGCAGGCACCGGTCGAACCCGTCCGCCTGGAGCGTGTTCGGCCGCGCACCCTGCTCAGTTTCATCGCCGGCGCTATCGGCGCCTACTTCCTGCTGACCCAGCTCACCCATATCGAGTTCGGCACCCTCTTCGACAGCGCCGAATGGGGCTGGGTCGCCGCGGCGGTGCTGTTCTCGGCGCTGAGCTACTTCGCGGCGGCGATGAGTCTGCTCGGCTTCGTGCCCGAGCGCGTTCCGTTCCTGCGCGCCGTGGCGGCGCAGGTGGCAGGCTCGTTCGTGAAGATCGTGGCCCCCGCCGCAGTCGGCGGCGTGGCCCTGAACACGCGATTCCTGCAGCGCGCCGGGGTGCGGCCGGGGCTCGCGGTGGCCAGCGTCGGCGCGTCGCAGCTGTTCGGACTCGGCTGCCACATCCTGATGCTGCTCTCCTTCGGCTACCTGACCGGCACCGAGAAAACACCCTCCCTGTCGCCGTCCCGCACGGTCATCGCCGGTCTGCTCACCGTCGCCGTACTGGTCCTCGTGGTGACATCGGTGCCGTTCCTGCGCAAATTCGTCTCCACGCGCGTGAGGTCGCTGTTCGCGGGCGTCATCCCGCGCATGCTCGACGTGCTGCAGCGGCCGCAGAAGCTGATCACCGGCATCGGCGGCATGCTCCTGCTCACCGCCTGCTTCGTGATGTGCCTGGACGCGTCGATCCGTGCATTCGGCCACGAGGAGACCCACACCCTCAGCCTCGCCAGCGTCGCCGTCGTCTTCCTCGCCGGTAACGCGCTCGGCTCGGCGGCGCCGACCCCCGGTGGCGTCGGCGCGGTCGAGGCGACCCTCACGGTCGGCCTGATCGCGGTCGGCCTCCCCAAGGAGGTCGCAGCACCCGCCGTACTCCTGTACCGGTTGCTGACACTGTGGATTCCGGTGCTGCCGGGGTGGCTGTTCTTCAACCACCTGACGCGCAAGGGCGCGCTATAGAGCCTGTCAGGCGGATCACGCGGCACCGTACGGGGCCGTCTCGTACGACGACACGCCGCACCGTACGAGCCATCTCGTACGGGACACAGCGCGTCCTCACCCACACGGCTCGCGCCCCGAGCGCCCTGCCCGGCACGACCGCAGGATGGGGAGCATGCCGAACCCTCCCCAGCTGCGCGCCGCCGCCCTGACCGTCACCGCCGTCCTGTTGTCGTCCTTGATGACGGGCTGCGGCGACGACTCCAAGGACGAGGATCTGACGGCCCAGAAGCTGAGCTGGAAGGACTGCCCGGCGCCGTCCGAGTCCGAGGGTGGCGGGGATGCTCCCTCGCCTCTTCCGGGCGGTACGCAGTGGCAGTGCGCCACCTTGAAGGCGCCCCTCGACTGGGCCGCGCCCAAGGGCGACACGATCGGGCTCGCGCTGATCCGGGCGACGACCAGCGGCGACCAGAGCAAGCGCGTCGGCTCGCTCGTCTTCAACTTCGGGGGCCCCGGCGGCTCCGGCGTCACCACACTGCCCGCCTTCGGTGAGGACTACGCGAAGCTGCGTACTCGCTACGACCTGGTGAGCTTCGACCCGCGCGGGGTCGGCCGCAGTGCCGGCGTGACATGCGAGAGCGACGATCAGCTCGACGAGTACTTCCAGCAGGACGCCACGCCGGACGACAGCGCCGAGCGGGAGAAACTGCTGGAGAACACCAAGAGCTTCAACGCGGCCTGCGAGAAGAACTCGGGCAAGACCCTCCCGCACCTGCGCACCACCGACGCGGCCCGGGACATGGATCTGATGCGCCAGGTTCTCGGCGATGGCAAGCTGCACTACTTCGGTATTTCGTACGGCACCGAACTCGGCGGGGTCTACGCACACTTGTTCCCCAAGAACGTGGGACGGGCGGTGTTCGACGCGGTCGTCGACCCGACACAGAACGCGGAGCAGGGCTCGCTGGGGCAGGCGGAGGGCTTCCAGCTCGCGCTCGACAACTTCGCCGAGGACTGCACCTCGAAGACCGAGGACTGCCCGATCGGCGACACCGCGCAGGACGTCAAGGACCGCATCGCGAAGCTTCTCGCGGACCTCGACAGCAAGCCGATCCCCGGCGTCTTCCCGCGTCAGCTCACTCAGACCGCCGCGACCAACGGCATCGCGCAGGCCCTGTACTCCAAGGACTTCTGGGAGTACCTGACGGAAGGTCTGGAGCAGGCGTACGACGGTGACGGCAAGGTGCTGATGCTGCTGTCGGACTCGATGAACGGGCGCAACCAGAACGGGCAGTACAGCAACATCACGGCGGCGAACATCTCCGTCAACTGCGCGGACGACAAGCCGCGCTACACCTCCGAATACGTGGAGTCGAAGCTTCCGGAGTTCCGGGCCTCATCGCCGTTGTTCGGCGACTATCTGGCCTGGGGCATGGTCAGCTGCACCGACTGGGCAGTGGCGGGCGCCGCCGACCACCCTGACGTGAGCGCTGCCGGTGCGGCGCCGATCCTCGTCGTCGGAAACACCGGCGACCCGGCGACGCCGTACGAGGGGGCGAAGAAGATGGTGGACGCGCTGGGCAAGGGAGTCGGTGTCGAGCTGACGTACAAGGGCCAGGGGCACGGCGCGTACGACAGCGGGAACAAGTGCGTGCAGGACGCGGTGAACGGCTATCTGCTGGAGGGAACCGTGCCGTCGGCGGGAACCGTCTGCTCCTAGAAAGCCGCAGGTCAAACGGTTATCCACAGGGCGCGACGATCGCAGCCCGTGGCCGCCTAATATTGCCTGCATGTGATCCGCGACTTCCGGCGGAGCACGGGCAAGGGGGGAAGCTCATGACGCGATTCGCACGGTGGACGGCCGCGGCCGCCGCCGCGTTGCTGGTGGCCGGCTGTAGCGGAGGCTCGTCCGATGACGGCGAGAACGAGGGAAAGAACAGCGACAGCCCGTCCGCCGCCGCGCCTTCTTCCGCCACACCGTCCGGTCTGCCCGCCTCACTGACCTCGCAGAAGCTCGACTGGGGCCGTTGCAAGGCCGCTTCGGACTCCCCCGCGCCGGGCGGCGACTGGCAGTGCGCGACGCTCAAGGTGCCGCTGGACTACGCGAAGCCGGACGGCGAGACGATCGGCCTCGCGCTGATCCGCTCGAAGGCGAGCGGCGACCAGAGCGACCGCATCGGCTCTCTCCTGTTCAACTTCGGTGGCCCCGGCGGCTCGGGCGTCTCCACGATGCCCGCGTACGAGAGTGCTGTGGGCCAGCTTCACGACCGGTACGACCTGGTGAGCTGGGACCCGCGCGGGGTCGGCGCCAGCGAAGGCGTGCGCTGTCGCAGCGACGAGGAGATCCAGGCCGCCGAGTCGGTGGACGCCACACCGGACGACGCGTCTGAGGAGGCGGCGTACTTCAAGGACGCCACCGCCTTCGGCAAGGGCTGCGAGAAAGCCGCCGGCAAGTTGCTGTCACACGTCTCGACGACCGACACGGCCCGCGACATGGACCTGATGCGCCAGGTCCTCGGCGACCGGAAGATGCACTACTTCGGCATCTCGTACGGCACCGAACTCGGCGGTGTGTACGCCCACTTGTTCCCGAAGAACGTGGGACGCCTGGTGTTGGACGCCGTCGTCGACCCGAGCGCCGACACGGTGGGCCATGCCAAGAACCAGGCCCTGGGCTTCCAGCGCGCCCTGGACAACTACCTCACGTCCACAGGCCAGGACCCCAAGCAGGGCTCCCAGAAGATCACGGACCTGCTGGACCGGATCGACGCGAGTCCGCTGCCGAGCTCTTCCGGACGCAAGCTCACCCAGACGCTGGCCCTGACCGGGATCGTCGTGCCGCTCTACAGCGAGCAGAGCTGGCCGGCACTGACCAGCGCTCTGAACGCGGCCGAGGAAGGGGACGGCTCGGAGCTGCTGTCACTCGCCGACAGCTACAACGACCGTGACGCCTCGGGCAACTACGGCACGACGACGCATTCACAACGGGTCATATCGTGCTTGGACGAAAAGCAACGGCCGACTCCCGAGGAGACGAAGAAGCAGCTGGCCGAGTTCGAGAAGATCTCGCCCGTCTTCGGCGACTACCTGGGCTGGGACACGGCGGGCTGGTGCCACGACTGGCCGGTGGCCGGTCAGTTCGACAACCCGGAGGTCAGCGCGCCGGGAGCCGAGCCCGTCCTGGTCGTGGGCAACACCGGGGACCCGGCGACGCCGTACGAGGGCGCCCGCAAGATGGCCGACGAGCTGGGCAGGGGTGTCGGCGTGGAGCTCACCTGGAAGGGCGAGGGACATGGGGCGTACGGGAGCGGGAGCGACTGCGTCGACTCCACGGTGAACAGCTATCTACTGAACGGGACGGTGCCGAAGGACGGCAAGGTCTGTTCATGACGATGGCGGGGGCTCCGGGCACCCTCGGTGCCCACAACCCCCGCCATCGGAAGAGCAGCTGCTCAGTACATCGATCAGTACACCGGCTTGTCCGGCTCGATCTGGTTGACCCAGCCGATCACTCCGCCGCCGAGGTGCACCGCGTCCGCGAAACCCGCGGACTTCAGGACGGCGAGGACTTCCGCACTGCGGACACCCGTCTTGCAGTGCAGGACGATCTTCTTGTCCTGCGGAAGGGTCTCCAGGGCGGTGCCCATGAGGAACTCGTTCTTCGGGATCAGCTTGGCGCCGGGGATCGAGACGATCTCGTACTCGTTGATCTCGCGGACGTCGATGATCTCGATGTTCTCGCCGTCGTCGATCCACTCCTTGAGCTGCTTGGGAGTGATCGTCGAGCCGGCGGCCGCCTCCTGGGCCTCCTCGGACACGACGCCGCAGAAGGCCTCGTAGTCGATGAGCTCGGTGACGGTCGGGTTCTCACCGCAGACCGCGCAGTCCGGGTCCTTGCGGACCTTGACCTGGCGGTACTGCATCTCCAGGGCGTCGTAGATCATCAGGCGGCCGACCAGCGGCTCGCCGATGCCCGCGAGGAGCTTGATCGCCTCGTTGACCTGGATGGAGCCGATGGACGCGCACAGCACGCCAAGGACGCCGCCCTCGGCGCAGGAGGGGACCATGCCGGGGGGCGGGGGCTCCGGGTAGAGGCAGCGGTAGCAGGGCCCGTGCTCGGACCAGAAGACGGACGCCTGGCCGTCGAAGCGGTAGATCGAGCCCCACACGTACGGCTTGTTGAGGAGCACGGCCGCGTCGTTGACCAGGTAGCGGGTCGCGAAGTTGTCCGTGCCGTCGACGATCAGGTCGTACTGGCTGAAGATGTCCATCACGTTCTCGGCTTCAAGCCGCACTTCGTGAAGGACCACGTTCACGTACGGGTTGATGCCGAGGACGGAGTCGCGGGCCGACTGGGCCTTGGAGCGGCCGATGTCCGCCTGACTGTGGATGATCTGGCGCTGCAGGTTCGACTCGTCGACCTCGTCGAACTCCACGATGCCGAGGGTGCCCACGCCCGCGGCGGCCAGGTACATCAGCGCCGGCGATCCGAGGCCGCCGGCGCCCACACAGAGCACCTTGGCGTTCTTCAGCCGCTTCTGCCCGTCCATGCCCACGTCAGGGATGATCAGGTGGCGGGAGTACCTACGGACCTCGTCTACGGTGAGCTCGCCGGCGGGCTCGACCAGGGGTGGCAGCGACACGGGGACTCCGTTGGTCGGTCAATCACTACAGTTGCACTCCCCGTAACACTGCCACGCCCTTCTTCATTCCGAGACACCCGTTCCGATCCGCGAGACGATTTCGTCCCAGTAGCCGGGCACGTTCTCCCAGGGGTCGACGCGGCCGCCGCGATCCGTGCGGTCGGTGAAGTAGATCGTCGAGGCGCCCTGCCAGCGGGCGATGCGCAGCGCCTCGTCGAGATGGCCGCGCGGTACGCCATGCACGAAGTGGCAGAAGCGCTCGGGCGGATAGTCGGCGGTCCACTCGGCGACCTGCGACCAGCGGTAGTCGCTCCAGGGGCCGGAGAAGGTCACCAACTGGTCGGCGTTCTCGGCATATCCGGGGTACGGGTGGCGGCCGTGGCCCAGCACGATATGCGCCCCGTCGAGGAGCGCGCGGAGTGTGGTGACCGTGCGGCGGACCTCGGGAAGCGCGGCGCGCTCGGTGGGGCAGCGGTCGAGCAGGAACCCGTCGACCCGGTACCAGTCGAGATACCGGTGCGCGTCGGAGACCAGCTCACCGAAGGTGCGCGCGCCAAATGTGTTGTCCAGGCTCCCGAGCACCCGGACGCCCGCGTTGCGCAGCCGTCCGGCGGCCTCCAGGCAGTGCGGGTCGGGGCGGCTGCCGGGGCCCTTGGCCACGTTCAGGACGACCCAGTGCAAGGGGGTACCAGGGCGGGTGAGTTCGCTCCATTCCACGGGAGCCACAAGGGGGTGTGCATAGCCGGGGATGCCGAAGCCGAGGCCTAAGTCGGTGCTCGCGGTGCCCGTTGCGGTGCTGGTCAGATACGGCACGCCGCCTCCATCCAGATGTCGGCGAGGGATTCCTCGAGGTTGATCCGGGGCCGCCAGCCGAGCCGGTCGCGTGCGGTGCGTACGTCGGCCTGCTGCCAGCTGCCGCAGCCGTCCGGATAGGGGTAGGCGGCCGGGGCCGCATGGTCCGGTTCGGTGCGGGGGTGGCCGATGGTCGGCCTGATGGGGCTGGAAGGTCCGTCGAGTTCGTGCAGCGCGCCGCCGTAACCGGCGACGCGGGCGAGGACGGCGGCGGCGTCGCGGAGGCGTACGGCGCGGCCGGAGCCGATGTTGATGACGCCCTGGGCAGCGGAGAGCGAGGCGGCGTGGACGGCGCGAGCGACATCGCGGACGTCGATGAAGTCGCGCTGGACGCCGAGTCCGCCGAGCTTGAGTTCGCCGTCGCCGGACTGCATGGCGCGGCGCAGGGCCTCGGCGAGGCGGCCCAGCGGGGAGCCTGCCGGGGTGCTGGGCCCGGCGGGCGAGAAGACCCGCAGTACGACGGCGTCCAGGCCGGACCCGAGGACGAGTTCGGTGGCGGCGAGCTTGCTCACGCCGTACGGGCCACCCGGGCGTGGCACAGCGTCCTCGGCCGTGGAGGAGCCGGGCTGACTGGGTCCGTACTCAGCGCCGCAGCCGATCTGCACGAGTCGCGCTCCGCAACCGCTGCGGCGCAGGGCCTCGCAGACGGTGGCGACGGCGACGGTGTTGTGCCGGGTGAGTTCGCGTGCGCCGCCGCGGATGGCGCCGGCGCAGTTGATGACGGCTCCGGGGTGCACCGCGTCCAGGAAGCGGGTGAGCGCGCCGGGGCTGCCGGAGGCGAGGTCGAACCGTACGTCGGCGTCGTCGCCCCGGCCGAGTGCGGTGAGCTGCACGGCCGGGTCGGCGAGCAGCCTGTCGGCGACGAAGCGGCCGAGGTATCCGTTGGCTCCGATCAGCAGGACCCTCATCGGGCAGCTCCCGGGGCGGATTCTCCGGTTCGGGAGGTGATCATCTGGCGTTCTCCTTCGGGGTGATGCCGTGGGTCAGGGAGAGGGCCCGCGGTGTCGGCCCCGCGGGAGCAATGGGCCCGGTACGGGGGAAAAGCCCCGGCCGCCGGGCGTGGCTCACTGCGCTGGGGCGCACCGTGAGCCAGGTTTCGGGTCGCGGCACACGGCACCGATTGCGGTGCGCCGGTCTTCAGGGCTGCGCGCGAGGCGGTCTTCGGGTCGACCCCTGAGCTGGGACTCAGCTCTGCGCACCAGCCGCTCCTCAGGTCTGCCTGCACGCCGGCCTCCAGGTCTGCCCGTAAGCCGGTCCACAGCTCTGCGCACAAGCCGGACTTGGGCTCTGCCTGCTCTGCCTGCTCTGCCCCTGAGCCGGTCCACAGGTCTTCCCCCGAGCCCGCCTTCAGGGCTGCGCGCGAGCCGGTCCACAGGTCC
>NZ_JBHXMF010000023.1:117594-126194 GCF_042721055.1 Streptomyces sp. NPDC058470
TCTTCCCCCGAGCCCGCCTTCAGGGCTGCGCGCGAGCCGGTCCACAGGTCCACCCCCGTGCCGGACTCGGGCTCTCCCCCTGAGCCGGTCCACAGGTCTACCCGCGAGGCAGCCTGCATGCCTGGGCGCGAGCCGAGGCTCGGGTCTGCCCGTGAACCGGTACCGGTCTCCAGGGCAGAGCGCTCACCGCCCCGTCGGCTGGTCATGTCGCCCCGCAGGGGAGGGCGTGGGCAGAGGCTCGGGTCAGCGTGCGGGTGGAGTGGATGAGGAGGACGAGGGTGGCCGCGCCGCACATCAGGGCAGGGACGGCGCCCGGGCCCCAGGCGACGACGACCGTGTCGACGGGTACCGACAGGAACGCGCAGCCGGGGAGGCGGCCCGCGAAGACGGTGGCCAGGGCGGTCGCCTCGACGGCACCCGCGGTGGCGAGGACGACGGCCGGGGCGTGGGTGAAGCCGCGCGCCGCGAGCAGCCGGGCGAGCAGGAGCAGCGCGCCGAGGGCACCGGCTCCGGCGTACCCGGCAGACTCGTCGAGCGCGGCCCCGCACAGGGCGAGCAGCCCGCCGAGGGCGCAGAGGAAGAGCCCGAACACCCCGAGGAGCAGGGGCTGCACGGAGGCCGCGAACTCCTCCAGGCCGCGGCTGGCGGCCAGCCTGCGGCGGGCGCGTACGGCGAAGAGGTGCGCGCACCAGGCTGCCGGGGCGCAGGCCAGGGCAAGGGCAAGGACGGGTGCGCCGGCCAGGGGCCACGGGCCGTCGGGGCCACCTTCGACACCGGCGCTCAGCAGCCCGTCGCCAAGGAGGGCGTACGCGATCAGCCAGCATGTCCACGCACGGGTGCCGCTCGTCGTGTGGTGCGTGACGCTCAGGGGGCCGCGGCGGAGGGCGACGCGCAGGCCGAGTGCCACAGCGAGGGCGCCGACCACGGCGACCACCAGGCGCGGCTGCCCTTCGGTGACCCGCACCCCGGTCACGGCCGCCGCGCACAGGGCGCCCGGCAGCAGGGCGAGCGCGGCCCAGTCGGCGCGCACCCACAGAGGCCCGGAGGGCGCGGAGCGCTGCGTGGACTCCCCGTCACGGGGCACGCGCGCGTACAACTCCTCGGCGAGCGAGAACACGTCCCGGTGCCGGAACCGCGCGGCGGTCCGGTCGGTCACCCCGTGTGCCTCAAGGCCCGCCGCGATCTCCAGTGGGTCCACGGCCCGTTCGCAGAGCTCCCGGTGCCGGTGTATCAGGGCTTTCACCGGGTCCACGGCACCACGCCTGCTGCCGGCTTTGCGCGCGGCGCCACCTACACCGTCGCGCGCCGCGCCAAAGGCCTCACGAACCTCCGCAAGGGCATCACGGGCCCCTTCAAGCGCCTCATGAGTCTCATCATGAGTCTCCTCATGAGGCTCACGAGTCTCATCAAGAAGCTCGCTCAAGCCACCCGCGCTCTCGCGCACCCCACTCGCTCCCGCGTCCGCGCCGTCCACAACCCCGTGCGCCCCACGCGCCCCTCCCTCAGTCGCCTCCGACGCAGACGCAGACGCAGATGCCGCCTCCGACTCCGCCTTCGCCTTCGCCTCCAACTCCCGCTCACCGCTCTCAATCCGTACGGCCATCTCGCCAACCCCCGTCACAAGCCACTCCTCCGACCGCGCGTCCCAGGCGCCGGGGCTGCTCGGCCGCCCCGGACGGTCCAGTTCTCCGAGTTCGTTCATCACGCGCCCTCCCCGGCGGGGACGGGAACCGTCGCACGCACCGGAGCGCCCGCCGCCCAGCGCGGTCGGCCCGTGGGCATCAGGCGGGCCTCGGTCCAGCGGCCGGGCACGTGGGCCTCCGCGGGGACACCGAAGGGGAGCGGCTCTCCCGCCTCGTCGACGACCACGCGCCGTACCGGGGAGTGCGAGACGATCTCCAGGTAAATGCCGTGAAATGCTGTGATGTTCTGCTCGACGGTGAACAGTTCGAGGGCGCGTGCGCGGGCGGCCGCGCCGAGGCGCTCACGGCGCTCAGGGTCGCGCAGCAGCGCCACGCACGCCTCAGCGAGCGCCCGCGGATTGCGCGGCGGCACCACAAGCCCCGTACCGCCGATGACCTCGACGACCGCGCCCACATCCGTGGAGACGGTGGCGCGACCGCAGAACATGGCTTCCACCAGGCTGATCGGGAAGCCTTCGACCACGCTGGACAGGACGATCACGGCTCCGGAGGCGTAGGCCTCCGGGAGGCTGGGGACCTCCGGGCCGCCGATCTCCTCGAACGACACCGGGTTGTCGCCGACCGCGTGGACGCCGTCCGCCTCGTCGGGGAAGAGCTGCGCGGCCAGCGCCTTGCAGTGGGCCAGGTAGGTCGCGCCGTCCGCTCCGTCGGCGGGCGCTCCGACGATCCTCAGCCGCGTCTTCGGCTCCTCTTTGCGGATCTCCGCGAAGGAGTGCAGAAGGGAGATCAGGTCCTTGGCGGGTTCGATACGGCCGACCCACACCAGCGTGTCGGGGTCCGCGTACCCGGCGGCCTCCGTGTTCTCCCCGACCTCCGCGAAGCGGGAGGCCTCCATGCCGGGGTAGACGGTGCGCAGTTTGGTGCGGTCGGCGCCGCACCGCTCCTGCCAGCGGCGGGCGTGCGTGTTGCCGGGTGTGAGGAGAGCGGCCGCGCGATACACCTCGCCGGTGAGCCTGCCGTGGAACGCGGCGAGCAACGCCCGCACGGCGGGGGCGTTCCCGACGGAGGCGGACGCGAGGTAGTGCGCCCGCAACTGCACGCCGTACTCCGTGACGAGCAGGGGCACCCCGGAGAAGTGCCGCGCGAGGAGGCCGGGCAGGGCCGCCGTGCCGCCGGCGGTCGCGTGGCACAGGTCGACCGAGTCGAGCCCGTCGCCCTCGTACCAGTCGAGGGACAAGGGGCGCAGTGCCCGCTCGAAGTGGGCGGCGACCGCGAGCAGATCGGGCACACGTGCGGCGCGCGCGGCTCGGAGTGCGCCGGGTGCGCGACACGCACGCTCCAGCGCACGCACGGCACTCTCGGAGCGAAGCGCCCCGATCAGACCGCCCTCGTCTCGAGCAAGTTCGGCGAGCTCGTACAGCGCACTGCCGAAACGGTCCGCCTCAACTCCGGCAGAAGCCCCCGCGTCGCCAAAAGCCCCCAGGCCACCAGAAGCCCCCCTCTCGCCAGAAGTCCTCGTGTCGCCAAAAGCCCCCGCGTCACCAGTGGTCCTCCTGCCACCAGCACCAGCAGCGCCCCTGTCGCCGGAGGTCCCCGCATCGGCGACGGCCGCCCCCGACCCCTCGCACACGGCGGCGGCCAACTCTCCGTACGCCTCGGCGAAGCGCCGCCGCGCCCGCCGCCCGTACACCACGCCGTCGTCCTCAGCCATCCACAGCGGGGCCGTCCGTACCCGGCTGACCTGCGGTGGCAGTTGGATCCAGCCCTCGTCCTCCTGGCGCTCGCTACGGCTGAGCGCATAGATGTCGAACTCGTGCTGCCCGAGCCCGCGTACGAGCCGGTCGCACCAGAGCCTGGCGTCACCGCTCACATACGGATAGCCACCCTCCGTAAGCAGTCCGATGCGCACGTGTGCACCCCCGATCTCCCATATGGGGAGCCGCCGTTGACCCGGCGGCTCGCAGCGGGACGAACGTATGCGGATATGGCGGTGGTGCGACGGACGGTTGTCCATCGCACCACCAAAAGGGGTGAACGGTCGTAACTTTCCCGCGCAGGTCGCGTTCCTACGCGCTAAGGGATCAAGCAGTTACGTTTCGCTAGACCACGGCCAGTGCCCGACGGGCGGTTCGGCGCTGTGCAGCGATCTCCGGATCGAGCACCGGTACGGCGGCCAGCAGCTGCTTTGTGTACGGGTCTCGCGGGGATTCGTACACCTCGTCGGCGAGTCCGTATTCGACGATCCGCCCGCGCCGCATCACGGCCACCCGGTCGCCGACCTGGCGTACGACGGCGAGGTCGTGGGCCACGAAAACCAGAGCGAGCCCGAGTTCCCGTTGCAGTTCGGCGAGCAGGGCGACCACTTGGGCCTGGGTGGTGACGTCGAGTGCGGAAACCGGTTCGTCGCACACGATGGCGTGCGGCTCGGCCGCGGGCGCCCACGCGATGCCGACGCGCTGGCGCTGTCCGCCGCTGAACTCGTGCGGATAGCGGTCGTAGTGCGACCCTTCGAGCCCCACGCGCTCCAGCAACTCCCGTACGCGCCCCCGAATGCGCCGAACTTTCGCCGCATGTCGACGTGACCCCTGGGACCTCGATCAACTCCCGGGATAGGGCCAGGGGTTGGCCTTGCAGTGGATCCCGTCGTGGTCGAGGAATTTGGTCTGCTGCTGCATCACGGGGGCCAGTTCGCCGTCCTTGTCGCAGGTCACGTGGCTGTATCCGAGCCGGTGACCGATCTCGTGATTGATCAACATCTGCCGGTATGCCTGCATTTGGTCACCGTAGGTCTCGGAGCCCTGCGCCCAGCGGTATGCGTTGATCATGACGCGCTCGGTCGACGCCGAGTCGCACGACACATTGTCCTCGGTCGTGTCGAGCCCGGACAGGGCACACCATTCGGCGGTGGTGCCCGGGCTCGCCAGGGTAATCACGAAGTCGGGCTTCCCGGAGGAAATCCGCTCAAAAGTACGGCCGCCGTTGTGGGCCCAACTCCGGTCGTCGTTCAGAGTTTTCTGCACGGCCTGCGCGAAGAGCGAGGCATCGAGACCGAGCCCCTGTTCCACGTCGACGCGATAGGTGAACTTCTGCCCCTTGCCGGGCGCCTTGGCGAGCCCGGGGACGGCGTCGAACTCCCCCGATCCGTCGAGCGTCGCGCCGAGCGCGTACTTCTTGGTCATCTTCTGGTCGTACGTCAGTGGCGTCACGCTCGGTGCCACCGAGGGGGCCGGTGCCGCCGAGACGTCGAGGACTCCGCGGTTGCCACCGTTGGTGGACTGCGCGCGCACTCCGGTGTCCTCGCTCCCGGTGCCCTCCCGTCCGCTGGCCACCTGTCCGGCCACGACGACGGCGAGCACGGTGGTGACGGCGGCCGCCGCGATCCCGGTGAACGTCCGCCCCTTGCCGGCCCTGCCCTTCCCCGGCTCCCCGAACTCCGCCGGCGGCTGCGCGTCGACGTCCGTGCCCCAGTCGGTGACGGAGGCGTAGAGGTCGCCGCGGCGCGCGGCGCCGGTACGGGACGCGAAAAGGTCGTCGCCCTCGTCGGGTTCGCCGCCGAAGGCGTCGAGGTAGGCCTGCCGAACACTCGGCGCGGACATGTGACGCTGTGGTGGTATCCGCGGCCCGTAATACCCGGCCTCACCGCCCTGCGGAACACCTGCCGCCACACCCTGGGGAGCGCCGGACCTCAACTGCCCCCAGCCACCGCCCGGTTCATGCGCCTCGGGATGGCCTCCGCGCACCTGCGGGACACCACTCGCGGGCGTCCCGTCCGGGAAGCGCGGCACACCGTGCGCCGGAGTCCCGTCCGGGAGTCGTGGGATCCCGTGAGCCGGCGCCCTGCCGGTCGGAGGCATCGGGCCGGGCGCGCCAGGACCGGTGACCGGCGCCGCGGCCGACTGCGAGGCGTCCGCCCCGGACGCTCTGCCGACGCTGTCGGCACTGTCGGTGTTCCTGGCCTTGTCGGCCCTCTCGTCGGACCGGCCCCGACGGCTATGACGTCCCACGACCCCCCTCAGCTCCCCGCACCGGCGGCGGTCGACGACGAACCCGATGAAGTCGATGGACCGGATTGACCGGGTGGACCCGGTGGACCGGATGGAGGAGTCAACTCGCCGGTGTCCATGAGGAGTTCACGGAAGGCCGTGGCCACCGTCTCCGGGTACTCCATCATCGGGACGTGCCCCGCGTCCGGCAGCGTCAGCAGCCGGGAGTCCCGGAAGGCGCGGACCGCTCGCTGGGCCATGCGGTAGGAGACGAGTTGGTCGCGGCCTCCGTAGACGAGGAGCGTCGGCGCGAGGACCCGCTCGGCCTGGCGCCACAGCCCGTGCTGGCCGCCCATCGTGTACGCGTCCACGATGCCGCGCGCCGACCGCGCCATGGAGTCCCAGAAGTACGGGAGGGCGAGCCGCCGCTCCATCTCCTCGACCGCGTCGCGGAACCCCTCGGGCGTCACCATGCCGGGATCCCCGTAACAGAGCGCCAGCACCCCGCGTACGCGCTGCTCTGCGCTCCAGTCCTTGGTGAGCCTGGTGAACAGCCTCGCCACCCCGGGCAGCGCGATCATCACGGTCGGCCACGTGGTGCGCTGCGCCCGGAGCTCCGGCAACGCGGGCGCGACCAATGTCAGTGTGCGGACGAGATCGGGCCGTACGGCCGCGACGCGCGTGGTGATGGCGCCGCCGAGCGAGTTCCCGAAGAGATGTACGGGTCCGCGCCCGGAGGAGTCGAGGTAACGGATGACCGCGCGCGCGTGCCCGGTGACCGAGTAGTTCCCGTCGTCCGGCGGCGGCGAGTCCCCGAAGCCCGGCAGATCGAGGGCCTCGCTGTCCACGAGGTCGCCGAGCAGCGGCATCAGCGCCGACCAGTTCTGCGAGGAACCGCCGAGGCCATGGACGTACAACGCGGGCGGCAGCCCCGCACGCACGGGCGGCCTCGACCGCACCGTCAGCGTGATCCCGGGCAGGCCGACCGACCTCAGCCGCTCACCCTCCGCGACCCTGACGGCGCCGACCTTCGGTGTGAGGGTGGTGGCCAGCACGGAGGGCAGCTCGGTCGAAGACATGCGGCAATGTTACGAGACGATCACGCAGTGGTTCGTGTGTTCGCCGTCACAGATCTGTTCGACGTCACAAGTCACCCACATCCAGCGTCACAGATCGCCATCATTCGCCGTCGGAGACCGCGGGCCCATGGAGAACGGATCACATCGCGCCCCGATCGAGTGTCTCCTAGGCTCAGACAGGGGCACTCGTATCTCGCACAGGAGCGAATCTCGTACAGGAGCGCACGCGCACCGCTCGGGAATCACGCGCATCGCCCGGGAACGCGCATACCGCTCGGGAATCACGCGCACCGCTCGGGAAGAGGAATCATGACAGTCGACCCCACAGACCCCGAGACATTCGCGAACGAGGACGAGCCCGAGGAGCTCGACCCGGAGGCCCCCGAGGCCGACGCGGCCGAACAGCGCACGGACCTGGAACCGCAGGAGGACGACCTGGCGACGGCCGGGGACCCCGCCAACGCGGACGAAGGGGACCTCGCCGAGCAGGCCAGAGTCGTGACACTCGACGAGGACGACTACCGGTGACGGCCCGGTGACCCGGCCGCCGCCGGAGCTGTCGGCACGGCCGCCCTTGACGCGGCCGCCCCGGAAGCGAGCCGCTGATCAGCCCGGCCATCAGGGCATAGAAAGCTCGAAGCGCCCGCCTCGCCCGCTTTCGGCACCGTATGTGCCGTTGCCGCTCGGCGTCCGGTACGTGAAATTGTGCGCTCGCACCGCGCACACCACGGTTACCGAAAAGTACGATGGCGGCGCGGCGCTCACCGCATGTGGACAATTTTGGGAGGCGGCGTGACAGCCATCGAGCAGACAGAGGCAGCGCGCCCGCGGGGCACTCGCCTGCCGCGCCGTGCCCGACGCAACCAGCTCCTCGGCGCCGCCCAGGAAGTATTCGTTGCACAGGGGTATCACTCGGCCGCCATGGACGACATCGCCGAGCGCGCGGGCGTCAGCAAGCCGGTCCTCTACCAGCACTTCCCGGGCAAGCTCGACCTGTACCTCGCCCTGCTGGACCAGCACTGCGAGTCCCTGCTCCAGTCCGTACGGACGGCACTCGCGTCCACCACGGACAACAAGCTGCGTGTACACGCGACGATGGACGCCTACTTCGCGTACGTCGAGGACGACGGCGGCGCCTTTCGGCTGGTCTTCGAGTCCGACCTGACGAACGAGCCCGCGGTCCGCGAGCGCGTGGACAAGGTCACGCACCAGTGCTCGGAGGCGATCTGCGAGGTCATCGCGGGGGACACCGGCCTGTCGCGTGACGAGTCGATGCTCCTCGCCTCGGGCCTCGGCGGCCTGGCCCAGGTCGTCGCCCGGTCCTGGCTGCACAGCGACCGCAGCGTCCCGCGCGAGCATGCGGTCCAGCTACTGGCCTCACTGGCCTGGCGGGGCATCGCGGGTTTCCCCCTGCACGGCACGGATCACCACTGACCGGCTGACGCGTGCGAACGGGTCGACCACCGGCCGGTCCGCGCCGCTCGGAACCGGCCGTCCGTTTGTTCCCGCCCACTGTTCGCTCCTGGCGTTCCTGGGCGGAGCATGCGCATCCCCTCACCGGGCTAATGTGTGCTGCGTACGGCGCGGACACACGCGCACATCACTGACCGTCGGAGGGACAAAGCCGTGGAGGTCAAGATCGGCGTGCAGCACGCGCCCCGCGAGATCGTTCTGGAGAGCGGTCAGACCCCGGAAGAGGTCGAGCGCGCGGTGTCCGAAGCGCTGGCCGGCAAGTCACAGCTGCTGAGCCTCGTGGACGACCACGGCCGTAAGGTCCTGGTTCCGGCCGACCGCCTCGCGTACGTGGAGCTCGGCGAGCCCACTCAGCGCAAGGTGGGATTCAGCGCGCTGTAGTTCTGGCGAGCGGATGAGGAGGGGCCCGGTGGCACTGCCAC
>NZ_JBHXMF010000024.1:0-75158 GCF_042721055.1 Streptomyces sp. NPDC058470
GCCGCATGACGACGGGGCGAAGTATCAGGGCCCGGGATTAACCAACAGCGTCCGTCTTCGGACCCGGCCCTCTCGCGTGCTCCTTGCCTCAGATCACCGGGGCACTGGGCGACCCGGCCTCACTGCTGCTCGCGGGAGCGCTGCTGATGACGGTCTCCGGGGCGCTGGAGCTGGGGCCGCTTGCGGAGGTCGAAGAGGTCGGCGACGTCGACGTGCTGGGCGAAGCCGGGGGCGTCGTCGGAGTTTCCGACGACGACGGCGACTCGGAAGGCGGGGTGTCCGACGGCTTCGGGGTCGTCGGCGGCTTGCCCGTCGGCGACTTCGTGGGCGACTTGGACGGCGACGCCGAAGGGCTGCCGGTGCCCTGCGTGCCGCTCGGGTTGTCCGACGGCTGCCCCGTCTCCGGCGGCGTCGGGTCGTCCGACGTCCCGTACGTTCCGTCGGGGCCCGGATCCGTCGGCGTACTCACGGATCCCGTACCGGAGTCGCTGTCGCCCTTCTTCGCCTTGTCCGCGCCCAGGCTGTCGTCGTCGGCGCCCTGACTGGCCGACGGGTTGACGCCGACCTGCTCGGCCGGGGCTCCGGTGTTGCCGTCCGAGGTCGCGCCGAGCGTCACCACGGTGCCCAGGACCGCGACGAGCAGAACGCCCGCGCCCGCGGCCACCAGGTTGCGCCGGGTGCCGCTCACCAGTCGGCTCGCGATGCCGGCGCGCTTGTGGTCGGGGCCCGGCCCGGAGCGGTGGGTGACCAACGTCGAGGGCTCGCCCGGCTGTTCGGCGAGGAAGGCTGCCGGTACGCCTCCCGGAGGCGACGCCGACTCCTCGTACCGCGACTCGGACACCTCCTCACCGGCCGCCGTGCCGGCGCCGGACACGACGGCTCCGGAGCGGTCGGTGACCAGGGCGAGGGCGCGGCGGCCCGCGACCGTGCCGCGCTTGTCGGCGAGGGCGCCGCGCAGCCCGATGGAGGCCTCCAGCTCGGCGCGGGCCCGGTCCAGCTGGCCGCCGCAGAGCGCGAGGATGCCCAACTCGTGGTGGAAGTAGGCCTGTTCGGACACCTCGCCGGAGAGCCTGGAGGCCTCGGCGCCGGAGCGCAGCGCGCGCTCCCAGGCGCTCCAGTGCAGACCGCCGGCGAACGCGGGCGCGGCCGTACGCGCGAGCTGTACGGCGATGCTCTCGTCCTGCTCGTCGAGCGGGGGCGCGGTGAGCGGGACCAGGACGGTGAGCGCGGCGAGCAGGGCGTCGGCCTCGGCGCAGACCCGCTCCGGGGTCACCGAGGGGTGCCCGGCCCACCAGGTGTAGTGCCGGGCCGCCGCGAGCGCCTGCTCCTCGGCGCGGTCCGCATATCCGGCGGCCTCCAGCTGGGCCTGCACACCGGCTGCGAGCCGGTAGCGGGAGCCGACCGGAGAGACCAGCGCGCAGCCCGCCAGTTCAGCGAGCGCGGCATCCGCGTGGGTGTCTCCGACGAGCGCGGGCAGATGCGCCTGATGCGGCACCTCGCCGCCCAGCGCGATCGCGAACCGCAGGGTCGCGCGCGCCGACTCACTGAGCCGGGACGCGAGCAGCGAGGCGGGCGCGGCGCCCTCGGCGAGCGAGGGAAGCGGTACCTCGTCGTGGTCGGCCGCGTCGAAGGCGGCATCGACCGGCACGTCCTGGAAGACGCCGAACCCCTCGACGGCGCCCGCACTGGCACTCAGCTGGTCACGCTGCCGCAGCAGCGCCCCGGCCTGCATGAAGCGCAGCGGCAGTCCTTCGGACTCGAACCAGAGGTCGCCCGCCCAGTTCGACTCCTCCTCGGTCAGCACGCGTCCGACGGCCCGCTCCAGGAGTTCGAGGCCGCCACTGCGGTCGAGGCCGCCGAGGAACACCTCTTCCAGGAGGGAGTCGGCGGTCGGCGCGGCCACGTCGGGTGTCGCGGCGATCACGAAGGCGCACTCGGGGGTGGCGTCGAGCAGTTCGTCGAGCGCGGCACCGCCGAACTCCGCGTCGTCGAGGACGACGACCGCACCGATCTCGTTGACGAGGCGGAGCAGTTCGTCCCGTTGCGGCCGGTACAGGGGCGCTTCGTAGACGGCGCCGAAGAGGTCGTGGAGCACATCGTTCGCCGTGCGCCGGTATCCGGAGAGGCGTACGACACCGTCCGGTGCGAGGTCCGCGCAGTCGTCGGCGACGGCGTCGAGCAGGCTGCTGCGGCCCGAGCCCGCGGCTCCGGTGAGCCGTACCGAGCGCCCCCGCGCCAGGAGGCGTACGAGCCGCTCGCGCTCCTCCTGGCGCTCCAGGAGCGGCAGGCGTGGCTGGGCCGGGCCCGGCGGGATCGGCGGCTGGGTCGCGCGGCTCAGGTCGGCGCGGTCCGCCGCGCTGTACTTCACCGGCCGCGGTGGCCGCTCACCCGGCGGGCAGGCTTCTATCTCGCTGCCGTCGACGGGGTTGACCGTGAGCAGGAAATCGCCCGAGACGAGCTGAACCGTGCGGGCGAGCGCCGGTGTGTGGTGCCCGAAGTCGGTCGTGAGCGGTTCGCGCGGCGGGCGCGAGCGAGGCGCCTGGCCGTCGTCGTCATGGCCGTACTCTTCGGGTCCGCGGTTGTTCGGGTCCATGTTCCAAGCCCCCCAAAAGCGTCGTGTGCGGGTGGTGTCGCCGGACTTCCGGCGCACTCGGGCCCCTCCCGGCCTTGCCGCACACTGCGCTGTCGCTTCTGGTCCGGTGCCTGCTCCAGGGTTTCAGTCAGCAGGCAGGCGAACCCTAAACCTTCGCACAGTATCTACGAACGGCCGGGGTACCGCGCCGTCCGAGACGTCACAGCTTCGTGAGGATTGTGCGCGTGATGCCGTACGTACCGTTGCGCGGCTCACACCCGGGGCAGTGACTCCACGCCGATGCCGCCCTCGATCGCCAGGATCCGGTGCAGCCGGGTGGCCACGAGGAGGCGCTGCATCTGCGGTGGAACGTCGCGCAGTACGAGCCGTCGGCCGCACCGCCCGGCGCGTCGGTGGGCCCCCATGATGACACCGAGTCCGGTGGCGTCCCAGGAGTCCAGCTCGGACAGGTCGAGCACCAGGTCGCCGGCTCCGTCGTCGACGGCCGAGTGCAGGACCGTGCGGGCGTCCGCCGCGCTGCGTACGTCGAGGCGGCCCCCGACGACCAGCTCGGCGTGGTCGCCCCTGATGTACATATGCGCTCCCCGAGAGTGCTTCTCGTACTCCGCGTCTGTCTGTGCCCCGTCTGACTGCCCGAAGGGCAGTGTGGTTGCTGCTTGTAAGCGAACCGATACCGAATTCACCTCAAGGGGTGATGCCCCAGAGGCACGTGCGGTTTCAGTGGTGAGCGCAGACGGGTGGTACTTGATCTTCAGTGCTTGTAGAAGCCCTGCCCGCTCTTGCGCCCGATGTCACCGGCGTCAACCATCCGGCGCATCAGCTCGGGCGGCGCGAACTTCTCGTCCTGGGTCTCGGTGTAGATGTTGCCGGTGGCGTGCAGCAGGATGTCGACGCCCGTGAGGTCGGCGGTGGCCAGGGGTCCCATGGCGTGGCCGAAGCCCAGCCGGCAGGCGAGGTCGATGTCCTCGGCGCTGGCCACACCCGACTCGTACAGCTTGGTCGCCTCGACGACGAGTGCCGAGATGAGACGGGTCGTCACGAAGCCGGCCACGTCACGGTTGACGACGATGCAGGTCTTGCCGACGGACTCGGCGAACCCCCGCGCGGTCGCGAGGGTTTCGTCGCTCGTCTTGTAGCCGCGGACCAGCTCGACGAGCTGCATCATCGGCACCGGCGAGAAGAAGTGCACGCCGACGACCCGCTCCGGGTGTTCGGTCGCCGCCGCGATCTTCGTGATCGGGATCGCGGAGGTGTTGGAGGCGAGCACCGTGTCGTCGCGGACGATCCTGTCGAGCGTCCGGAAGATCTCGTGCTTGACCTCCAGCTTCTCGAAGACCGCCTCGACGACGATGTCGGCGTCCGCGGCGGCTTCCAGATCGGTGGTGACCGTGATGCGGGCCAGCGCCGCGTCCGCGTCCGCGGCTTCCAACTTGCCCTTGCTGACGAACCTGTCGTACGAGGTCCTGATGCCGTCGATGCCACGCTTCAGCGCCTCGTCGGTGACATCGCGCAGGACGACGTCCCAGCCCGCCTGCGCGGAGACCTGGGCGATACCGGACCCCATGAGTCCGGCCCCGATGACGGCGAGCTTCCGTGCCACTCCGACTCCCCTTAACACCCTGTTCAAGTTGCCTCTCCGGCGGACCCTAGCGCTCACGAGGGCCTGGATGACGGCTTAGTAATGCGTGTCACGTCTCACGGCGTGAGACGGTGGTCACGTCTCAACAGACGGACTTGGCGATCCTCCCCGCGGCCGAGACCGAGAGAATTCCGACCTCCGTGGTCGGAGCGCCAATTCCTTGCGGGTTCACGCTGGTTGGCGCTTCACGGACCGGCTCACGCCGAGGTCTCCACACCCTGTGACCCGTATGCCCGCGGGCCGGAGTGCCGGAGTGCCAACGCTTGGCCCCCTTCCGAGTCCGCACATGCCGTTGCTGAAGCCTCCGGTAACGCTCAGCCGCGCCAGAGGTGATGAAGCTGACGTACCAGTGTCTGCCGTCACGGGTCATGGTGGCCGATTTCACCGCACCACCGACGGGCCGGGACCAGCGGAAGGTCACCCCGTCTCACTAACGCCATTCCCGAGATCAGGACACCGGTGCGAAGCAAGAACAATTGCACGGGATCGAACACGGAGAGTGCGCAGGTAAATTGGGCCTCATGGTCAATCTGACGCGCATCTACACCAGGACCGGCGACCAGGGCACCACCGCTCTCGGCGACATGAGCCGGGTCGCCAAGACCGACCTGCGGATCTCCGCGTACGCGGACACCAACGAGGCGAACGCGGTGGTCGGGACGGCGATCGCGCTCGGCGGGCTCGACGCGGAGGTCGTCAAGGTGCTCACCCGCGTACAGAACGACCTGTTCGACGTCGGCGCGGACCTGGCGACCCCCGTGGTCGAGGAGCCCGAGTTCCCGCCACTGCGGGTCGAGCAGTTCTACATCGACAAGCTGGAGGCGGACTGCGACCGCTTCAACGAGCAGTTGGAGAAGCTCCGCTCCTTCATCCTGCCCGGCGGCACGCCCGGCGCGGCTCTGCTGCACCAGGCGTGCACGGTCGTACGACGTGCCGAGCGGTCGACGTGGACGGCGCTGGAGGTCCACGGGGAGGTCATGAACCCGCTCACCGCGACCTACCTCAACCGGCTGTCGGACCTACTCTTCATCCTTGCCAGGACGGCGAACAAGGAGGTCGGGGACGTGCTTTGGGTCCCGGGCGGAGAGCGCTGACTCCGGCGGCTTCTTCGGCCAGATGGTGTACGTCAGCGCGATGACGCCGTGGATGCCGGCGGTCCTGAGCGAGATCCACTGGAAGGACCGCAGCGACGAGGTGTCGCCGTCGCCGACGTACCGGATCGCGGCCTGCAGCAGCGCGCAGGCGACCGCCGCCATCAGGACCGTACGGAGCCACAGCCTGCCCTCGTGGCGGGCGCGCGCCACTCCGTAGCGCGGGGGCTTCGGCGGGCGTGGAGCCCCGGCCAGACGGTGGGCTGCGTGGCCGTCGAGCCGGCGGATCGTGGAGTGGCCGTACGCCACGGTGAAGCCGATGTAGAGCGCCGCCAGGCCGTGTTCCCAGCTCGGCTCGGCGCCGTTCCTCAGGTCGATCGCCGTCACGACGAAGAGGACCAGTTCAAGGACGGGCTCGCAGAGCAGCAGCACCACGCTCGTACGGCGCCACTTCAGCAGGTAGCGGACGGCCAGGCCCAGGGCCAGCAGCACCCAGAAGGCCGCCTCGCAGACGATGATCAACGTGACGATCACGTTCGGCTCCCTTCGGTCACCCTTCAAGGCTCCCGTCGGGCCCCGCCCGGATCGTCGTCGCCATTGACGAAGTCGCGCTGCATCTTTCGATGTAGCCGCGGACCGTCCCCCGGGATCAGGCGCCGAGCACATACGCCGTGTTGGATGGAGTCATGGCCGTACGACTCCCCCGCCCCCATCGAGACGACGTGTGGATCGCGCTCTCCGGCCTGCTCGGCGGACTCCTCCTGTACGCCGTCGGCCTCGGCGTCCGGCCTGCGGAGGAGCCGATCGTCCTGTGGCCCGACAGCCGCGTGCTGCTCCTGCCGCTCGTCGTGACGGCGGGCTGCGAGCTGCTGCGCCGGACCAAGCCGCGTACGGCCCTGCTGATCGGCACGGTCGCGGTGACCGTCGACCTCTTCACGCGCGGCAGCCTGGCCACCGTCCTGATGTTCACCGACCTCATGTACGCGGCGGTGCTCTACGGTCACGCGGCCGCCGCCCGGCGCATCCTCTGGATCACCGGGCTGATCACCGTGGCCGCCACGGTCGTACCCGTCGCGGTCTGGCACGTGCCGGAGGCTCTGCTGGTCGGGGTGGGCGTAGGCCTGGTGGCGCTGACGCCCGCCGCGACCGGCTGGATCGTCCGCAACCACCGTGACGCCGCCGTCGCGGAGCGCCTGCGTGCCGAACAGACCGCCCTGCTCGCCGGGATCGACCGGGCCCAGGCGGTCACGGCCGAACGTGCCCGGATGGCACGTGAGTTGCACGACATGGTCGCCAACCACCTCTCCGCGATCGCCATCCACTCCACGGCCGCGCTCTCCCTCGACGACCCGAAGACCTCGCAGGACGCGCTCGCCGTGATCCGCGAGAACAGCGTCGAGGGTCTCGCCGAGATGCGCCGGCTGATCGGGATCCTGCGCGACGAGAGCGGCGACCTGGAGCCGTCCGCCGCTCCCACCCTGGACGGTCTCGAAGCGCTGACGGAGGGCGCCCGCACCAACGGGCTCGACGTCACTCTCGACGCCACCCACGAGGCCAGGCTCCCCGCCCCGGTCGAACTCGCCGCGTACCGGATCGTCCAGGAGTCCCTGACCAACGCCCTCAAGCACGCCTCTCCCGGCCGCGTGACCGTCACCGTGGCCCAGCTCGACGGCTCCCTCGCCGTGCGGGTGACCAGCCCGTGCGGCGACCGTGACGGGCCACGCGCGCCCGGCTCGGGGGCCGGTCTGATCGGCATGGAGGAGCGGGTCGCCCTACTGGACGGCAGGTTCGCGGCGGGCCCCGAGGACTCGGGCGGTACCAAGGTCTGGAGGGTACGGGCCACCCTGCCGATCGCCCGAAGAACTCAGGGAACCCAGAGCAACCAGCGCACCCGTGGAGGAAGCGAATGATCCGCGTGCTCGTCGCCGAGGACCAGGCCGCCGTACGGGCCGGACTCGTCCTCATCCTGCGCAGCGCGCCCGACATCGAGGTGGTCGGCGAGGCCGCGGACGGCGAGCAGGCGGTCGCGCTCGCCCGTCGACTCCGGCCGGATCTGGTCCTGATGGACGTCCAGATGCCCCGGCTCGACGGCGTCTCGGCCACCCGCCGGGTCGTCGACGAGCAGCTGGCCGACGTACTCGTCCTCACCACCTTCGACCTCGACGAGTACGTCTTCGGGGCGCTGCGCGCGGGCGCCGCCGGGTTCCTGCTGAAGAACACCGAGGCGCGCGACCTCCTCGAAGCGGTCCGCACGGTCGCGCGGGGCGAGGGGCTCATCTCCCCCACGGTGACCCGTCGGCTGATCGCCGAGTTCGCCGCGAAGCCCGTACGGGGTCCGGGGGCCGACCCGACGGTCCTCGAAGCCCTCACCCGGCGGGAACGCGAGGTGCTCTGCCGCCTCGGCGAGGGGCTGTCCAACGCGGAGATCGCCACCCGTCTCGACATGGCGGAGGCGACGGTGAAGACCCACGTCAGCCGCCTCCTGGCTAAGCTGGGGCTCCGCAGCCGGGTCCAAGCGGCGGTGCTGGCTCAGGAGTTGGGCGTGTAACAAGTAACCCCGCGCATCCGCTTCAGTGGTCTGGACCTATTGACCTATGGTCCAGACCTTTCTATTGTCCTGCGCACCTCATCAAAAATCCCCCGGAGGACCGCGGATGCGCTTCAGACACCGAACCAGACAGAGGGTCGTGGCAGGTCTCACCACCCTGCTGCTCCCGTTCGCCGCCATGGTCGGCCTCGCGAGCCCCGCCCAGGCAGCCACCAGTGCCACCGCCACGTACGCCAAGACCCAGGACTGGGGCACCGGCTTCGAAGGCAAGTGGACCGTCAAGAACACCGGGACCACGAGCATCAGTTCCTGGACGGTCACGTGGGACTTCCCCGCCGGCACGTCCGTGACCTCGGCCTGGGAAGCCGACGTCACGTCCTCCGGCACTCACTGGACCGCGAAGAACAAGTCCTACAACGGCACCCTCGCGGCCGGCGCCTCCGTCTCCTTCGGCTTCAACGGAGCCGGCACCGGCGCCCCCTCCAACTGCCTCGTCAACGGCGGCACCTGTGACGGCGGCACCACGCCGCCGCCGGTCCCCGGCGACGCGCTGCCCTCCGCGCCCGGCACCCCGACCGCGTCAGCCCTCACCAACACCTCGGTGAACCTGTCCTGGTCCGCGGCCACCGACGACAAGGGCATCAAGAACTACGACGTCCTACGCGACGGCGCCACGGTCGCGACGGTGACCGGCACCTCGTACGCGAACACCGGCCTGACCGCCGGCACCACCTACTCGTACACGGTCAAGGCCCGCGACACCGCCGACCAGACCGGTCCGGCGAGCGGCGCGGTCTCCGTGACCACCACCGGCGGCACCACGACCCCGCCGGCCGGCGGCAAGGTCAACCTCGGCTACTTCACCGAGTGGGGCATCTACGGCCGCAACTACCAGGTCAAGAACCTGGACACCTCCGGCTCCGCGTCGAAGATCACGCACATCAACTACTCGTTCGGGAACGTCACGAACGGGCAGTGCGTGATGAGCGACTCCTACGCCGCCACCGACAAGGCGTTCACCGCCGCCGACTCCGTCAGCGGCGTGGCCGACACCTGGGACCAGGCGCTGCGCGGCAACTTCAACCAGCTGCGCGAGCTGAAGGCCAAGTACCCGAACATCAAGGTGCTGTGGTCGTTCGGCGGCTGGACCTACTCGGGCGGCTTCGCCCAGGCCGCGGCCAACCCCACCGCCTTCGCCCAGTCCTGCAAGGCCCTGGTCGAGGACCCGCGCTGGGCCGATGTCTTCGACGGCATCGACATCGACTGGGAGTACCCCAACGCCTGCGGCCTCACCTGTGACACCTCCGGCTTCAGCTCCTTCAAGACGCTGACCTCGGCGCTGCGCACGGAGTTCGGCAGCAGCTACCTGGTGACCGCGGCCATCACCGCCGACGGCTCCTCCGGCGGCAAGATCGACGCGGCCGACTACGGCGGCGCCGCCCAGTACCTCAACTGGTACAACGTGATGACGTACGACTACTTCGGCGCCTTCAACCCCACCGGCCCGACCGCCCCGCACTCCCCGCTGACCTCGTACACCGGCATCCCGACGGCCGGCTTCAACTCGGCCGACGCGATCGCCAAGCTCAAGTCGAAGGGCGTGCCCTCCAACAAGCTGCTGCTCGGCATCGGCTTCTACGGCCGCGGCTGGACGGGAGTCACCCAGGCCACCCCGGGTGGCACGGCGACCGGCGCGGCACCGGGCACCTACGAGGCAGGCATCGAGGACTACAAGGTCCTCAAGACGACCTGCCCGTCCACCGGCACCATCGCCGGCACGGCGTACGCGTTCTGCGGCAACAACTGGTGGAGCTACGACACCCCGGCCACCATCGGTACGAAGATGGCCTGGGCCAACTCCCAGGGCCTGGGTGGCGCGTTCTTCTGGGAGTTCAGCGGTGACACCGCGAACGGTGAACTCGTGAGCGCCATCAAGAACGGTCTCGGCTAAGAAAGTTAAGTAGGAAAGTCAGGCCACATTGACGCGCTGACCGGGCGGGGCTGCTTCCAGCCACGCGAGAAACCCGGTCAGCGCGTCTTCGCTCATCGCCAGTTCGAGACGCGTACCCCTGTGCAGACAGGCGAGGATGATCGCGTCCGAGAGCAGCGCCATCTCCTCCTCGCCCTCCGGGGCACGCCGTCCGGCCACCTCGATCGCCGAACGTTCAAGGACGCGGCGCGGGCGGGGGGCGTAGGAGAAGACGCGGTACCACTCGATGCGGTCGCTGTTGTAGCGGGCGACGCCGTAGCCCCAGCCCTTGCCGTTGGTGTCGGGTTTCTCGGGCACGTCCCAGCGCAGGCTGCAGTCGAAGGTTCCGCCGGAGCGCTGGATCAGTCGGCGGCGCAGGCCGAAGACGAACAGGCCGATCACTACGAACGCCACTACCAACCCGCACACAGTCAGAGCGAGGACCATCGACACCGACCTCCTCGTCTCCTAGGTAAAGCAGGTAATGAAACGGAAAAAAGCACCCGCATCGCCTCAGCCGCGACCCGGTCCGGAGCAAGCTCCGGTCCTGGCCGCGGCTGAGTCACTTCTTGTCGCGCGCTGGTTTCAGCTCGTCGACACCGCTCGCAGACGGACGTCCGCGCGACGCTCGGCGGAAGCGTCACCGTCCGCCTTCGCGCGCTCGAGCTCCCGCTCCGCGCGCTGGACGTCAATCTCGTCCGACAACTCGGCGACCTCCGCCAGCAGCGAAAGCTTGTTGTCCGCGAACGAGATGAAACCGCCGTGCACCGCGGCGACGACCGTTCCACCCTCACTCGTACGAATGGTCACCGGGCCCGACTCCAGCACACCGAGCAGCGGCTGGTGACCGGCCATGACGCCGATGTCGCCGGACGTGGTACGCGCGACGACCAGGGTGGCCTCGCCGGACCAGACACTGCGGTCCGCGGCGACGAGCTCGACATGCAGCTCAGCAGCCAAGGTGGGCTCCTCGGGTCACCACCCGGCTTTGCCGCCGGGTGTTGGGTCAAAGTCTAGTAGGCGTACGTGAGGGGACGGGACGCACCCCGCGAGGTGCGGCCCCGCCCCCTCACCAAGAAGCAGTACTCGGTCAGGAGACCGTTCAGGAGACGCCGAGCTCCTTGGCGTTCTTCTTGAGGTCCTCAATGCCACCGCAGAGGAAGAACGCCTGCTCCGGGAAGTGGTCGTACTCGCCGTCGATGATCGCGTTGAAGGCCGTGATCGACTCCTCCAGCGGAACGTCCGAACCGTCGACGCCGGTGAACTGCTTGGCGACGTGGGTGTTCTGGGACAGGAAGCGCTCCACGCGACGGGCGCGGTGGACGGTGAGCTTGTCCTCCTCGCCCAGCTCGTCGATACCGAGGATCGCGATGATGTCCTGAAGGTCCTTGTACTTCTGCAGGACCGACTTGACACGCATCGCGGCCGCGTAGTGGTCCGCCGCGATGTAGCGGGGGTCCAGGATGCGGGACGTGGAGTCCAGCGGGTCCACGGCCGGGTAGATGCCCTTCTCGGAGATCGGACGGGAGAGAACCGTCGTCGCGTCGAGGTGGGCGAAGGTGGTGGCCGGGGCCGGGTCGGTCAGGTCGTCCGCGGGGACGTAGATCGCCTGCATCGAGGTGATCGAGTGACCACGGGTCGAGGTGATGCGCTCCTGGAGGAGACCCATCTCGTCGGCCAGGTTCGGCTGGTAGCCCACCGCGGAGGGCATCCGGCCGAGCAGGGTCGAGACCTCGGAACCGGCCTGCGTGAAGCGGAAGATGTTGTCGATGAAGAACAGCACGTCCTGCTTCTGCACATCGCGGAAGTACTCCGCCATGGTCAGACCGGCAAGGGCCACCCGGAGACGGGTGCCCGGGGGCTCGTCCATCTGACCGAAGACAAGCGCCGTCTTGTCGATGACGCCGGACTCGGACATCTCCTCGATGAGGTCGTTGCCCTCACGGGTGCGCTCGCCGACACCGGCGAACACGGAGACACCGTCGTGGTTGTTGGCGACGCGGTAGATCATCTCCTGGATGAGCACCGTCTTGCCGACACCGGCACCGCCGAACAGGCCGATCTTTCCACCCTTGACGTACGGGGTGAGAAGGTCGATGACCTTGACGCCGGTCTCGAACATCTCGGTCTTCGACTCGAGCTCGTCGAAGCGCGGGGCCTTGCGGTGGATGGTCCAGCGCTCACCCGTGTACTTCTCGTCGGAGTTCAGCACCTCGCCGAGGGTGTTGAACACCTTGCCCTTGGTGAAGTCGCCGACCGGGACGGAGATGCCCGTGCCCGTGTCGGTGACCGCGGCCTGGCGAACCAGACCGTCGGTGGGCTGCATGGAGATGGTGCGGACCACACCGTCACCCAGGTGCTGGGCGACCTCCAGGGTCAGGATCTTCTTCTCGCCGGCGTTGGCCGGGTCGGCCACCTCGACGTGAAGGGCGTTGTAGATCTCCGGCATCGCGTCGACGGGGAATTCCACGTCGACGACCGGGCCGATGACCCGGGCGACGCGGCCCGTGGCAACGGCCGTCTCAACTGTCGTCGTCATTACTTGTCACTCCCCGCGGTCGCGTCGGCCAGGGCTGCGGAGCCACCGACGATCTCGCTGATTTCCTGGGTGATTTCGGCCTGGCGGGCCGCGTTGGCAAGACGGGAGAGCGTGGTGATCAGGTCTCCCGCGTTGTCGGTCGCCGACTTCATCGCGCGGCGCGTGGCGGCGTGCTTGGAGGCAGCCGACTGGAGCAGCGCGTTGTAGATACGGCTCTCGACGTACCGCGGCAGCAGGGCGTCAAGGACGTCCTCCGCCGACGGCTCGAACTCGTACAGCGGAAGGATCTCGCCCTTGGGCGCCTCCTCCGCGACCTCTTCGAGGCGCAGCGGCAGCAGTCGGCTGTCGACCGCGTTCTGCGTCATCATCGAGACGAACTCGGTGTAGACGATGTGGAGTTCGTCCACGCCGCCGTCAGCCGTCTCCTTCTCGATGGCCTCGATCAGCGGACCCGCGACCTTCTTCGCGTCCGCATAGGTGGGCTCGTCGGTGAAGCCCGACCACGATTCCACGACCTTGCGCTCGCGGAAGTTGTAGTGGGCCAGACCGCGGCGGCCGACGATGTACGTGTCGACCTCCTTGCCCTCCGCCTCGAGGCGCGCCGTCAGCTGCTCGGCGGCCTTGATGGCGCTGGAGTTGAAGGCGCCTGCCAGTCCGCGGTCGCTCGTGAGGAGCAGCACCGCGCTGCGGGTCGCCGTCTCCGCCTCCGTGGTCAGCGGATGCTTGGTGTTCGAGCCGGTACCGACCGCCGTGACCGCGCGGATGAGCTCGGTCGCGTACGGCGCGGAGGCCGCCACCTTGCGCTGCGCCTTGACGACGCGCGAGGCGGCGATCATCTCCATCGCCTTGGTGATCTTCTTGGTCGCGGTGACGGACTTGATACGACGCTTGTAGACCCGGAGCTGGGCTCCCATGAGTCAGGTCCCTTCCGTCGTCACTTGGTCGCGGCCGGAACGTCTTCGCCGAGAAGCTTGCCGTCCGAGGTCTCGAACTGCTTCTTGAACTCCGCGACGGCGTCGGCGATGGCGGTGATGGTGTCGTCCGACATCTTGCCGCCCTCCTTGATGGAGGTCATGAGGCCCTGCTCCTTGCGGTGCAGGTACTCCAGGAGCTCCTTCTCGAAGCGGCGGACGTCGGAGACCGGTACCTCGTCCATCTTGCCGGTGGTGCCGGACCACACGGAGACGACCTGGTCCTCGGTCGGCATCGGCTGGTACTGCGGCTGCTTGAGCAGCTCGACCAGTCGCTGACCGCGCTCCAGCTGCGACTTCGACGCGGCGTCCAGGTCGGAACCGAAGGCGGCGAAGGCCTCCAGCTCGCGGTACTGGGCGAGGTCGAGACGGAGCCGGCCGGACACCTGGCGCATCGCCTTGTGCTGGGCGGAGCCACCGACGCGGGAGACCGAGATACCGACGTTCAGGGCCGGACGCTGGCCGGCGTTGAACAGGTCGGACTCCAGGAAGCACTGGCCGTCGGTGATGGAGATGACGTTGGTCGGGATGAACGCCGACACGTCGTTCGCCTTGGTCTCGACGATCGGCAGACCCGTCATCGAACCGGCACCCAGGGCGTCGGAGAGCTTCGCGCAGCGCTCCAGCAGACGGGAGTGCAGGTAGAAGACGTCACCGGGGTAGGCCTCGCGCCCCGGCGGACGGCGGAGCAGCAGGGACACGGCGCGGTAGGCGTCGGCCTGCTTCGAGAGGTCGTCGAAGATGATGAGGACGTGCTTGCCCTCGTACATCCACTGCTGGCCGATGGCCGAACCGGTGTACGGCGCAAGGTACTTGAAGCCGGCCGGGTCGGACGCCGGGGCGGCGACGATGGTCGTGTACTCCAGCGCGCCGGCCTCTTCGAGGGCGCCACGCACGGAGGCGATGGTCGAACCCTTCTGGCCGATGGCGACGTAGATGCAGCGGACCTGCTTCTTGGTGTCGCCCGAGCGCCAGTTGTCGCGCTGGTTGATGATCGTGTCGACGGCCAGCGCGGTCTTGCCGGTCTGACGGTCACCGATGATCAGCTGACGCTGGCCACGGCCGATCGGGGTCATCGCGTCGACGGCCTTGTAGCCCGTCTCCATCGGCTCGTGCACCGACTTGCGGATCATGACGCCCGGAGCCTGCAGCTCAAGGGCGCGGCGTCCGGTGGTCTCGATCTCGCCGAGGCCGTCGATCGGGTTGCCGAGCGGGTCGACGACGCGGCCGAGGTAGCCCTCGCCCACGGCGACGGACAGCACCTCACCGGTGCGGTGCACCGGCTGGCCCTCCTCGATACCGCTGAACTCGCCGAGGACGACCGCACCGATCTCGCGCTCTTCCAGGTTCAGCGCGAGGCCGAGGGTTCCGTCCTCGAACTTCAGCAGTTCGTTGGCCATCGCCGAGGGAAGACCCTCGATCTTGGCAATACCGTCGCCGGCGACGGTGACCGTACCGACCTCCTCGCGCGAGGCCGCGTCCGGCTTGTACGACTGGACAAAGTTCTCCAGCGCGTCCCGGATCTCCTCCGGCCGGATCGTGAGCTCCGCCATCTGGGTTCCCTGCTCTCCTTGTTGGGCCCGAAGTTTCACTTGGGGGGATGGGGACTCCCCCCGGTAAAGAGGTGAATCCTCTGCACGGCCCAACGAGGGCCGTAGGTACGTACTGCGTATGAAGTTGGGGCTAGCCGGCCATGCGGCGGCTGGCGTCCGCGAGACGGTCCGCGATGGAACCGTTGATGATCTCGTCGCCGACCTGCACCTGGATTCCGCCGAGGACCTCGGGGTCCACGTCGAGGTTGAGGTGCATCTGACGGCCGTAGAGCTTCGCCAGAGCGGCGCCGAGGCGCTGCTTCTGTCCGTCGCTCAGCGGAACCGCGGAGGTGACGACGGCGACCATGCGCTCGCGACGCTCGGCGGCGAGCTTGGACAGGGACTCGAGTCCCGCTTCCAGGCTACGTCCACGAGGCGCGGTCACAAGGCGCGTCACCAGACGCTCGGTCGTCGCGTCCGCCCGGCCGCCGAGCAGGCTGCGCAGCAGCGCGCTCTTGGCCGCGGTCGTCGCGGCGCGGTCGGTCAGCGCGGCACGCAGCCCGGTGTTCGAAGAGACGATCCGTCCGAACCGGAACAGCTCGTCCTCGACGTTGTCGAGCCTGCCTGCCTGCTGTGCCGAGGTGAGGTCGGCGAGGCTTGCCAGCTCTTCGAGGGCGTCCACGAGGTCGCGCGACTGCGACCAGCGCGAGCGCACCAGACCGGCCACCAGATCGGCGGTCGACCCGCTGACCTGGCTGCCGAACAGGCGCCCGGCCAGTTCGGCCTTCGCCTCTCCGGGCTGTGCCGGGTCGGTCAGGACCCGACGCAGTGACACCTCGCGGTGCAGCAGCGCGGTGACCGCGGCCAGCTCGTCCGCGAGCTGCGCCGCGTCCACGGACGTGTTGTCCGTCAGCGCGTCGAGACGCTCACGTGCGGCAGCGGTTGCCTCGCGGCTCGCTCCGTGCGCTGTCATCGAGCCGCCTCGGCCTTCTCCTCGAGCTCGTCGAGGAAGCGGTCGATGGTGCGGCTCTGCCGAGCGTTGTCCTCAAGGGCCTCGCCCACGAGCTTGCCGGCCAGGGCGGTGGCCAGCTGGCCGACGTCCTGACGCAGCGCCTGAGCCGCGGCCTTGCGGTCCGCCTCGATCTGCGTGTGACCGGCGGCGATGATCTCCTCACGCTGCCGCTGGCCTTCCGCACGCATCTCGGCGATGAGCGTGGCGCCCTGCTCCTGCGCCTCCTGGCGCAGCCGCGCGGCTTCGTGACGGGCCTCGTCGAGCTGAGACTTGTACTGCTCGAGCACGCTCTGGGCCTCGGTCTGAGCGGCCTCGGCCTTCTCGATACCGCCCTCGATGGCCTCGCGACGCTGCTCCAGAACCTTGTTGATGTTCGGGAGAAGCTTCTTGGCGAGGAAGCCGAAGACGATGACGAAGGCGATCAGGCCGATGACGAGCTCGTCGAGATGTGGGATCAGAGGATTCTGAGATTCCTCGGCCGCCGCAATGAACAGAGCGTTCACATCAGTGCCTTCCATGAAAGGGGTACGGGCTGTCTGGCCGTCTTACGACGGGTAGACAAAGCCCATGACGATGCCGATCAGGGCGAGCGCCTCACAGAAGGCGAAACCCATGATCTGGTTCGTACGGATCAGGGCCGCGGCTTCGGGCTGACGGGCGAGAGCCTGGGTGCCGTTACCGAAGATGATGCCGACGCCGACGCCGGGGCCGATGGCCGCAAGGCCGTAACCGATGGAGGCGACGTTGCCGGTGACAGCGGCGAGAGTCTCGGACATACCGGTTCTTCCTTCTCTTTCAAGGACCCGGTGGGGGTTGGCCACCGGGCGTCTGGGGGAGGAGATAGCAGGTGGGGCTCAGTGGTGCTTGGCGAGCGCACCCTGGACGTAGCTGGCAGCCAGGAGGACGAAGACGTACGCCTGAACGGCCTGGATGAAGAGCTCGAAGGCGGTCATCACGATGACCATCACGAACGAGGTGGCGGCGTAAACGACGCCGATGCCGTTCAGCAGGTACCAGGAGGCCAGCGAGAACATCACGATCAGCAGGTGTCCGGCGAACATGTTCGCGAACAGTCGCACCGCGTGTGTGAACGGCCTGATGATCAGGTTTGAGAAGAACTCGAGGACGACGATGAGCGGCAGGATCGGGCCGAGCGACTTGTCGTAACCGGTGATGTTCTTCCAGCCACCGACGAAGCCGTGCTTCTTGAAGGTGAGGCTGACCCAGAGGACGTACACGATCAGGGCCAGACCCGCTGGGAAGGCAATCAGCGACGTGACCGGGAACTGGGCGAGCGGGATGATCGACCAGATGTTCATCATCCAGACGAAGAAGAACAGCGAGACCATGAGCGGCACATACTTCTCGCCGTCCTTCTTGCCGATGATCTCGTAAACGATGCCACGGCGTACGAAGTCGTAGCCTGCCTCACCGACCATCTGAATCTTGCCGGGAATCAGCTTGGGCTTGTTGAACGCGGCCCAGAAGAACCCGATGACCACAAAGCAACCCAGGAGCGCCAACAGCATCGGCTTCGTGAAATCGAAGCCGGCCACGGTGAAGATGGGCTCGTACACGAACGTATGGAGACCCGGCGCCGGAAAGCCGCAACCGGTGAAGATGTGACAGCTTGCGTCGAAGGCGAGCATCTGGGGGTCAGCACTCACCGCGGGCTCCTTCAGCGTGGCGCATAGGTACGGCAACCTCGTTGTGTCGGCGCGGCGCGCAGCCGCGGTTCGGCACTGGACTGGTGTTACGGATGTGGGGGCGGCTGTGGGGCATCAAGCCTCGCGTTTGAGCAGGCGTCAGCTCAGATGCCCGCGCCCGCGATGCCGCAGTTGGCACCGGACGATAGCAGGGTCTGCTAGGCGCACTTATCCCGGCCCTACCCCTCACGACGAGTGCCCTGTCTTTTCGGGCTTGTCGCCCTTCGAAGACTCGGGTTCGACATAGAGGATCTTGGCCTTCATTTGGGCACGCGCCTGTGCACCGATCCACGCGAGCGTGGTGGCGACGAGCGTGATCGCGAAAGCTTTGGGGTTGAACAACGTCGTGTTCTTGAACGCGGCGACAAAGATGAACAGCAGAAGAACCTGTGCCATGTAGAGCATGAGCCCCATCGCCTGGAACAAGTGCGGAAGCGATTTGGCAGTGCGCTGCAGAACGTAGAGCCCGATACCCATGAAGAGGATCACGACCAGCGTCGCGACGACCGCCCCGACTGCTCCCTTGCCACCGGCGACCACACCACTGACGACGGCGGCAATCGCGCCGACGACAGCTGTGGGCACAGCGGCCTGAAGGAGAATCCGGGCGTCATTGGACGGCATGGCGGCAACTCCGCTTGCTAAGGGGGGCAGGGTGTCGTCATGGACGAGCGTAATCCCGGGCTGAGAGAGAACCTCACGCCAAGGGACCATCTCTCTCAGGTCCTTCGGCTCCGTCCCGGGTTCTCGTGAACCGTATCACAAACTATTTGATGAGGTCTTTACCTGGTTGGTGTGCTCGCTGTCACACATGAGAGTGAAGGTGCGCGTCTGTGCAATTTACTGGCCAACTTGTCTGGTATTGGGGCAGTTTGCCGACGCGCGGGGGCGCGGACCTCTTGCAAGATTCTTACCTTGGCGTCAGCGCGACGACCCGGCCTTACGCCGATCCAGGAAGCGCGAACGAGCGCCAATTGCCGTCGCCCCGTTGACTCCTGAGACTCCGGCAGCAACCGGCGTGCGGCCCTCCGGCGCCCCGTCCTCCTCGGCGAAGACCCCTGCCTCGAAGGCACCGGCCGGCACGGCCTCCGCTGCCTCGGGCGAGGCAGCTACGACCCTGCTACGGCGATAGCGCGGCGGCACGAAGCTCTCGGCCCAACGCGGGGTACGCGGCGTGAAGCGCGGCAGCAGGAGCAGGACCAGACCGACCGCGCTGAGCCCCATGATCCCGAGCACGATCCACATGGCGCCGGAGTTGACCGAGTACGCGAGGGCGCCGAAGGAGATCAGCGCCGACCAGAAGTACATGATCATGACCGCGCGGCTGTGCGAGTGCCCGACCTCCAGGAGGCGGTGGTGCAGGTGCCCGCGGTCCGCGGCGAACGGGGACTGTCCGCGCCAGGTGCGCCGCACGATGGCCAGGACCAGGTCGGCGGCCGGGATCGCGATGATCGTCAGCGGCAGCAGCAGCGGGATGAAGACGGGCACCGTCTGGTGCACGGTGTTCCGCTCGGAACCGGAGAACAGGTTCATCACGTCGGGGTCGATCTGCCCGGTGATGGAGATGGCGCCGCCGGCCAGCACGAGCCCGATGAGCATCGAGCCGGAGTCGCCCATGAAGATCCGCGCGGGGTGCATGTTGTGCGGCAGGAAGCCCAGGCACATACCCATCAGGATCGCCGCGAAGAGCGTGGCCGGGGCGGCGGCCTCGATTCCGTAGCTGTACCAGATGCGGTAGGCGTACAGGAAGAACGCGGCGGACGCGATGCACACCACTCCGGCGGCCAGACCGTCCAGGCCGTCCACGAAGTTCACCGCGTTGATGGTGATGACGACCAGGGCGACGGTGAGCAGGGTGCCCTGCCACGAGGTGAGCGCCACCAGGCCGACGCCCGGGATGGGCAGCCACAGGATCGTCAGACCCTGCACGACCATCACACCGGCCGCGATCATCTGGGCGCCCAGCTTGATCAGGGCGTCGATCTCGAACTTGTCGTCCAGGACACCGATCAGCCAGATCACCGCCGCGCCGGAGAGCAGGGCGCGCGGCTCATTGGAGTTCGCGAAGACGTCGCTGAGGTTCTCCAGGTGGTCCGCGACCAGAAGGCCCGCGCACAGCCCGAAGAACATCGCGATGCCGCCGAGCCGCGGGGTCGGTTCTCGGTGCACGTCACGCGCACGGATTTCCGGCATGGCTCCGGCCACGATCGCGAACTTCCGCACCGGCCCTGTCAGCAGATACGTCACCGCGGCCGTCACGCAGAGCGTCAGCAGGTATTCACGCACGGGCTTCCCCACAGGTCTCGCTGGCCATCTGAGCCCCACACCTTAGCGATGCATGCATATGGTTGGGGACTTCCGGGTAGCGACGATGGTTGCACGAGTGGCTGTGCACGAGGTTCCGTCTACCCCGCATCAGCCGGGATACGGCGGAAATCCGCTGGTCAGCTCCCGGACTTCGTCACGAACCGCCTTCGCGTCCGCCTCGTCCCGCAGCACACTCGTGAAGAGTACGGCGACCCGCGCCATCTCCGCCTCCCCCATCCCCTGCGTGGTCAGCGCCGCCGTACCCAGCCGCAGCCCCCGCGCGTCCCCATGCGGCAGCGCGCAGGTGTCGAGGACCATCCCGGCGGCGGCGAGACGTCCGCGGGCGGTGCGCCCGTCGACGCCGAGGGGCGCGGTGTCGACGGTGAGCAGGTGGGTGTCCGTGCCGCCGGTGGTGATCGCGAGCCCTTCCGCGTCCAGCGCCCCGGCGAGCACCCGGGCGTTGGCGACGACCTGATGGGCGTACGCCGTGAAGGCCGGGGTCGCCGCCTCGCCGAAGGCGACGGCCTTGGCGGCGATCGTGTGCATCTGGGCGCCACCCTGGGTGAACGGGAACACCGCCCGGTCGACGCGCTCGGCCAGCTCGCCGCCGCACAGGATCATGCCGCCGCGGGGGCCGCGGAGCACCTTGTGGGTGGTGGCGCAGACCACATCGGCGTACGGCACCGGATTGGGGGCCGCTCCCCCGGCGACGAGCCCGATGGGGTGGGCGGCGTCGACGATGAGATAGGCGCCCACTTCGTCGGCGATCTCCCGGAACAGCGCGTAGTCGATGTGCCGGGGATAGGAGATGGATCCGCAGACGATGGCCTTCGGGCGGTGCGTACGGGCCAGCGCGCGCGCCTGCTCGTGGTCGATGAGGCCGGTGTCCGCCTCGACGCCGTAACCGACGAAGTCGAACCACCTTCCGGAGAAGTTCGCGGGCGACCCGTGCGTGAGGTGACCGCCGAAGGGCAGCCCCATCGCCAGAACGGTGTCACCGGGGCGCAGCAGGGCGGCGTACGCGGCGAGGACCGCCGAACTCCCCGAGTGGGACTGCACGTTGGCGTGCTCGGCGCCGAAGAGCGCCTTCGCGCGGTCCACCGCGACCCGTTCGGCGACGTCCACGATCTCGCAGCCGCCGTGGTGGCGGGCGCCCGGATATCCCTCGGCGTACTTGTTGGCCAGCGGCGACCCGAGCGCGGCCAGCACGGCCGGCGAGGTGAAGTTCTCGGCCGCGATCAGCTGCAGGGTCGTCGACTGCCGTGCCAGCTCGCCGAGCAGGATCTCGGCGAGCTCCGGGTCCTGCCGACGCAGAACATCCGCTTCCAGCGTGTGTGTGACCGGCATGGTGGACTCCGGACCTCGGCGTGGGGGTGCGCTACGTCCAATGTAGAACCGGGACCGATGGGTCGCCCGGTGTCGGCGTCCGCCGGGGCATGCGGGCCCCCGGCAAGGGCCTACGTACGGGCACGTACCCCCGTGAGCGCCGTCACCACCGGATCCAGCGCCTCGTTGATCTCGTCCCCGATGGACCGGAAGAACGGCAGTGGGGCGCCGTAGGGGTCGAAGACCTCGTCCGCCTCCGCGGTGGGGGCCAGGAGCCAGCCGCGCAGCGCCGCCGCGGCCCGTACCAGGGCGCGGGCGCGCTCGATCACTCCCTCCTCAAGGGGTGGGAGCGTGGCGGGATCTATGGCCCGTACGAGTCGGGTGAACTCCTTGAGGGTGAAGGTGCGCAGGCCCGCCGAGTGGCCCATGGAGATGACCTGGGCGCGGTGGTCGCGAGTGGCGGTGAGGACCAGGTCGGCGCGGATGACGTGGTCGTCGAGGAGTTCGCGGCCCACGAAGCCGGAGGGGTCCGCGCCGTAGTCGGTGAGGACCGTGGCGGCGTTGGTCTCCATGGGCGCGCCTTCGTGCCCCCAGGTGCCCGCGCTCTCCACGATGAGACCGCCCCACAGGGGGTCGCCGAGCCGGTCCGCGAGGGCATGGCGGGTCAGCCGCTCGGTGATCGGCGAGCGGCACACGTTCCCGGTGCTGACGTGGAGGATGCGGAAGGACCCCCTGGGAGAACCGTTGGCCCCCGTGATCCCCGTGCCTATGCCACGCCCCGCGTCAGGGGCTGTCAATTCGCCACCTCGAGGTCGGGTACGACCTTCCGGAGCTCCTCGGCCGACAGTGCCCCCTCGCGCAGCAGCACGGGCACCTTGCCGGTCACGTCGACGATCGAGGAGGGGACGATGCCGGGGGTCGGGCCGCCGTCCAGGTAGACGGAGACGGAGTCGCCGAGCATCTCCTGCGCGGCGTCACAGTCCTCAGGCGAGGGGTGACCCGTGAGGTTGGCGGAGGAGACGGCCATCGGGCCGACCTCGGTGAGCAGTTCGATGGCTACGGGGTGCAGCGGCATGCGCACGGCGACGGTGCCGCGGGTGTCGCCCAGGTCCCACTGGAGGGACGGCTGGTGCTTGGCGACGAGGGTGAGCGCGCCCGGCCAGAACGCGTCGACCAGCTCCCAGGCCATCTCGGAGAAGTCCGTGACCAGGCCGTGCAGGGTGTTCGGGGAGCCGATGAGGACGGGGGTGGGCATGTTGCGGCCCCGGCCCTTGGCGTCGAGGAGATCGGCGACGGCCGCGGAGGAGAACGCGTCGGCGCCGATGCCGTACACCGTGTCCGTCGGGAGGACGACCAGCTCGCCACGGCGGACGGCGGACGCGGCTTCACGCAGACCGGTGGTGCGGTCGGTCGCGTCGTTGGTGTCGTATCGCCGTGCCATTTAGCGGTCCTCCTCGTACACGTACTGCTGCCTGGGGAACTCGATGCGCGTGCTCACGGCATCGCCTTGCGGGCGGTCGCGAACCGCGGCCGGTTGTTGAGGTCCGGGTGGTCGGCCGCGTCGGCCCAGCCCCGCTCCTCGGTGAAGATCCACGGCACCTGCCCGCCCTGGGTGTCGGCGTGCTCGATGACGACGACGCCGCCGGGCCGCAGCAGACGGTGCGCGGTGCGCTCGATGCCGCGGATCAGGTCGAGGCCGTCCTCCCCCGAGAACAGGGCGAGTTCGGGATCGTAGTCCCGGGCCTCCGGCTGGACGTACTCCCATTCCGTGAGCGGGATGTACGGCGGGTTGGAGACGACCAGGTCGACATGGCCGTCGAGGTCGGGAAAGGCCTCCAGAGCGTCCCCCTGGCGCAGGTCGACCCTGGAGCCCGCGACGTTCTTGCGGGTCCACTGGAGGGCGTCCTCGGACAGCTCCACGGCGTGCACACGGGAGCGCGGGACCTCCTGCGCGAGGGCGAGCGCGATGGCGCCGGAGCCCGTGCACAGGTCGACGATCAGCGGCTCCACGACATCCATGGCGCGCACGGCGTCTATGGCCCAGCCGACGACGGACTCGGTCTCCGGACGCGGCACGAACACCCCTGGCCCGACCTGGAGTTCCAGGTACCGGAAGTAGGCGCGTCCGGTGATGTGCTGGAGCGGCTCGCGTGCCTCGCGGCGCGCGGTCACCTCCCAGTAACGGGCGTCGAAGTCGGTGTCCTTGACGGTGTGCAGCTCGCCCCGCTTCACGCCGTGCACGAAGGCGGCGAGCTCCTCCGCGTCATTACGCGGCGAGGGCACGCCGGCGTCGGCCAGCCGCTGGGTGGCCTGGGCCACTTCCGCGAGCAGCAGGTTCACGCTGGTCCTCCGGGCTGAGCTGTTGTCATGAGGTGGGTGGAACTCTTACGCGGCGGCGAGCTTCGCGGCCGAGTCCGCGTCGACGCAGGCCTGGATCATCGCGTCCAGGTCGCCGTCGAGGACCTGATCCAAGTTGTACGCCTTGAAGCCGACCCGGTGGTCCGAGATGCGATTCTCCGGGAAGTTGTACGTACGGATCTTCTCGGAGCGGTCGACGGTGCGGACCTGGCTGCGGCGGGCGTCCGCGGCCTCCCGTTCCGCTTCCTCCTGCGCCGCCGCGAGGAGCCTGGAGCGCAGGATACGCATCGCCTGCTCCTTGTTCTGCAGCTGGCTCTTCTCGTTCTGACAGGAAGCGACGACTCCGGTGGGAATATGCGTGATGCGTACCGCGGAGTCGGTGGTGTTGACGGACTGGCCGCCGGGACCCGAGGAGCGGTAGACGTCGATGCGCAGGTCGTTGGCGTGGATCTCGACGTCGACCTCCTCGGCCTCGGGCGTGACCAGCACACCGGCGGCGGAGGTGTGGATGCGGCCCTGTGACTCGGTCGACGGCACGCGCTGTACGCGGTGCACCCCGCCCTCGTACTTCAGCCGCGCCCAGACACCCTGGCCCGGCTCGGTCGCACCCTGGCCGCCCTTGGTCTTCACGGCGACCTGGACGTCCTTGTAGCCGCCGAGCTCGGACTCGGTGGCGTCGATGATCTCGGTCTTCCAGCCGACGCGCTCGGCGTAGCGCAGGTACATGCGCAGCAGGTCGCCTGCGAAGAGGGCCGACTCGTCGCCGCCCGCGCCCGCCTTGACCTCGAGGATGACGTCCTTGTCGTCGTTGGGGTCGCGCGGGACCAGCAGCAGCCGGAGCTTCTCCGTCAGCTCCTCGCGCTGCTTCTCCAGCTCCTTGACCTCGGCGGCGAAGTCCGGGTCGTCGGCCACGAACTCCTTCGCCGTCTCGATGTCGTCCCCGGTCTGCTTCCAGGAGCGGTACGTCGCGACGATCGGGGTCAGCTCCGCGTAGCGCTTGTTGAGCTTGCGCGCGTTGGCCTGGTCGGCGTGCACCGACGGGTCAGCGAGCTTCGTCTCCAGATCGGCGTGCTCGCCGATCAGTTCCTCGACCGCCTCGAACATCTCCGGCTCCAATGGGCTGCCCCCGGCTCCGTGACGGGCTCGGGGACGTAGATAAAACGAATGGGGGCTGCACCGCAAAGCGCCGGTCCCGACGCCCCCGTGCAGGGGCGCCGGAGACCGGCGCTGTGAGGTCGCTACTTCGTGGCAGCGGCAGCCTTGCCGAAGCGGGCCTCGAAGCGGGCCACGCGGCCACCGGTGTCGAGGATCTTCTGCTTGCCCGTGTAGAACGGGTGGCACTCGGAGCAGACCTCGGCACGGACGGTGCCGCTGGAGATCGTGCTACGGGTGGTGAACGACGCGCCACAGGTGCAGCTGACCTGCGTCTCGACGTACTCGGGGTGGATGTCGCGCTTCAAGGTGTCTCCTAGTTTCGGGAGGGCGCCGGGTCGCCGCCGCGGATTGCGGGTGCGTGAACCGGAGCCGACGTACCAGTCTGCCAGGACTGGCCGCATCCCCCAAAACCGGGGGGCGCCATGATCTATTCCCGGGAGCTTCCCGGTGCAGCTCAGCCGGCGCTGACGACGTCCTTCGCGGTGCCCGTGGCAGTGCCCTCGGTGGCGGACTTCGGGATCACCTGGTCGTTCTTCAGGGCGTCCCAGACCAGCTTGTCCTTGGCCTCGTCGATGAGCACGCGGTTGGCGTTCGCGCTGTCGTACTGGACCGGCATCGTCACCATGGTCATCTTCGAGGAGCTGATGCCCTTGAGGCCGCCCGCGAAGGACACCAGGTCGTTGACGGACTTCAGGTCGGAGTCGGTGGTGATGGCGCTGGTGGCGGTGTCGGCGAGTTCGAGCAGCTTGGTCGGGCTGGTCAGCAGGCCGATGCTCTTGACCTGGTTCATCAGGGCCTTGATGAACGCCTGCTGGAGCTGGATCCGGCCGAGGTCGGAGCCGTCACCGACGCCGTGCCGGGTGCGGACCAGGCCGAGCGCCTGCTCGCCGTCGAGGGTGTGGGTGCCGGCCGTGAGGTTCAGGTGGCTGTCGGGGTCGTTGATGTCCTGGGTGGTGGTGATCTTCACGCCGCCCAGGTCGTCGATGAGCTTCTGGAAGCCGCTGAAGTCGACCTCGATGTAGTGGTCCATGCGGATCCCGCTCATGGACTCGACGGTCTTCACGGCGCAGGCCGCGCCCCCGGTGGAGTACGCGGAGTTGAACATGACGTCGGAGGCCGCGTCGTGCGTGACTCCGTTGGCGTCGGTGCAGGAGGGGCGCTCGACGAGGGTGTCGCGGGGTATGGAGACCACACTGGCCGACTTGTGGCCCTCGTACACGTGCACGACCATCGCGGTGTCCGAGCGGGCGCTGCCGTCGTCGGTGCCGCCGCCCAGCTTCTCGTTGGAGCCGGAGCGGGTGTCGGAGCCCAGGACCAGGATGTTCTCGGAGCCGTTGTCGACCTTCGCCGGCCGGTCCGTGCCAAGGACCTGGTTGATGTCGACGCTCTTGATGTTTCCGTTGAGCTTGAAGTACAGGTATCCGGCGCCGGTGCCGCCCAGCACGACGATGCCCGCCGCGACCCAGGCCGTGATCAGCAGGCCCTTGCGGCGCTTGCTGCGGGCCTTGCGGCGGCGGCCCTTCGCGCGGTGGCGCGGGGCGCTGGTGCCGGACTCCCCGGATATGCCGGGTTCCGACGTGCTCTCGGCAGGCATGTGCTCCTCAGTCCTTGTTCGGGTCGGTTACCCCCTGCTTTCAGGCTCAGGCCCGTTCGTCGTGACACATGCACCTCCATGGTCACTCCGTACGGTCAGACGGGGAAACTCGGGCAAGGGTTGCACGACGCTCTGTGCCCAAGTTGTGGGCATACGGGCACAGTGGGTCACCGGGGAGTCCATGGGAACCCCCGCTCACCTGCGATTTCAGCTGAATTAGCCGTGCTGTTCGAAATCGGCACCGATCCCGGCTCCTGTGGCAAAGATCTCGCTGATCGCCTGTCGGCCGGTGCCACGCACAGGGCCGCCCCCGTCACCGGAGTGACGGGGGCGGCCCTCGGGTTCCGCAGGGTTCGGATCAGTCGTTGCCGTTGCCCGGCGTCGTCTTCGCGATCTGCATCAGGAACTCGGCGTTGGACTTCGTCTGCTTCATCTTGTCCAGCAGGAGCTCGATGGCCTGCTGCGAGTCGAGCGCGTGCAGCACCCGGCGCAGCTTCCAGACGATGGCGAGCTCCTCCGGGTTGAGGAGGATCTCCTCCTTGCGCGTGCCCGACGGGTCGACGTCGACCGCCGGGAAGATGCGCTTGTCGGCGAGCTTCCGGTCGAGCTTGAGCTCCATGTTGCCGGTGCCCTTGAACTCCTCGAAGATCACCTCGTCCATGCGCGAGCCGGTGTCGACGAGCGCGGTGGCCAGGATGGTCAGCGAGCCGCCGTCCTCGATGTTGCGCGCGGCACCGAAGAAGCGCTTCGGCGGGTACAGCGCGGTCGAGTCGACACCACCGGACAGGATGCGGCCGGAGGCGGGGGCGGCGAGGTTGTACGCACGGCCCAGACGCGTGATCGAGTCGAGCAGTACGACGACATCGTGACCCAGCTCCACCAGACGCTTGGCCCGCTCGATGGCGAGCTCGGCGACCGTGGTGTGGTCCTCGGCCGGGCGGTCGAAGGTCGAGGAGATGACCTCGCCCTTCACCGACCGCTGCATGTCCGTGACCTCTTCCGGACGCTCGTCGACCAGGACGACCATCAGGTGGCACTCGGGGTTGTTGACGGTGATCGCGTTGGCGACCGCCTGCAGGATCATGGTCTTGCCGGTCTTCGGCGGGGCCACGATCAGACCACGCTGGCCCTTACCGATCGGCGCGACGAGGTCGATGATGCGGGTCGTCAGCACGCCCGGGTCGGTCTCCAGACGGAGCCGGTCCTGCGGGTAAAGGGGCGTCAGCTTGTTGAACTCCGGGCGGCCACGGCCCGATTCGGCGGCCATGCCGTTCGCGGAGTCGAGGCGGACCAGCGCGTTGAACTTCTCGCGGCGCTCGCCGTCCTTGGGCTGGCGGACCGCGCCCGTGACGTGGTCGCCCTTGCGCAGACCGTTCTTGCGGACCTGGGCGAGGGAGACGTACACGTCGTTCGGACCCGGCAGGTAGCCGGACGTACGGATGAACGCGTAGTTGTCGAGGATGTCCAGGATGCCCGCGACGGGGATCAGGACGTCGTCGTCGGCGACCTGCGGCTCGTTCGGGCCGAAGTCCTCGCGGCCACGACGGCCACGACGGTCCCGGTAACGGCCGCGCCGACCGCGCCGGCCATCGCCGAACTCGTCGTCGTCCTGGGGGCCGTTGTCACGCTGCGGGCCGTTGTCGCGCTGCTGCCGGTCCTGGCGATCCTGACGGCCGCCCTGGCTCTGCTGCTGCCGGTCCTGACGGTCCTGGCGCTGCTGGCCGCCGCTCTGTCCCTGGCCACTCTGGGCCTGACCACCCTGGCCCTGCTGCTCGTCGGTCTTGCCGGCCCGGCGGTCGCGGTCACGGCCACCACGGTCGCGGTCACGACGGTCACGGCGGCCCTGTCGGCCCTCGCCGTCACCCGCGTCGGCCTTGGCCTCGACCAGGGTCTCCGTCTTCGGCTCGCTCTTCGCCTCGGCGGTGACCGTCTCGGGGCTGCCGGCCTCGGCGACGGCGCGGCGACGACGGCGCTCGCCCACGGGGGCGTCCTCGGCCTCGCTCGCTCGGGAGGGGCCACCGGCGGGCTGGCCGGGAATGTCGATCTGCTGCTGGGCCACGGCCTTTTCGGCGGCGGGCTGCTCGGCCTTGGCCTCGGCCGCGACGGCCTCAACGCCCGTACGGGCCTTCGAGGTGGCGCGGCGCTTCGGCTTGGTCTCGGCGGTGGCGTCGGCCTTCGCCGACGCGCTGCCTCCTCCGGCCTGCGCCTCCTTGATGACCTCGATCAGCTGGCTCTTGCGCATCCGCGCGGTGCCCCTGATACCGAGGCCGGACGCGACCTGCTGAAGCTCGGCCAGCACCATGCCGTCAAGGCCGGTACCGCGGCGCCGCCGGGAGCCTGCACCGGAGGCAGGCGCCGCTGAGGCGTCCGTGGCGGGCGCGGCAACGGTCTCCTCGACACGTGCGCCCATCAGATCGGTGGTGTCGCTCACGAAGGGTCCTTCCCTGGAGCGGACGTCGGCCTGTCTGGCACGGCGACCGGTTTTGCTGTCCGGATTTGGTCCTTTTGGTACGGACCGTGCCGGGGCGGTGGTCCGCCAACGCGGCGGAAGAAATAACTGGTGATGACGATTCCGGAGCCGAGGCACTGAATTGCGGTGTCATCGGCTCGGTCACGCCGGTTCCGGAGCGTGCTCAACACTGCTCAGCACGTAGCACCCAATGCATGGCACAAAGCAGTTTGGGAGGCTCCCGGAAGAATGGGTGTCCCGAACGGGGACGTGAAGCACCTCGCCATGGTGAGGTCGGGTGCAGACTTGAGATTAACACTACCGGATCCAACAAACATTCCCCCTCTCGAAATCCGGTAACCGCGCGCTTCTAATGGATACCGGAGGGTGCGAGCGGCAACACGCTCGCACCCGTGGCGTCGAGATCCAGACGATTGGCAGCCCACCCCTGACCTGCGAGATCGGCGATTTTGTCGGCCGACGCCCCGTCAGCCAGGGCCAGCACCGTGGGGCCCGCGCCGGAGATCACCGCGGGGATGCCGTCGGCCCGCAGCCGCTCCACCAGCGCGATGCTCTCGGGCATGGCCGGGGCGCGGTACTCCTGGTGCAAACGGTCCTCGGTGGCGGGCAACAGCAGGTCGGGACGCCGGGTGAGGGCCTCGACGAGCAGGGCCGCGCGGCCCGCGTTCGCCGCGGCGTCGACATGCGGCACCGTGCGCGGAAGCAGACCGCGCGCGGTCTCGGTGAGAACCGGCTTTCCCGGTACGAAAACCACCGGAACGATGGAATCGGCGGGCTCCATCCTGATCGCCCGCGCCGCGCCCGTCTCCATCCAGGAGAGCGTGAATCCCCCGAGCAGACAGGCCGCGACGTTGTCGGGGTGCCCCTCGATCTCGGTGGCGAGCTCAAGCAGGGCCGTGTCGTCGAGTTTCGTCTCCCCGCCTATGGTCACCGCCCGTGCGGCGACGATGCCGGCGCAGATGGCGGCCGACGAGGAACCGAGGCCCCGGCCGTGCGGAATGCGGTTGGCGCAGACGATCTCAAGGCCGCGCGGTTGTCCGCCCAGCAGATCGAAGGCGGTGCGCAGGGAACGTACGAGGAGATGGCCCTCGTCGCGCGGCAGCGTCTCGCTGCCCTCACCCGCGATGTCGATGTGCAGCCCGGCGTCCGCCACCCGGACGACCACGTCGTCGTACAGCCCCAGTGACAGGCCGAAGGCGTCGAAGCCCGGCCCGAGATTGGCGCTGGTGGCGGGGACGCGCACCCGGACGGCGGCGGCGCGGAAGGCTGGACCGGCCATCGCTCGATGACTCTCCTTGAGCTGCGTGATGTACGAGACCTTGAACTGCCTGACGTACGAGATTCTCGAAAACGTGCGAGACGAACGTGGGGCGACTTGCTATACGACGGTGGAGCGACTGACGGTACGGAGGTGGAACGGGCCGACGATACGGATGTTGGGACGGTTTGCGCTACGAACCTGACGTGTACGTCAGCACCCGAAGGCCACAACGAGGGCGGCACCGCGGCATATGCGGCGGGCGGGTTCAGTACAGCCTATCGAAGACAGGTTCTGTGGCGACATAGGGCGCACGGGAGGCGCACGATGCGTGTCGTAAGCCCCCCGTGCACCCCCCGTCGGGTGTCCCTCGGGGTGTTCTCCGTTTACGCGAGGTGTTAGGCGAGACCGAGCTTCTCGGCGGCCGCGACGGCGTCCACCGGGACGGTCACCGGCTGCGGAGCGCCGGCGACGGCCCAGTCCGGATCCTTGAGCCCGTTTCCGGTGACCGTGCAGACGATCGTCTGGCCCGGGTCGACCTTGCCCTGCTCGGCGGCCTTCAGTAGACCGGCGACGGACGCGGCGGACGCGGGCTCGACGAAAACGCCCTCCTGCGCGGCCAACAGGCGGTAGGCGCGCAGGATCTCACGGTCCGTCACCTCGTCGATGAACCCGCCCGACTCGTCCCGGGCGGCCAGCGCGAACTGCCAGGACGCCGGGTTGCCGATACGGATCGCGGTGGCGATGGTCGACGGGTCCTTGACGACCTCGCCGCGCACGATCGGGGCGGAACCGGAGGCCTGGAAACCCCACATGCGCGGGGTCCGCGCGGCGATGCCGTCGGCGGCGTACTCCTTGTACCCCTTCCAGTACGCGGTGATGTTGCCCGCGTTGCCCACCGGCAGGACGTGGATGTCGGGCGCGTCGCCGAGCATGTCCACGATCTCGAACGCGCCGGTCTTCTGGCCCTCGATGCGCGCCGGGTTGACGGAATTGACCAGCGCCACCGGGTAGTTGTCGGACAGCGCGCGCGCCAGCGTCAGACAGTCGTCGAAGTTGCCGTCGACCTGGAGGATCTTCGCGCCGTGCACGAGGGCCTGGCCCATCTTGCCGATCGCGATCTTGCCCTGCGGCACGAGCACGGCACAGACCATCCCGGCGCGTACGGCATAGGCGGCGGCGCTCGCGGACGTGTTGCCGGTGGAGGCGCAGATGACGGCCTTCGCGCCCTCCTCCTTGGCCTTCGAGATGGCCATGGTCATACCGCGGTCCTTGAAGGACCCGGTCGGGTTGGCGCCCTCCACCTTCAGGTGGACCTCGCACCCGGTGCGCTCGGAGAGCACCTGCGCGGGCACGAGCGGCGTGCCGCCCTCCCGGAGCGTCACGACCGGCGTGCTGCCGGATACCGGCAGCCGGTCCCGGTACTCCTCGATGATTCCGCGCCACTGGTGGGTCATTGCTGGTTACTCTCCTTCAACCCGCATGATGCTGGCGACACCCCGCACGGTGTCGAGGCTGCGCAGCGCCTCGACGGTCCCGTTCAGGGACGCGTCGGACGCACGATGGGTGACGACGACGAGGGAGGCCTCGCCGCCCCCGTCCTGTCGGCTCTGCTGGCGCACGGTGTCGATGGACACCCCGTGCTCGGCGAAGACGGTGGCCACCTGGGCGAGAACACCCGGCTTGTCGGCCACGTCGAGGCTGATGTGGTAGCGCGTCACGACCTCACCCATGGGGGAGACGGGCAGTTGGGCGTACGCGGAGGCGCCGGGCCCGGTCGTGCCGCTGAGCTTGTTGCGACAGACGGCCACGAGGTCACCGAGCACGGCGGACGCGGTCGGCGCGCCTCCCGCACCCGGCCCGTAGAACATGAGCTGCCCGGCGGCGTCCGACTCGACGAAGACCGCGTTGTACGCGCCGCGCACGGAGGCGAGCGGATGGCTCAGCGGAATCATGGCCGGGTGCACGCGCGCGGTGACGGACGCGCCGTCGGCGGCCCGCTCGCAGATGGCGAGCAGCTTGATGGTGCAGCCCATCGCCTTCGACGAGGCGAAGTCGGAGGCGGTGACCTCGGTCATGCCCTCGCGGTACACGTCGTCGAGGCGTACGCGCGTGTGGAAGGAGATTCCGGCGAGGATCGCGGCCTTGGCGGCGGCGTCGAAGCCCTCGACGTCGGCGGTGGGATCGGCCTCGGCGTATCCCAGCGCGGTGGCCTCGTCGAGCGCCTCCTGGTAACCGGCGCCCGTCGAATCCATCTTGTCGAGGATGAAGTTGGTGGTGCCGTTGACGATGCCCATCACGCGGTTGATCTTGTCGCCGGCGAGGGACTCGCGCAGCGGCCGGATGAGCGGGATGGCGCCGGCGACGGCGGCCTCGTAGTAGAGGTCCTTGCCCTGCTCCTGGGCGGCGGCGTGCAGAGCGGCACCGTCCTGGGCCAGCAGCGCCTTGTTCGCGGAGACGACGGAGGCGCCGTGCTCGAAGGCGGTGGTGATGAGCGTACGAGCGGGCTCGATACCGCCGATGACCTCGACGACGACGTCGATGTCGCCCCGTTTGACGAGCGCGGTCGCGTCGGTGGTGATGAGGCCGGGGTCGATGCCCTCACGGACCTTGGCGGGGCGGCGTACGGCGACGCCGGCCAGTTCCACCGGGGCCCCGATCCTGGCGGCGAGATCGTCGGCGTGCGTCGTCATGATGCGCGCCACCTCTGAGCCGACTACCCCGCAGCCCAGCAGCGCCACCTTCAGCGGACGCGTACGCATCATCCGACCTCGTTTCCTGTTACGTCACGGTTGGACCAGTCTCACTCACCGGACGGGACTTTCTATCCCATGTCCGGATCGTGAGACGTCCATTTCATTTCTACGAGGGCGGAAGACCGGAGATCTTCCGCCTCTGGTGGCGCTTGTCGGTCGATGTCTCTCGGCCGGTGTCCCTTGGGCGGCGTATCTTGGTCGGCGTCTCTCAGCCGACGTCGAGACGGAGCAGGTCCTCCTCCGTTTCACGGCGGACGATCACCCGGGCCTCGCCGTCGCTCACGGCGACGACGGGCGGGCGGAGCGCGTGGTTGTAATTGCTGGCCATGGACCGGCAGTAGGCGCCGGTGGCGGGGACGGCGATGAGGTCACCGGGCGCGAGGTCGGCGGGCAGGAACGCGTCCCGCACCACGATGTCGCCACTCTCGCAGTGCTTCCCGACGACGCGGACGAGCATCGGCTCGGCGTCACTCGCGCGCGAGACGAGAGAGACGCTGTACTCGGCGTCGTACAACGCCGTCCGGATGTTGTCGGACATGCCTCCGTCGACGGAGACGTACGTCCGAAGCCCGTCGAGCGGCTTGATGGTGCCGACCTCGTAGAGGGTGAAGGCGGTCGGACCCACGATGGCGCGCCCGGGCTCCACGGAGATCCGCGGCGTCCGCAGCTTGGCGGCCTCGCACTCGCGGGTGACGATCTCGGTCAGCGCCTTGGCGATCTCGTGCGGCTCGCGTGGGTCGTCCTCGCTGGTGTACGCGATTCCGAGGCCGCCGCCGAGGTCGATCTCGGGCAGCTCGACACCGTGCTCGTCACGGATCTGCCTGAGCAGTCCGATGACGCGATGGGCGGCCACCTCGAACCCGGAGGTGTCGAAGATCTGCGAACCGATGTGACTGTGGATGCCGATGAGTTCGAGCCCGTCGAGCTGGAGGGCACGACGTACGGCCTCCGCGGCCTGGCCACCGGCCAGCGGAATCCCGAACTTCTGGTCCTCGTGCGCCGTGGCGATGAACTCGTGGGTGTGCGCCTCCACGCCCACCGTCACCCGGATCTGCACCCGCTGCCGCTTGCCGAGGGACTGCGCGATGTGGGCGACACGGACGATCTCCTGGAAGGAGTCGAGGACGATACGTCCGACGCCGCTCTCGACAGCCCTGGTGATCTCTTCGGTGGACTTGTTGTTGCCGTGCAGGGCGATACGGTCGGCGGGCATACCGGCGGAGAGGGCGGTGGCGAGCTCACCACCGGAGCACACGTCCAGATTCAGCCCCTCCTCGTCCAGCCAGCGCACGACGGCCCGGGACAGGAACGCCTTCCCGGCGTAGAAGACGTCGGCGTCATGCCCGAAGGCGGTACGCCAGGCGCGCGCCCGCGCCCGGAAGTCGGCCTCGTCGATGAAGTAGGCGGGGGTGCCGAACTCCTCGGCGAGCGAGGCCACATCTATCCCGCCGACGCTGACGACTCCGTCCCTGTTACGGGTGACGGTGTGCGCCCAGACCTTCGGTTCGAGGGCGTTGAGATCCGCGGGCGGAGCGGTGTAGTGCCCGTCGGTCAGAACATCGGCGTGACGGGGCCCGGCGGGGTGTGCGGAACGGCTCATGTCTGTGGGCTTTCTACTGTGTCGTCTGCTTTGTCGTCTGCTTTGTCGTCTGCTGAGTCATCTGCTGCATCGTTTGCTGCATCGTCTGCTGTGTCAGAGGTATTCGGGTGCACTGATGCCGAGCAGGGACAGGCCGCCGGCCAACACCACCCCGGCGGCTTCGGCAAGCGCCAGCCGGGCCCGGTGGGCGGCCGAGGGTTTCTCGTCCCCGAGCGGCAGCACGGTGTACTGGAAGGACAGGAGGACATCGGCGACGGTCACGAGATGCCGGGCAAGCCGGTCGGGCGAGCGATGGGCTGCGGCGGCGCTGAGGGCGCGGGGGTACTCGGCGAGGGCGGCGAGAAGGTCTGAGGTTCGGGGTGCGGCTGTGCCGGTGCTTGCTTGGGGTACGTCTTCGGGGGCGGTGAGGAGCTCTGACACTCGGGGTACGTCTGCGAGGACGGTAAGGAGCTCCGGCGCTTGGGATACGTCGGCGAGGACGGTGAGAAGCTCCGGCGCTTGGGATACGTCGGCGGCGGCGCTGTCGACGCCCAGGCTCGCGGCGTTGCGGCTGAGGGCGCGGGTGCGGGCGTGGGCGTACCGGATGCGGAAGAGCGGGTTGGTCTCGCGCTGGACGAGGTGATCCGCGGTGATCCGGGGCCGGTCATGGGGCGCGGGGTGGAGCAGGGCCCAACGGGCGGCGTCGGGGCCGAGGGGGGCGGGGTCCTCGGGGGCGGGGACGGGCCGGAGACTGACCGGCTCGGCATGCCGCACCTCGGCACGGCCGCCCTGGGTGGCGATGATCCGTACGAGCGTGTCGGCGACGACCTCGGCACGGAGGTCGTACGGCACGCGCAGCTCGATGACCTGCCCGGCGAGGCTGTCGCCGTACCCGTACCGGCTGCCTTCTCGGAGGATCTCGGACACGAGCGTGCCGGGGGCAGCGCCCTGGTCGAGGCTGATGTTCAGAAACCCGGGCCCGGTGATCGCGACGTCCGCGACACCGGGTGCGCTGCTGAGATGCGGCCGGAGGATCTCGGCGACCTGTCGCGGCGCCCGCCCGGCCGGCCGAGCCAGCTGCAACGCGATGTTCGTGGCGTAGTCCCCACACCCCCCGGCCCCCGGCACCGTCACCACGACCCGTGCCGGCACCACCACGCTCAGCTCCCCCTCGTCCACGGCACGACGCACCGCGCGCAGCACGGTACGGGAGAGCTCAACGGGGGTCACGGGACAAGCCTAGGGGAGGAGGGGGGTGGGTAGGCGAGTCAGTTTGGGGGTGGTCCGGAATGTGGACGAGCTGGGCGAGGCCGAGGGCCGGGGAACCCGGTGCTGTCTGGGGGCGGAGCGGGGGGTGATCGCGTCGCGGCGGCTTCGACGAGCGGGGGCTTGTTGGGGGGAGGGGCGCCGGGGGCGGAGACGGGTCGCGACTCGGTCGACGACGTTGACGAAGGTATGGATGAAGGTATCGATGAATGCGTTGATGGAGCCGGTGACGGAGCCGGTGATGACACGGCTGCCGACGCGGCTGGCGACGGTGTAGGCGACCCCCCGTCTCGGTGGCCCGTCTCGGTGGCCCGAAAATAACCCATCGGCGGCACGTCGCTGCCTGATGCGTCAGTGACTCATGCACCGGCAATTGACACATCGGCGATCGATGGATCGGTGACCGACTCGATGGATCAGTGACCGGAACGTCCAGCGCGCTCGGCACGCTCGGCTTCCTCGGCGCCAAAGACACCCGGAAAGAGGCCCCCGGTGCCATCGCGATCACCACCGCCGCTCCCCCGACGCTCCATCAACTGCCGTACGAGCTTGACGAGTTCGGCAGGCTCGAAGGGCTTGGCAAGGAATGCGTCGACCCCGACATCGAGCCCGCTCTCGACCTCGTACTGAGTGCAGGCGCTGACGATGGCGAGGGGAAGATTCCGGGTCCGCGGGTCGGCCCGAAGGCGAGCGGCGGTGCGCAGCCCGTCCAGCCGGGGCATGACCACATCGAGTGTGACCACATCGGGCCGCACCTGATGCACGATGTCCAGGCATTCGGCACCATCGGCCGCGGTCACGACCTCGAGACCCTCCAGCTCAAGGTTGACCCTGATCAGCTGCCGGATGACCTTGTTGTCGTCCACAACAAGCACCCGGCCCGACGCGCCTGGCACAACTTGAGGGTAGGACCGCACCCACCGCCGCGTCCCGGTTTTCCCCACTTCCACCCCGTCCGGACGACCCACCTCCAACCCACCCTGAGCCCACCCCTCCCCCCACAACACCCCATCCCTCCCCCCACCGAAACCCATGCCAGTCACCCCCAAAAGAGCTGGTAGTGTTCAACCCGTCGCCGCACACCAAGCGCCCGACACGCCCCCGTAGCTCAGGGGATAGAGCAACGGCCTCCGGAGCCGTGTGCGCAGGTTCGAATCCTGCCGGGGGCACCCTGTATGAGGTGCCCGAAGACCCCGCCATCAGCGCTTTCGCTGAGGACGGGGTCTTGGCGTTTGTGCAGGCGGATGCCGCCGAAAGCAGCCCCATGACAGTGATCACGTTGTAATAGCGTGTTGATCATGAGGAGCGTCTCAGCAGGTCAGCATTGCTCCTCAGAGGCAAGGAACCCACCAGAGGCCAGCTTGCAACGCGGCCGGCTGCGACTGCCAGCCCCGGGACCGGGACGCCGACGGCGCTGAGAGATCAGCCAGCCATAAATCTGCTGCGCCGAGGCTCCCGACCTCCGTACCGTCGACTCATGCAAGGCCGTCAAAAGATCGATGCCGCCGCGCACCTAGCGGGCAAGTGCGTCAGCAGCACGCTGGGCGTGGAAGTCATCACAAACGATGCTGGTGGCCGACAAGGTGCGTACGACTTGGTGCTCACACACGAAGAACGCACCATCGCGGTTGAGGTCAAACTCGTGGTGGACCCGCGCCACAGAGCCGCTGGTACCAAGTCCAATCAGCTCGGCTACATACGCCAGTCAGGCCTTACCTACACATGGCTCGTGTACCTCTCGCCAGACAAGAGCTGGAAGCGCGCACTGGCACGCATCCCGAAGCTTCTGTCTGAGTTGGAAGAGCGCGGAGTTCTCCCCGAAACCGCGCCCTACTTTTGGCAGCACGACTTCAACCTGTACATCGAGTTCGAACGCCTTGGCATCGACTCGTTGTCCTGCATACCTTCCACGGAGAAGCATCCGCCTGGCTACTACGTGATGCAGGCGTCATGGGGCGGGATCGTCCCGGAGTTGGAACACGTTGTCGCGTCCGCCTGCGAGCTAGTGAGCAGCCCGAGCATGTCCAAGCTGCGAAGGCAACTGGCCGCAGCTGAGACTGACGAGCGGCACGCCTTCCTGATCTACGGCTGGGAGTACATGGAGGCCGTCCCCCTGAGCCACGAAGGGCCACTCCCTCGTGATCCCCCTGAGTTGCCAGAAGGGATCGACGGAGTGTGGCTGTCCACCACGGCCAGCCGCAGCCCGGCCATCGCCTGGATACCCAAGCGCGGTTGGATCAGAGCTGCTCCCATGACTTAACCCGTGACTCGCGTACGTGAAGGAGGGCGCCCTCAAGAGTCTTGAGGGCGCCCTCCTTCACGAGCAGACATGCTCGCATTAACTAGTCCGCCTCACCGAGTCCTTGCATGATGCGGTCATTCATTTCGGCTTCCTGCCCGTCGATGCACTTCGCATAGATCTTGAGCAGCACGTCGACCGAGTGGCCCGCGCGAGCGGCCACGTCCGGTGCCGGAACTCCGGAGTTGAGCCATTGCGAGACGCCCGCATGCCGGAGGTCGTACGGCCGGAAGGCGAGCACGGACGAGACCTGTTCCGGCAGGAGTGCCAGCTCTCGCGTCTGCTTCCACACCCGCGAGTACGACGACGCAGCTACGACGTTGCCCCGCTCACTGGCGAAGAGCCGGCCGTCCTTCGCCGTACCGAACTCCTTCAGGTGCTCCCGGAGCAGCCGCACCAACGGCGGCGGTATCGGCACGATGCGTACTTCGCCTTCCGCCCGCTGCTTCAGGCCCCTTCGGTCGTGCGCTTCGCCGGAGTCCGTCCACGCCTTGCCTGCCGTCGGACGCGTCTCGGCCAGCTCGATACGGCCCCAGCCTTTCGCCGGGAGAATGCAGTCCGAGCGCCGAAGTCCCAGCGCCTCAGCGGGCCGCATGGCCGCGTAATACAGGCAGCCGAAGAACGCCCCCAGCCGTCGACCGCTTGCCCGCTCGTAGCCACCCACGTACGTCACCGCCGCCAGCAGCTCCCGCGCCTGCCGGGGGTTGACCACCACGCGTCGGTCAACCTCCTGCACAGGCCGCTTCCCGCGCTTGCGCCGCACCCGGCTCAGCGGGTTGGAGGGCAACAGCTCCAGCTCAACTGCGTACTCAAGCGCGTTGAACACGACCGCCCGGCGCCGCCGGTACGTCTGCGTGGCGGCAGGCTTGCCGTCCAGCTTCCGGCTGAGTGCGTCGATCAGTTCATGAACCCGAGCGATCTCCTGCAACTCCGCCACCGGCAGCGACGCCCGCTCTATCCATCGCACCGCGGACGCGATCTCCTCCGGCCGCTCCCTATCTCGCCGGGGCACAGGCAGGACGTACGAGCGCAGTGCGCGGCGTACGAGCTCCGGCGTTGGCCGCCCCCGTACCGGCTTGACCAATACAGGGACAGCCGTCGCCAGAGAGTCGGTCATGCTGTCCCGCTGCTTGGCCGACACCTCCGCCCATCGGGCATCGACGTACTTGAGCGCCAACTCCAGGAACGAAAGCGCCGCCTTGCCACCGCGCAGCGAGTCGGGCAGACCAGAGACCGTGTCGAAGGGTTCTCCCTTGTCCACAGCCCGCAGCAGCTTGGCCCGGAAGCGGTCGGCCAGTGCCTTTGTTTTGTACGACTCGCTGAACGGCTGTCCGTCGACAACCCAGCGAACGAGATACGTCGGCTTCTTGGTTGTCCGATTGACGGAGAGCTTCCATACGGAGACCTTGTACGACTTCACGACGCGGCCACCTCCGCACGCTTCTCCAACCAGTCGTTGAGCACGTCCCGCCGGACCCGTAGCTCACCGTTCGGTAACCGGATACAGGCAGGGGCGATCCGCAGTTCCCGCCAGCGGTAGAAGGTGCGCCGGGAGATCCCGCCCAGTTCTTCGAGCACCTGCCGCACAGTGAGTAGTTCGGCCGCCTTCTCACGTGCCATGAGGACCACTGCCCTCCCGCACCGACGCGGCCAGTAGCGCCGCTTCCGGCGAGTAGCCGCGCCCGGCGTAGCGCCACTGGCCGACCGCGACGGTTGACCGCGTGCCGATGCCAAGAGCTGTTCGCTGTTCCTCCGCGCGGTGTTCCGCACGGGCCTGACGAAGCGCGGTCAGGGTGGTGGAGTAGCGGCGGGACTTGGTGGAGAAGTGGCCGCCGTAGCCGAGCATGTGCGCCCAACGCCGCAGGCCGAGCGGTTGGAAGTCGGGCAGGCCGCCAAGCCACCAGCACGTACCGATCATGCGGAGCACGTGGGCACGTACGGGCAACATGACCAGGTCCCGCGCCCCGTGAATACGGCCGTCCACCGCGCCGGCTGACTCGGCTCCCTTCGTCGCGTACTTGGCGATGTAACCGGCCACCGCCGCCGAGGTCAGCCGTTCCCCCACTCCAAAGGCGGAGATGGGACATACGTCGACCTGCTCGCCGAACTGCAGCGCACGCGCCCCGATGACCTCCCGGCCGGGGGCAGTGAGCCGGACCTTCCCAACTGCACGGCGTACAGCATCCGAGAGCAGCGCGGTCGTCGCCCAACCCGGTGGAGTCGAGTGCGGTCCCTCCGGTCCGTCGAGGCGGATGACGGCATGGAAGTGGACCAGTCCGCGCCGCTGATACTCGGCGACTTTGGCGTACGACAACCGAACCGTCTCGGCGAACTCGCTTCGTGAGAGCCCGACTCTCCGGCCGATCTCGCGGCGCAGCTCCAGAGCGAAGCGGTGCCAGAGTCGGCCTGCGTGCGCTTGCCAGAGCGCGGCTCCGGCGTAGTCGTAGCAGCGAGGGCAGAGCGGTTCACCGAGCCGCGGGTCGTCGTCCGCGTGGCGTGAGTGGCACCCGGCCGGCGAGCCGTGCGGGCAGGCGTTGCCCGACCTACGGGGTCGGCAGGCCCGTACGCGACCGTCGCGCTCGCGGCGGGTGTGAACTGGGCCGAAGCCGGGAGCGGTGAGGGTGGCGAACACCCGAGGGTGCTCGCCGACCTTCTCCACTACGTTCTTGCCGCCGATGAGTCCGGCACGGATCAGTTGGTACGTGTCCGCCTGATACACGCGGGCGCATGTCGGGCAGACCGTTGCCCTGCGGTTGCCACATGCGGTGAGCAGGCGACCGCCGTAGACGTCCGAGCCGTACGAGAACAGGGCCTCACCGGTCGACGCGTCGACGACGGTCGCGTTGCCGACGAGGTGAATCGGGTTCGTGCAGCCGCCGAGGCGGACGATCTGACGCCGCCAGGCCGCGAACTCCGGTTCTGTGGCCTGGTCGATCAGCGCGGAGACGGCCTTCGGCAGAGTGGCAGGAGGCGAGGTCATTGACGACCACCGCCGCCGAACGCCTGCGACATGACGGCGGAGATTGCTTGCGGTCGAGTCTTCGCGCTGAAGCGAAGTGTCGGATCGGTGAGCCAGAGGGCAGCGGCGTGCGCCGGGCAGAGCCAGCGTTCGAAGCCGTCGAGTCCGACGAGAACGACTTGTTCCCGCCCGACGCAGGTCGGCTGTTCCCTGGTCCTCAGCTCGCATTCGGGCGGAGGAGATTTGCGCGGACGATGCGCGGTGGACAAAGTGAGGGTGCTCCTTTCACTGCTCACGTGGCGGATGGAGTGGGTTCCTGACGGGGTCGGGTTTGGCGACTTCGCGCCCCGTCGGGAGCCCGTCGTATCGGCCTTGTCGAGCTCAGGCCGTACGGGATGGGTCAGAAGTGGAGTTGTCCGAGGAAGGCGCCCACCCCTTCGAGGACCGTCGCCACGACGGGCGCGGCAGTCGTCCGGGCAAGCAAGAAGCCGAAGGCTCCGCAGAGCAGCAGGTCGGCCAGGCGCAAGTAGCGGATGCGCAGCAAGAACCAGATCAACAGGCCGAGCAGCAGTACCGCCGACATGGACACGAGCACTGCAGTTCCCTTTCACTTCGCGTCCAGCAGTTCGGGAAGGTGCGGGGTCAGGTGCGCGAACTCGGCCGCGATGGCTTCCGCCTCCGCTTCGGTGACCAGGTGGGAGCGCGCACGTTCCCAGCCGTCGCCGGAGGCCAGCACCGCGGTACCGGCTTGTTCCGGTGTGATGGCTTGCGCTGCCTTGAGTGCGTCCGGGTTGAGGTCGCCGAGGGCCATCTCCGCCGTACCGGGATCGGCGACGCGGTGACAGACCCGGCCACCGAGTTGGGCACGGAGCGCCGTGACGCCGGGTCCCAGGTCGGAGCCGACGCGTTGGCCGGCGACTACGAGGAACACACCGAGTGCCGCGCCGAGTTGGGCAAGCCGGATCAGTGCCGTACCGGCCGCCTGCGCTTCGTCCTTCTCATTCCGACTCGCGACGAGGAACAACTCAGCGATCTCGTCGACGATGACGACCACCGGTACGGGCCGAGCCTGCTCCGGCAGACCCCAGATGTTCCGTACGCGCGCCGCCCGGCAGACGGTCATGCGGTCGAGGGTGAGATCAACCAGCGCGGCCAGGAGTCTGACCGCCTGCTCACGGTTGGTCGCGAGTGCCGACAACCTCGGCTCGTAGAGCGACAGTTCCATGCCGCCCTTGCAGTCGACGCCGACCAGCGCGACGGATTGCGGGGCCAGGCCCGCCACGAGCGCGTTGATCAGCGTGGACTTGCCGGACCGGGTGGCGCCGACGATCAGCCAGTGCGGTACACGCCGCAGGTCGATCACCCACGCGGCACCGGTCTCCAACGCGCCTACAGCTACGCGGAGAAGGTGAACGGGCCCGCGCTGCTTGGGTATGCGGGGGAAGGCCAGTGGGTCGGTGACCGAGGCCGTGATCCGAACGGTGCCCGGCTTTCGCGACGCGACCCGGACCGCGTGCACCTCCCAGGCTTCCGACATGGCAGGCGCCGCCTTGACGAAGTCCTCCGGCACCTGCCCCGGAAGAAGACGCACCAGCAGCCAGAAGCCGCCGAAAGTCAGCCGTATGAGCCCGAACCGGGGCACCAACGGCTGAGGGGGTGGAGCACCCTTGCCGACGAGCCCAGACACCACCGTCAGGGCAGGACGACGACTCACAGCCAGGCCGCACCCGGCCATCAACGGCCGCCACGTGCGGATGACGCGGCAGCATGCGACCGGAAACCCGAGTAAGAGCCACCAGGCCACGGGGTAGCGGCGGCGCAGGGCCGGGCCTGCGAGAAGCAGGCCCGACACCAGCACTGCGGCCACCACCAGGAACCAGCTCGGCCAGGTCGTCCCGGCCGAGGTGGTGGAGGCCAGGATCATCACTGCGCGGCCCCCTTCCCGGCCGGAGCCGGAGCGTTCAGGGGCCGAATCTCCGTCGCACGGAAGGCAATTCCATGCCGCCCCTCGTTCTCCCACGGGGTGGCGATCAGGTCCCTGACGGCCACCGGCATGCCGAGCTGCACGCCACTGGGTTCGCCAGGCACGTTCACGGTGACGACGTCGGCCGATGTGCCCGCCATCAGGCACAGGCCGACCTGGTACACGGTCTTGCCCGTGTCGCGGTCCACGCGGAGTTGACCGGTCTCACGGTTGGCAACCCGCGGAGCAGGGGGAACGGCACAGATGATCCCCGTGAACTTCGCGGTGTCGATCGGAAGGCTTGCCACTTGGTTGGACTCCTCATCCATTGCGCCCGGAGGCCGATCCTCCGGACTGCTTTACCACCCGTAGTACGGGTGATGGGTCCAGAGTGCGACCCGTAGTACGGGTTGTCAACCGCCTCGCAATGGGGGACGCTGTCCAAGAAGTTGGGCAAGCTGCCCAGAAACACGGCCACGGAGGGCCTGCATGCCGCCACAGAACACGCAGCCGAAGTACCGGCAGATCGCCGACTACCTGCGCCAAGGCATCCTGGACGGCACCTACCCGGCCGGCCAGCCACTCCCCTCCGAGGAGGCATTGGCCAAGCAGTTCGGTGTGACGCGCCCCACGGTCCGTCAGGGCCTCACGGAGCTACGGGCTTCAGGTCTCGTCGAGGTCATCATGGGCCGAGGTACCTTCGCCCGTTCACCCCACAGTCGCCCGAGCCTCACGCGCCCGCGCGGCATCCGCCGCACTCCGGAGGGTGGCTACGCCGACGCCGACGGCATCCGTTGGGCCAACGCGGAACCCCCCGTAGCCACGCGCACGGACGCCCCCCTCGCACTCGCCGACCTGTTGCGCATCCCGCCAGGCGAGCCGATGTTCACGTACGACGCGTTGCAGACCGCCGACAACGGCCGCCTCCGCCAACTCCACCGCACTTACGTGCCGTTCTCCGTGTTGGTCGACACCAAGTACGAAGAGGAAGCGCCCCCGCCGGCCCCGGAGCTCTACGCAGCACTCGCCGAACTGGGCCACGAACTCCACTTCACGGAGTACATCCGCACGCGCATGCCACTCCCGGACCAAGCCCAGGCCCTCCGGCTTCCCGAAGGCGTCCCGTTGCTGCACATCATTCGCGTGACGCTGACCGCGACAGAAAAGCCGCTCGCCCTGGAAGAGTTCCACCTCCCAGGCGACGACCTGGAACTGTCCTTCAGGCTGTAACAGAGGGGCCAGTTGGCTCAGACCTTCTCCACTGTTTCAAGGCGGCTCGCTCCGCTCCCCGCGCGCGGCCCGGCCCCCGGCCGGGCCTGCACTCCTGTCTCCGCCCCGCTCCAGCCCGGCCGGCGCCCGTGCCGCGCTCAAGGCAAGCAGCTACCTGATGCCAGGGAAGGGGTACGTCGTGGCTGAGGCGGTCGGCTCCACGGCTTTACGGAGCCACTTTGGCGCGAGCCTCTAAGATCATGGCCCCAACGTCGTGCTTTAACGGGCAGGTCCACAGACTGCCCGACGCGCCGGAAGCTTACGGGGCCATGATCACTCGCGCCAAAGCAGCGCCACCCCAAAGCCGCTCCGCCGACCTTATGATGTGCGACAGCTCTAATCCGACGGCTTCATCAACTGAGTGACCAGGTCTTGAGTGAATTGCTGTCGCTTAAGCCGGTCTCGCGAGGGCATATGACCGCCACCAGCTGCGATGACTGACTGAGCCAGTTCACGAAATGTTGAGATCAGGTCATGCTGCTTCAAGGCTACAATGATCTGCTCACTCTGCTCTTCAGACTTGTTTTTCTCAAGAGAAGCCGACTGGCCCCCAAGTACATGATATTTATACGCCATGAGAATGTGGTATCGAGCCGGCTTGTAGATAGCCTCTAGCCCGCCGGACCTGAAAGCATTCTCTAGCCGGTAGGCAGCGAATGCGCTCGCCATGTAGGGAAGAAGTTTATGATCCTCACGAAAGATCGCTGCACCGATATCCTCGTATAGCCTGCTCGCATATCGAGCGGCCACGTGTGGGGCATCTAGAAACATCGATGAAACGGCACGCATCTGATCGCCAATTGTGACGACCCGATTCTTGGTAACTTCTTTATTATAGAACTGACCCGAACGCCGCTCGTATGTCAGCTTGATATCTGAGGCGTCGAGCTTATAGAAGTCTTCTAGCCTCTTCTGAAATTTACTTAGCGCCACTAGATCATTCTCTTGCACGGCAGTTTGAGAATTCGTTGCACGGATGATCTGTGTCGCGACCTCTTCATCCCCAGTCACAACCAGCCTGATCGGCACGTAGACGTCAGAAAGCGCCTCACCAAGTGACTCCTTGGATAGATACAGGCAGTGACTGGTCTGACAGCCATTGACGATCTGATACCCAGACAACGCAACCGCATCTCCAGGTTTGGGCGCGTATGACGCAGCAACAACGGTTACACCGTTATTGAGAACAGGAAGGAGGTTCCGCTCAGGCGAATCGAGAGTTTTCATAATCTGCTTGTTGACCGAGTTGTCTTCCCCCTTGAACCCTCGCACGTTGTCATAGAAGACGCGTTCATCGAGAGTCCTTGCATCGCCAATTTCGATCAACTTAAGCAGCTCAGCTACTGACACGACGCCCAGAATCGCTTGATCAACACCAGGCATCTTAGGCAAGTTTACTTGCTTCTCAAACTGGATTTCCACTTCGTTTGCATGGTTTTTCCTAACCCATGCGTCATGGATATCATCAGCGCCGAGGACTGTAACGGTGACCTTTCCAAGGAAGCCGAGATTTTCGATATAGTCCCTCGCGGTTGCGATCCTTTCTTTCACCGGGTCCGCCGCGATGGCTTGCTTCGGCGCCGTAGTGGTGAAGTACAAATAAACGGAGGGGGAGCCTTTTAGGCGACTCGCATAGTTTTCGAACACAGAACCAAGCGCTTTGACCAATGCATCCATGCGGGGGTATGCAGAAAAACTCTCCCCCTGTAGAAATCTTCGAGCAGTGTCACCAAAATTGAGAACATCGGTACTAGATACAGAGGCAGACTGCTTAGCCTGAATGAAGTGCAAGCTCACATCCACCTTGGCGGCGTTTTCGCAAATCTCCTTAACGTCATCAACATCCCAAGCTAGATGTCCGTTTACGTCAAGGGCGATTACGTCAATGCCGATTGCGCCCGGGTCAAGAAGCAGGTCGGACTTTTGAACTTGGCTCGTGAGGTCTTCCGGAAGAATTAGACTCGCAGCAAAAAGCTCGAAAGCGTCCGCGTCACTAATTTCGGTGAGTTCCTCCTCTTCGCGAAACTTCTTAAACAGTCCCTTGATGAGAGGGTTCATTCAACGCTCCCAACACTCGACAACGTTCGCCCGGGTCTGCATAGCTAGTCGCTAGCTCTAACCTCCGGCTTAGACGATGGTAGGGCTGCTGGCCACAACTTGGGCAGGTATCCCGCATTTTGACCTCACAAACCGCCAAAACGGATGGCTTCAGGATCACTCGTTCCCTCAGCAAGTGACGAACTGCGATCGGTGCGGTCGACGCGACTGTCCGACGCTGACTGGGCCGGCGTGGAGCACGATCAAGCAGTGACGAGCGGACCGCCCCTCAACCGGCCGCTCACCACGTGGCAGCTCGGCACCCTTGTCTGAGCACCGCACCACAACTGCACCCGATCGAGCGGGGAAAAGCGGGGAACCACGGTGAGAGCAGCTGAATCCACCGAGGACCACGCTCGACGGTTCGCCCAGGTCAGCCAACGAACCGCCCCCCGAATGCTCACAGCTTCCCAAGATGAGAGCTCACGGTCAGCCATCACGGCTCGCTCTGGTCAACGGCGTGGGCAGGCATCCGACCTCGCCCGAACGAGCCTCGGTTGCTTCGGGACGAACTGGCCCTGGGTCCCAATTCCGCCAACCCCGCCAGTGAAGTACCGGGTCAGGGACCTGATCCGCTCGATCTAGCGAGCGCCTGTGTGGCTCCCGGGGCTAGTTTGAGGCCTGAGTTGGGAAACCGGTCTGCTCACCACAGGCTGTCACTACTCGCCGACGGGCTCCCGTCGTGTCATCCGCCCGATTCAAACTCTGCCAGCTCGTCCTCGTCCAGGTAGTCCCATCGACGCCGGTAGAAGGCCCTGGCAACACGCGACTCCAACCACTCGTCGTAGTCCTCGTCCTGGCGTAGCTGGCCGGTCCTTCGCTTGATCCTTTCGTCCCGATCGCGACGTTCAAGGAACGCCATCACGGCAGGATCGCCCTCTGGGCACACACACCCACCTGACCAAACCAGCTCGGGGGATCTTCTGACCACAAGGCGGTGCAACGCGAGACGCCAGCCCGAGGAGGCAGCTTCGGTGACATCGAGGGCGATCAGGAAAGCCTTTAGCTGTTCCGAGGTGGGCAAGACCTGGCCACCCAAGATCAACTGGCACGTCGATCGTGGCACTCGGTGGCCGTGAGCAGCGGTCGCTCGTTCGATCTCACGCAGAGAAGGCTGGCCTGCCCGCGCGCGAAGCTGCGCTAGGCCCTCACCAAGAGCTGCCGTCGTACGGATCTGACGGAGGCGGCGTCCGTGGCCAGTCCGAAGTGGATGCGCCTGCTCGATGGCCGCAGCCTTCCACAGCTGCCGGGCGCGTCGGACACGACGCTGACGTGCATTTTGGTCGGCGAGGTCACCGGCTGTACGAGCGTAGGCTTCCACAGCCTGAAGCCGGGGAAGCCGAGCACCGGAAACCGCTTGACTAAGCGTCGACGCCCCGCAGTAGTACGGCTTGAGCCCTGTACGCCTCGCCATCTCACGGTAAGTGACACAGCTGGTCGCCTTGAGCTCACGCAGGTATTCCACTAGCTCCCGGAGCCGGGGACCCGCACTGGCGTCGATGTTCAAGACGGGCCGGCCCATGGTTACAGGCCCTGGTCTGCCCTGCTATCACCAGAGCGAAGTCCGACCAGCAAGTCGGCCATGGTCGCGGCCAGTACTGCGAGGGCGCCGGGATCCATACCTTCAAGCCCAGCGCGAGCAGCCAGCACTAGCACGAGTACTACGACCACAACCACCACTGGCGTTGTAACCCACCGCCCATCGGTGTAGCCGGTGAAACAGAAGGTGATTGTCGTGAATGCACCAGTATGCGAAGTAGAACTGGACATGATGCGGCTCCATATTTGAGGTGAAGGACCAACGGTTCAACTGTGCTATGGGCACAGGGACTTGGGGCCATATATCGGCCTCCGTTGATGCCTCGATCGTCTCAACCTCAGGGGCTCCGAAGCTACTTACTGGGTCGGACCGCGCTGCGGACGCCTGCACCCGACTAACCGGGCCGATCCGCTCCCTTCCTGGTCAGCCTCGTTCTCAAGAATTTTTGATCCGATCCTGTCCAGCGCCTTCAGGATGAGGGTGTGAAGCTGGCAGACCGGTCGAGGTGGAAGTCGGAGCCGGGAGCCGTCGAAGTCCAACCTCGCGCAAGGCGAGCCGAGCGGACGCAGCAACAGCGGACGGTAGTAAGGGCTCTGCCTCGCGGCCGATCCAGTTGCTCGGATGCGGCAGGTCGGTGGTGACCACGAGCGTCATGCCCGGGGCGTCCGTATGGTCAACCGCGAACATGCACGGCGACCAGGACAGGCCCTGGAAGTACGTCGCTCCCACGCAGCCGCCAGCGGTAGACCGTGCCGCCCACAACGATCCGTCGCCACCCCCGACGGCCCCAGAGCCATGACACCCCCTCCAGCAGCGATGATGCCATCAAGCCCGGCCCAGTCCCCGTCTCAGCTTCCGTCTCACTCGGCACCGTCAACGACCGTTCAGGCGGGACCGGAGGCCGGGGCGGAGCACACGGCCGGCCGCCCATGAACGCAGGTAAACGGCCCCGGACGAGTCGGTCATGACCACCAACACAGTTGGAAAGCCTGTTGGGGCATTGGCCCAGCGGGCCCCTTGTGTCTCCTTAAGGAGCAACGCGCACGTTGCCGCCCAGTTGTCGCAACTGCCCCCATCGAGCAACTCTGCAAGCTAGCGTGACGGCCGTTACACCTGAACGGGAGCGGCATGGCATTCATCTCGAAGAAGAGCCCAGAGCAACAGGCCCAGGCAGCGGCGGAGAAGGAACGCAAGCGGCAGGAGGCGGAAGAGAAGCAGCAGGCCGAGCGGCTCGAACGCGAGAGACAGGCGTTCCTGGCCACACCCGTGGGTCAAGCCCGCCAGTGCTTTGAGCGGGGGGACCTCGTATATCAGTGCTCAATCGACATTGTGAGCCAGCAAGCGATCATCGTTGCCATGGTTGGAAGTGCGACCACACAGCGAACGGCGGATGCCGTAGTCGTCCTCAACGCCGTGTGTCGAGAGGGGTGGGAGCTGGTGAACGGCTCATTCGTCTTCGTAGAGCAAGGCCAGCAGAGCCGCGACAAGTTCATGTCATCCGGTCAGAACGTCGCGATCAAGGGGGAGACCGTGGGCTACTACCTCTTCAAGCGTTGCGAGGCGAACAGACGCGAGTCCTAATCGGCAGCCGGCGCTTGCCTGTGGTCGGGGAGCTACGGATCAGAAGTTCTCTGACATCCAAGGCTGACATCAACGACGCCGGACGGAGGCGTACGCCAGCGTCTCTGTCCGGCCATCGCACCAGTGGATGGCAGCTGCTGGAGCGGGGTCGGATCGAACTCCTAAAGCGGTGTTCAGCTATCTCCTTACGGATAGCTCATCCAACCTGTCGGTTGGCTCTGCCGCTCGTCCGGGCTGCGGCGCTGGGGCGCCGGTCCCGGCCGGACGGCAGGGCCAACCGGGGCGCAGAGCGCCCTGCGCAAGTAGATGCCCTGTACGACGGTCGCCGGGCAGCGGCGTCGTACAGGGCCTCTAGCCGGCCAGTCACGGGAGCAGCTCGGACCGCAACGACCGGGGCACGGGGCTGGTCAGGCGTCGCCGACAGTCAGGCAACAGACGCTTGTCGGCGGGGATCGGTTGAACAGGCCGGAGCCGTAGCGTGAGCCGCCTCCGCAGCAAGTCCCAACGCAATCAGTTCGGCCAGGAGTAGCGCCGCCTCCGGGCGTATCGTGCCGAGGCGTACCAGGCCTTCACCGAAGACGTTCACATCGGCCGTGAGTCCAGGAAAGTCGGACTCCAGTCCCAGGTCTGTGAGTTGCGAGGCCAGTATGTCGGCGCTGCGCCGGGCCTGCGTCCAGCCGCGGACGTAGGGGACACCAGGCATCAGGTCCTCGGCACGCCTAGCAACAACTCCTCGCCGGTCGGTCATAGCGTCAGTCCTCTCGCGTCCGTAGTTCGGGGACTCCATTGCGTTCGCTGCCGCCGTCCGTCCCGGACGACAACGCGAGTCGAAGGAGTTCGGCCAGGCGCTCCGCCGTTGCCGGTGACACGCGCCCGAGTTCGATCAGTCCGTGTCCGAAGGCGTTGAGGTCGGCTCGCAGGTAGGGAAAATCCTTCTCCATGCCCGCGACGGTCAGAACGTCTCGCAGGGCAGTCGTCGCGTTTCGGGCTGCGTACCAACCGTCGCTGTCCAAGGGGGACCACTGGGCGGCGTCCTGGTGATCGCGTGGTTCATCACGCATCGGCAGCCGGCCTCTCAGCGGTGACCATCTCCACGGCAGCCGGAGAGGGGTACTTCTCGCCGTACCGGTCGGCGCGTGCCAGCAGTTCGGATGCGGCTACGAGCATGGTTGCCAGAGCGACCGGGCGCAGCGGATTGGCCTCTGGGCGGCGTACTGGTGCGCGGAGCCACTGGTAGCGGTCGCCGGGCAGAGGCATGGGGCCTGGGACAACGACGACGGAGCCGAGGCTCAGGTAGCGGTACGAGGGCGGAGTCTGCATCTCCCGTGCGAGGAAGTGCGCGAAGCTCTCGTGGCTCCGGGAGTTGAGTAGGAAGCCCACTCGTCGGGCCTTGTGATCTACCACGACCGGGCCGAACGGCAGCCCCCGGCGTACGAGTTGGTCGAAGGTCTCCAGTCCTGTGCGCTGCTCGATCGTCACCACGTCGAAGAGGCGCCCCGTCGGCAACATGCACGGGGTGCGAGGGTCGTCCTCCCAAACCGCCCGGCACATCACCGGATCGTCAGCTGCGGCCGAGAGCCACTCGACACCCCTCCTGGTCATCCTCTGCACGTCATCTCACCTCAGTCAGACTGCGTTGCGGCCGCGATGCCGCCGTGCGTCCAGACTCGGGGCCGAGGCACTGGCCAGGGCAGATGACGTGAGGTGACGGGGGATGACGTGCAAACGTCTGGCGCGTCATCCCCCGTCTCCTATCGTCCAAGGACGTTCTCCGACTACTCCCTGCAATAAGTAATAACCAGCGCGTACATTCAGTTGCGGGAACGTTGTCGTATCGGCGCACGAGCAGGGAGTGAGCGGTCACGTCTTCGATGCAGTCGACCAGCGCCCACTTACGTGAGGCTCGCACGGGCCGAGGCTGGAGTCAGCCGAGGTTGGTACGCGAGTTACGCCAGGCCGCCGCCCGTCGCGGTCATCAACTGCCTTCAGACGCCAGCGTCAAGCGCCGCATTGCCAGTTGGGAGAACGGACACAGTTCCCCTGACGACTTCTACGGACCGCTTCTGTGCGACGCTTTCGGCATCAGCGCCGCGGAACTCGGGCTGAACCACGGTGGTGCGCACGACTCGGCCCTCTTGGACGCTGCCTATCCCGCCAGCCCGGATGCAGCGATTCAGACCGTCGGGCAGCTATGGCGAGCCGATCTCAACGGGTACGAGCCATTGCTCCAGACCGAGCCGTCCGAGCCGGCGTGGAGCGAAGCGTCACTGAGGTGGTTGGTCGCGCCCGAGCCGACGATTCCCCGGCCCCGTACTGACGGTGCACGCGTAGGTCTTGGCGATGTGGCAGCCGTCAAGACCACCGCGGACATGTTCGCCCATCTCGACGACCAGTTCGGCGGAGATCACGCGCGGCACGCAGTGATCCAGTATCTGAGTAACGACGTCGTTCCGATGCTGCGCGGCCGGTATACCGAGCAGGTGGGCAGGGCCCTCTTCTCCACCGTCGCTGAGGCGACTCTCCTTGCCGGTTGGATGTCGTACGACTCATGCCACCACGGTCTGGCCCAGCGGTATTTCCTCCAGGCACTCCGGTTGGCCCAGGACGCCAATGACCGCCGGCTGGCAGGCAGCATCCTTTCCGCCATGAGCCACCAGGCGACGTTCCTGGGTCGGTACACGCAGGCCGCCACCCTCGCTCGCGCCGCTCTCATGGGCATTTCGCCCGTAGCCACACCCACCTTGCGCGCCCAATTCCACGCCATGGAGGCTCGCGCCCTGGCACGAGCCGGTGATGTCGGCGCGTGCGAAGCCGCGTTGAGCGCGGCGACGAGGGCCCTGGAGAGCCGGAACAACGATGACGAGCCCGAGTGGATCAGCTACTTCGACGAGGCCGAGCTTGCCGCCGAAGCTGCGCACTGCTTCCGCGACGTGAACAGCGCCCGCCGGGCCGTGGCCCATGCAGAGAACGCCATGAGCGGAAGCCACGTACGAAGCGACTTCTTCGCGACCATGGTTCTCGCCGACGCCCACCTACGAGCAGGAGAAGCCGAGGAAGCCTGCCGCGTCGCACTCGATGCCCTCGACCTCGGAGAACAGCTCAAGTCCGCCCGTTGCGTCAGCTATCTCGCCGAGTTCCGGCAGAACCTTGCTGCCACCGGTGACAGCGCGATCTCGCGGGACTTCACGGAGCAGGCTCAGGAACACAGATTGTGGGTTGCTTCGGAGACGCAGCTCAGCCGCTGACCACACCTCAAAAGGGGCCCCACGAGTCTCGCCCCTCGCCAGTTCGCAGCGACCGCACGCGCCGCGTGAACTCCCCCGCAGAACGCTCGCTAGTACCGACCTGGTGGCCGAGCCAGGAAACCATCATCAGTTCGCGGAGATCCGCCAAGGTCTCATAGCCAGGCCAGTTCATCAGGTCGAAGCCATATCGGTGAACGAACTCTGCGTACTCAGCCTTCGTGTGCCAGCCGTACCGGTCGTAGAACATCGCGGTCTGGATCAGATCCCACTCGCGCGGGGCCAGCGCGAAGCCGTCGAGGTCGATCAGCACCGCGTGACCGTCCCGGTGGCGGAGGACGTTTCCTATGCTCCCGTCCCCGTGGATCATCCCGAAGGGGAGCACGAAGTCAAGCCGGTCATAGTCCTTGTTCAGTCTTGCCGCTCGCTCCTCCAGGAACGTGCGGTCTTCCTCCGAGACGCCATTCATCTGCCTCATAGAGCCCGACAGCTTCGCGAGCGGCTCAAAGTACGGGAGCCTCAGGGACTCGGGCTCCTCAAGCCAGTGGAGTCGGCGGAGCAGGTCGGCGAGCTCACCCACCGTGGCGTACTCCTCGTGCTCTTGCACGCTCTCCCAGAAGGTCACGATCCTGCCGCCCACCACCAGCGGTTGCGTGACTCCGGCCGGCACCCGAGTAGCCGGAAGGTCTTCCGCCTCCAGCCACCGGGCAACCCGTACTGCCCGATCCATGTCCTCCAGGACATCGGGGTCACGGGCAATGCGGACGATGATCGGCGACGTAGATAACCGGTACACGGCGTTGGAGCCGAGCCGCAGCAACTCGGCGCCGTCCGGGTCCAGTCCGGCTGTCCCACACGCCTCGCGCAGGACAGCCCCAAGGGCTTCCGCCGTGAACTCCGTGCCGCCGTCCTGGCCCCCGCCGCTGCCCGAGATCATGCCTCCGACCATACGGCGCCGCCCTACCGCTCGACAGGCCGCCCACGTAATAGGGACGTAATGACCTTGCTCAGCAGGCCCCATGGCTACCGCTCCCCCGCAGCTCAGGGGCCCAAGTGGCGCACGGCGTCACCTAGCCTCCGGAGCCGTGTGCGCAGGTTCGAATCCTGCCGGGGGCACCCTGTATGAGATGCCCGAAGACCCCGCCATCAGCGCTTTCGCTGGGGACGGGGTCTTGGCGTTTGGGTAGGCGTATGCCGCCCGAAGCGGCCGTACGTCGGGGTCCGTGGACGAGCTGTGGACGGGATCTTGGAGCGTTCCCGCAGTTGATGAGACTCGTTGGAGTCCGGTGGGTCCACTTCTCGTTTATCGTCGTCCCGGTCTTGGGCCGTGCCGTGGGTGGGGAGCCTGAGCGTTGCTGGGGACCGGCGGACCACCTTCACCCGCTGCCCACGGGCAGTTGATTGGACGAGTTGGGGGATCTCGTGGATGTGACCACACTTGCCGTCGCGCTCATCAGCGTCGGAGGAACGCTGGGCGGAACTCTGGGCGGGGCAGTGCTCAGTCAGCGCGTCACCCGGGAGCAAACCCGGCGTGCCGATCGTGAACGGGCAGAGGACCGCCACGACCGAGCGCAGGAAGCCAGACGGGATCTCTATGCCCGTCTGAACACCACGGCGCGCGCTTATCGGGTCGCTGCCCGAGACGCAGTCCGAGCAGCCGAGCGCGGTGAAAGCATCGAGCCGGCAGCCCTCGACACAGCCAAGGAAGCATGGTCAGAGCAATACTCTTTGGCACAGATGGCGCTGCCGAAGCATGTCCATCAGATGGCCTCGACCCTCAACAGGGCGCTCGGAGTCGGGTACTCCGTCGTAAAGCAGTTGCCGCGCAGTCCTGACCCGGACGGGTCGTACGACCGGGCCAAAGCTTGGTTCAGCGGCCCATTGTCCGACGGGGTGTACCTGCTGCGGGTCACTCTGCGCCATGACCTCGGCGTCGAGGTCGAGCCCGACTTCGAACACACTCACACGCGGATGCTCGCCGCGCTCGACAGCGAGCGGAGGAGTCTTGAGCACCTGCTCGCGTCTGAACAGGCCCAAGCCACACGGTCTGCTTGACGGGCAGGGCAAACGACGAGGCCCCTGGGCTGATCCGAGAGGCCCTCGGACACGATCAGGTGCCGTTACTCGTCCTCACGATGCAGGTCCTCGATGTGCTGGTTCTGCTCACGAGAACCAACAGCAAACGTTCAGCAGTTCCGACAGCGCCCTGGCGCAATCCTTGTTCGATGGAGGGGGCCATGTCCGCGCTCCGGCTTCCGGCGCCACCAGCCGCCCGCCCGGAGCGATGACGGTCTGGTCCACCGAGTCAGGAAGGCCGGCTGATCCCGTTGCCGGTCGACGTGCGGGCGAACCAGGTCCGCGTCTCGCCTGCCGTCAGGACGCGGGTCAGCTCGGCCGTGCCCGGGAGATGCGGGAAGAACCGGTCGGCGTTCCAACTGCGCTGGTATGACGGCTCGTCGAGCACGATCAGGCGGCGTCCCTCCACCACGGGGATGTCGTCGGGCAGCCCCTCGTTCCAAATCCGCTCGCCGTCCGGGGCGAGGAGTTCGAATGCCCCGGTCGTGACGGTCCGGCTGCGTCCCTGGGCGGGCTCGGGGTCCATGGCCAGGCGGACGCTCTCCGCCGAAGGCGTAGTGCCGGGCACGTGGCCGCCGCCGACGAGAACGTGGGCGAGCAGCGTGTGCAACTGAAAGTTGTCCCCGATGCCGCCGATGCGCACCTCGAACCCGGCCCCGGTGGGCTTGTGCAGCACCACAAGGGGCTCGTCGTCCAGAACCGCCAGCGCGTAGGCCAGGCATTTGAGGTCGTGCCGCTCAAGGGCCGCCAGGTCGCGGCAGGCGGGGAGGATCGCGGATGCGTGCCGACGGCGCACCTCGGCGCTGCGGCACAGCACGGCCAGCGCGGGCGGCTGCCACTCCTCGACCGAGCACCAGGCCAGCGCCAGCCGCGTGGCCTCGTGCACCTCGCCGCCGACTCGGGCCAGCAACGGCTCGTCAATGATCTTCTCGTCCGGCTGCGGCAGTTCGTCATCGGCCGCGCTGACCGCGGTCCAGCGGCGGGCGAACTCCAGGGCGTCGAGCAGGTCCTGGTGGACGCTGCCAAGAATCGGCTCAGCGCAGGCCACCGGATCGGCCCCGCACTCGACGCAGAAGCCGGCTGCCATCGCCAGCATCGACCGCGGGCCGGTAGGGGGGAAGGCGGGGAGTAGCGCCGCCAACCGTGGCCCTGCCAGGACGCGTTCAGCGTCCGACGCCGACTGCACACCGGTCATCACGGCGGTGAAGGCCCGCCCGGTGCGGTCGCCGTCGCGAGCGGCAACCGCCTCCTCCAACTCGGACACCTCGGCGGCGAAACCCGAAGCCTCCCGCTTCCTCTTGAAGATCACCGGCACACCTTAGGCCGGAGATCTGTCCCGCGTCATCAGACCCAGACTCTTCGAATCCCCTCGAACCGCCATCTGCTGTCGAAATCGATGAACTTCTGCTGTCGGTCCTCGTGAGCAGAGCCACGTGCAGGTAATCGCGGATGCGGCCGGAGGCCTCACCTGGGCGTCGGCGGCACTTCCCGGCTCGGCACACGACCTGGCTGCTGCGCGAACCCCACGGCATCATCGCCGCGTTGGCCAACGCTGACGTGATGACCTTCGCGGACAAGGCGTATCAAGGCGCCGACGGTTCCCTGCGTATCCCGTTCAAGCGGCACCACTACCGGCCGAAGCTGTCGCGCCGGCAGAAGGCCATGAACAAGTGAACAAGGCCACGCCCGGATCCGCCGCGGCGAACGCGCTGTCGCCACCCTCAAGACCTGGAACACCCGTACGTCAGTTACCGAATGATGGAGGAACGACATGAAGAGCACGACTGACACCGGGGTCGTCGCAGGCCCGGCATCGGGCCGGACCAGCCACACCCACCGACTCCGCGGGCTCGCCGGCACCGGCTTCATCGCCACGCTCGCAGCGATGGTGGCCACCACCCTCGCCGCGACGCTTGCCCACGCCGTTGGCATCGAATTCGAGGTCCCCGATGGTGGCGAGAGGATCCCGTTGTCCGGGTTCGCCGTGGTGACCGGCTTCTTCTCGGTCATGGGCATCGTCATTGCCGTCGCTCTTCTTCGTTGGAGCGCTCACCCCGCCAAGCGATTCGTGTGGACGGCCGTGTCGCTGACCGCGATCTCGATGGTCCCGCCCCTCCTCTCCGGGGCAGACACCGCCACCACCACCGTCCTCCTCGGGCTACACCTCGTCCCTGCGACGGTGATGATCCCCACTCTGACGCGGAGCCTCCGCACCCGGACCGATTGACGATGCCGCAACGCGACAATCCGCGACGCAAGGGCGTGCGCGAGCGCGTTAACCGGCCCCCCGATGCTGCCACCCTCTATGTCACGTCGAGTGTCGAGTGGCAGAGCGGGTGAAAGCGCCGACTCAGAGAGAGGGCAGGCCGGGCGTCCTGGTCTCTTGGCGCGTGGGAAGCGGGCGGTCGTAGACGTTGTTCGGGGTCACGATTTGGGTGATGGCTCGGGCGAGTAGGGAGGACGGCTCCTGGCCCTCGTAGGTGATGTCTGTGTTGATCATGAGTACCAAGGTGGCGTGCTGCGACGGCAGGTAGACAGTCACGGTCTCGTAGCCGGGGATGGAGCCGTTGTGGCCGATCCAGCCGCCGGAATTGAAGATGCCGAGGCCGTAGCTCAGGCCGGGAAAGCCGGTCGGGAGGGTCTTGAGTCGCTCCGCCTGGGTTTCCGGGCTGAGGAGCTCGCCGGTGGCTACGATCTTCGCCCAGCGGCGCAGGTCGTGCAGGTCCGAGATCATCGCCCCGGCCGACCAGGCCCAACTGGGGTTCCAGTCCGTGGAGTCGGCGACCTCGCCGCTCAGCGTCTGGTTGGTGTAGCCGCGCGGGTGGGGTTCGGGGAACTCTGGGCCCGACGGGAACAGGGTCTGGCGCAGATGGGCCGGGCGGAGTACCTGCCGCTGGATGACGTCCTCGACGCGGTGACCGGTGACCCTCTCGATCACCAGGCCGAGGAGTACGAGGTTGCTGTTGTTGTACTCGAACGCCTTCCCCGGCGCGGAGGTGTTCTTGTGCTTGTAGCCGTACGCGAGCAGCTCCTGCGGGGTGAACGTCCGGCTCGGGTCGCTCAGCAGATCGTGCACGAAGTCGGCGTCGGCACTGTAGGGGAACAGACCGCTGCGCATCTCGGCCAGCTGCCTCAGCGTGATCCGGTCGCCGTCGGGCACCCCGTCGACGTACGCGGAGATCGGGTCGTCCAGGCCGATGCGACCGGCGTCGACGAGCTTGAGCAGCGCGGTGACCGTGAAGGTCTTGGTCTCGCTGCCGATCCGGAAGAACTTGTCGGTGGTCATCGGCTCGCCGGTGGCGGTGTCGGCGACCCCGGTCGCACGGACGTAGCTTCCCCTGCCGGGCATCCACAGTCCGACGACGACACCGGGGATGTCGGCCTGCCGGCGGACCTTCTCGATGGCGGCGTCCAGCCTGGCGGTCAGTTGGTGACCGAGCTGCGGCGGGTGCTCGTCGCCCCTGTCGTGTCGGGCGACTGCCGCCGCCGCGTTGACGGCCGTAGCGGGAATCGCTGCCATCGGTGCCAGTACGGATGCCACGAGCAGGGTGGCGGCGAGGACACGGCGGGAGGGGGTACGTCGCATGTCGGGGCGCCTCTTCCAGGTCAGGGGCTGAGGTGGCAACGTCACCATCCGCCCCCTGGGTGGAGGTCGCCGTCGGGCACGCGTTCGGCGAAGTCCACTCGTTCGGAGCCACGCGGGTGACGGAGGGCGCCCAGGGGGTCGCGGCCGCGGATGCCTCCCGGGCCCGCCTGATGAGCGCCTTGGGGTTGGTGCCTCCGGTGTTTCTGACGCGTCCGCCTGTCCGGACCGGGCGGGGCACCCCCCGGTCATGCTGCTGGAGCCCTGGCGTCAGCAGGTCTCGCGGAGGTAGCCGTTCGTGTCCTTGGACAGGACCAACTGGTCGCGGCGGACGATGCTCAGAGTGGTGCTCCAGTCGGCGCACACTGTCGACAGTCCCTTCGCCGTGTACTCGACCACGAGCACGTTGTTGTCGAAGGCCTCGGCGAACTCGCCGCACTCGTTCCACTCGCCGCACTCCTCCACCACGGCGAAGTCCAGGCCTACGGACGCACGGTCGGGGACGAGTTCCAGGGTGTTCTTCTGGGCGATGGCCAGGCCCTTCCCGTGGGCGTGCTCCGACAGCAGTTTCATGAACGCCTTGGCCTGGTTGGCCGTGAGGTAGTCCGGGAAGCGGGTGAAGGTGTCGTAGTTGTCGGGCTCGACGGCCTGGTAGCCCTTGGCGGCGCACTGGTCGATCCAGGCAATCACCTCGGCGGCGATGCGCTTTCGCTTGGCGGCGGTACGGATGTCCAGGACCGCCTCGCCCCAGTCCTTGTCGTAGACGACCTTCCCGTTGGCGTCACGCAGCAGCAGGTCGGGGTCCCAGTCACCCTCCGCGTCCTCCTGCGCCTGGAAGGCGTTGAAATTGCAGATGTTGTAGACACCCGGCGCGGGCGCGTCCTCGTGGCTGCGGCTGACCACCTGCACTCCGGTCGGCGGGGTGTACGCGCCGCCGACCTGGTAGTCCCACCGCACGTGCTTCGGCGGAGGCTTCACAGCGGGGGCGGCTGCGGGTGCGGTCGGCGACCGGGAAGTGTCGTTCTCGTCCGACCAGCCGGTTCTCACTGTCGCCACGGTCAGGCCGACGACGACCACGGCTGCGGCGAGGCTGACGGTGATGCGCCGCCCTCGACGTTGGTGACCGGGGTGGGTGTTGCCCGTTTCCCCGGCCCCTCCGGCGGTGAGCAGGCCTGATGGAACGGAGTGACCGGGGTGGGTGTTGTCCGTTTCCCCGGCCCCTCCGGCGGTGAGCAGGCCCGGTGGAACGGAGTGCGGATGCGAAACCTGGTGGCTGGTTCCGGCCGAGCCGGCCGCTCCCGGCACACCCGGCACGCCTGACACGGCTGGCCCCTCCGGCTCAGCGGCACCCGGCAGCGTACGGAGCAAGCGCTGCAGTTCGGCGAGTTCGGGCCGGGCGGCCGGTTCCTTGTCCAGGCAGCGTTCGGCGATGCTCCGGAGCGGTTCGGCGACGGCGTCCAAAGCCGGTGCCTCGTACATCACCTGATAGCCCGTCAGGTACGGGCTGCTTCCGTCGAAGGGACGGCTGCCCGTGGCCGCGTACACCAGCAGCGAGCCCAGCGAGAACACGTCCGAGGCGGCCGTGACGTCCCTGGGTGAGGCGAACTGCTCCGGCGACATGAACGGCGGCGTGCCGATCAGCCGTCCGGTGACGGTGAGGGCCTGGTTGTCGACGGCGTGCGAGATGCCGAAGTCGATCACGCGGGGCCCGTCTTCGGCCATCAGGACGTTGCTCGGCTTCAGGTCACGGTGCACCACACCCACCCGGTGGATGTCCCGCAGCGCTTCGACAAGGCCCAGCGCCAGCACGCGCAACCGGCCTCCGCGCAGCGGGCCGTCCGTGTTCACCCTGTCCGCCAGCGTGCGGCCCGGCACGTACAGGGTCGCCATCCACGGCCGTTCGGCGTCCGGATCGGCGTCCACCACAGGGGCCGTGAACGCCCCGCTCACCCGCCGGACCGCCGCGATCTCCTGTCTGAAGCGCGTCCGGAACTCCTCGTCCTGCGCGTACTGCGCGTGCACGACCTTGACCGCGACTCGCCGTCCCGAGTCCGAGCGGCCCAGATAGACGACGCCCATGCCGCCGCTGCCGAGCCGTTCGACCAGGGCATAGCCGCCTATGGACTCCAGATCGCCGGGGCTCGGAGACATCGCGGGTCACCTTTCCCAAGTGCCGTGCCTCGAAAAGCTGTTCAGTCTCGAAAAGCTGTTCAGTGGGGATCAGACTAGTGCCGAGATCCCTGACCTTGCTGTCCAACCACAATGCGGTTGACTCGGGATCGAGTTGGCGGTTCAGCGGACCCGACGCGACACCGGGTGCGGTGTCCCGCGCCTCACCAAAGACAACCTCGCCGCAGCCGGCCCTGCCCGGCTCTGCTCTGCCCTGCCTGGTCCGGTCCTGCCCGGTCCGACCGGGATCCGCCTCGGAATCACGTGGATTCATCTCGGAATGCAGTGGACAAGATGGCGGCGCTTTCCCTGCCTCTTCAGTTGGTCTCGCCCCCGCGATTTCCCCGGAGGAGCACCGTCGCGTTCTGGGTGACATTGCGCACAATATGGGTGGATACGTCTAGGCAAGCGGTTGTTTGTCGTTAACAGTTGGGCTGGATATTTCCCATCCAACCGGCACAGAAAGCTCCCGCTCGCATGCGCAATTCTTCCGACGTCCCCGTGCAGCCCCACCCCGTCACGGTCGCCGAAGTGATTCCCGGTGATCTTCTCGCCCTGTCGGAAGAGGATGTGGCGGCGGACAGGTGGTACGTGGTGATGCACACCTTGCCCGAGAGCCCGCGGACCATTCGGCTGGCGCTGCGGCCGCCTCTCGGGGGAAGTGATCACGAGCGGGTGTTCCAGCGGGATCACCAAGTGACGGTGGGGTGTCGGCGGATGGATGTCGCCGGGGTTCCGGAGATCGGTTCGGCCGATCTGGAAACGGTGGAATTCAGGGACGGGGACCAGGTCACCTCGCTGCGCGCCGTCGACCCGGGGGCCGTCGAGGAGTCGTACAGCCGCCGGTGGGGGCAGTGGTACCGGCACCTGGAGAGCCGGGACGAGGAGCCGGTGTCGGACTCGGGGCTGCGGGAACGGGCCGCGCGGGAAGTCGCGGAGGGCCATGTCGTACGGCATCTTCCGCGGCCGCGTGCGAGCGCGGGCAGCGGTTCCGCGCGGCCGCGGCGGGTCGTCGTGACCGGGCTCGGGGCCGTGACGCCGCTCGGGGTGGGCGTGGACGAGCTCTGGCAGGGGCTGGTCGAAGGGCGTTGCGGGATAACGGAGTTGGAGGGTGCGGAGTTCGACGGGCTGCCTGTGCGGATCGCCGGGAGTGTTCTCGTGGATCCCGTGGGGCTGTTGCCCCGGCCGCAGGCTCGGCGGATGAACCGGGCCGCGCAGTTCGCGGTGATCGCGGCACGGGAGGCCTGGCAGGACGGCGGGCTGGACGTGGCCGGGACGGTCGAGAGCGGGCTTGAGCCCGAGCGGGTCGGGGTCAGCGTCGGCGCCATCCTCGGGGATGCCGCCGTGCTCGTCGGCGGTGACCGGCAGCTGCGGGACAAGGGGCCGCGCGCCGTGTCGCCCCTCACCACGCCGATGACCGTGCCCTCGCAGGCCGCGTCCCAGGTGTCACTCGCGCTGCGGATCACCGGCGAGGCCCGCACCGTGAGCAGCGCCTGCGCGTCCGGCACCGAGGCCATCGGGCAGGCCATCGACCGCATCCGGTACGGGCATGTCGACATCGCCCTGGCCGGTGGCGCGGAGGCCGTGGTCACCCCGGCGATCATGGCCTCGTTCGCCGCGATGCGCGCGCTGTCCACGCACGCGCTCGGATCCACCAGCCCCTCCCGGCCGTTCGCCAAGGACCGGGACGGCTTCGTCAACGGCGAGGGGGCCGGCTTCCTGCTGCTGGAGGCCGAGGAACACGCGCGGGCCCGTGGCGCCCGGATCTACTGCGAAGCCGCCGGATGGGGGCTCTCAGCCGACGCTCACCACATGGCCGCGCCCGATCCGTCTGGCAAGGGTGTCGCTCTCGCGATGCGACGGGCCGTACGGGACGCCGGCGCGCATGTCGTGGATGTCGTACACGTCAACGCCCATGCCACCGCCACCTCCGACGGTGACCTCGCCGAGGCGGGTGCACTGCGGGCCGTGCTCGGCCGGGGCGTCCCCGTGACCGCGCTCAAGGGACACCTCGGTCATCTGCAGGGCGCCGCGGGCGGGGTGGAGGCCGTCGCCGCCGTGCTCACACTCCACCACGGGCTCATTCCGCCGACCATCGGCTGTGATGAACAGGACGACGCCATCGAACTGGACGTGGTGACCAAGAGTCCGCGGCCGCTGCCCACCCTCGGCGACCTCGCCCTCAGCAACTCGTTCGGATTCGGCGGTCACAACGCGGTGTTGGCGCTTCGGCGCGTCGGGTGATTCAGGCGGGCGCGTCTTCGGGGGCACAGCAGCGCCTCAGATAATTCAGGCGGAGGCGCGCTTTCGGGGGGACGCCTTCTTTGCCGCGGGGGGATTCTTCGCCGTGGTCTTCTTCGCCGCCGCCGTCCTCTTGCCGGCAGCCTGGGTGGCCGACTTGGTGGCCGACTTGGTGGCCGACTGCTTTGATGTCGCCTTCGTCGGCGTCTTCGATGTGGGCTTCGTTGCGGTCTTCGTCGTCGTCTTTTTCGCCGCTGCCTTCTTCGCCGCCGGCTTTTTCGCCGTCGACTTCTTCCCGCCGACTTCCTTGGGAGCCGTGCGGGACGCGAGCCGGGTGACCTCGGCGGCTTCGCCGGTCTCGGTGGTCTCGGTGGTTTCCTCGCTCTCGCCCCGTGATTCCTTGGCCGCGCGCACGCTCTTCTCCAGGGCGGCCATCAGGTCGAGCACCTTGCCGCCGGTCTTCTCGCCGGTGGGGGTGGCGGGGGCCTCCACCCCGGAGGCCTTGGCCGCGATGAGTTCGTTCACGGCCTCGCGGTAGTCGTCGTGCAGGTCGGCCAGGTCGACCTCGCCGAGGGTGTCCATCAGGGCGTCCGCCAGGTCCAGTTCCTTGTCCCGGACGGTGACGGCGGTGTCCGGGGCCACGTCCTGCGGGGCGCGGATCTCGTCCGGCCAGAGCAGGCCGTGCATGGCGATGACGTCGTCGACGACGCGGAGCATGCCCAGGCGTTCCCGGCCGCGCAGGGCGAACTTCGCGATGGCGACCTTCTGGCTGCGTTTCAGGGCCTCGCGCAGGAGGGTGTACGGCTTGGCGGCGGGGACGCCGTTCGCGGACAGGTAGTACGCCGTGTCCATCTGGAGCGGGTCGATCCGGTCGGCCGGTACGAAGGCCACGATCTCGATCGTCCTCGCGGTCGGGATGGGCAGCTGGGCCAGGTCCTCGTCCGTGATCGGGATCAGTGTGCCGTCCGCGTCCTCGTACGCCTTGCCGATCTCCCCCGACGTCACCTCACGGTCCTCCGCCTCGCAGAACTTGCGGTAGCGGATGCGGCCGCCGTCGTCGAGGTGGATCTGGCGGAAGGAGACCGAGTGGCTCTCCGTGGCATTCACGAGCTTGATCGGGATGCTGACCAGGCCGAAGGAGATGGCGCCGTTCCATATGGATCGCACGTGCAGCACCTTCCACTCGATTGCATCCGGTTTTGGATAATTTCTTACTGTTAGGTGAGATTGTCATCGTATGACGCCTATCACCGTGGTGGAGGGGCGAAGGCTCGCACTCAGCAATCTGGAGAAGGTCCTCTATCCGGCGACCGGTTTCACCAAGGGTGAGGTGCTGCACTACTACGCGACGGTCGCCGACGTGCTGCTGCCTCACCTCCGGGACCGGCCGGTGTCCTTCCTGCGCTATCCGGACGGGCCCGACGGCCAGGTGTTCTTCGCCAAGAACGTGCCGCCGGGTACGCCCGAGTGGGTCACCACCGCCGAGGTGCCGCGGTCGGAGGGGCCGGCGCGGATGGTGCTGATCCAGGACCTGGCGAGTCTGATGTGGGCGGCGAACCTCGTCACCGAGTTCCACACACCCCAATGGCTCATCGGGGCGCCCGGCGACGCGGACCGGCTGGTCTTCGATCTCGACCCGGGGGCGCCGGCCACCGTCGTCGAGTGCTGCGAGGTCGCGCTGTGGCTGCGGGAACGGTTGGCCGCGGACGGGATCGAGGCGTACGTGAAGACGTCCGGGTCGAAGGGGCTGCACCTGTTGGCGGCGCTGGAGCCGACGGACTCCGGGCGGGTGACGGAGTACGCCAAGGGGTTGGCCGTGGAGGCGGAGAGGGTGATGCCTCGGCTCGTTGTGCACCGGATGACGCGGGAGCTGCGGGCGGGGAAGGTGTTCGTGGACTGGAGTCAGAACGCTGCGCGGAAGACCACGGCGGCTCCGTACACGCTGCGGGCGCGGAGGGAGCCGACGGTGTCGGCGCCGGTTACGTGGGGGGAGGTCTCGTCATGCCGTTCCGTTTCCCAACTGGTGTTTCAGGCGGTGGATGTCGTTGCGCGGGTGGAGGAGTACGGGGATCTGCTGGAGCCGCTGCTCGATCTCGGTCGGGGCTGCGCTCTGCCGTCGGCGTGAATGGAGTGCGTTTTTTCGCCCCCTCCTCCCCTACCCGTCCCTTGTCCTGGGGGCTGCCGCCCCCAGACCCCCGCATCGGCCTGAACGGCCTCGTCCTCAAACGCCGGACGGGCTGAAAGATCTCCCCGGCCCGGAGCTGAAGAGTGCCGCCCCCACCGGGTGAGTGAGGCCCCGCGCCTCATACCCGCGTCCACGTGTGGCGGTCCCGCGCCATCGCGTGGAGTGCCTCGACGTCGGCCGGTTTCAGGACTCCGCCGAGGCGGGACAGGGTCGCGAGGTCGGTGTCCTGGAGGATGTGGAGCTCGCGGAGGGGGACGGTGATGTCCAGGGTGGCCGGACCCGCGAGGGCAAGGACGGGGTGGACCTCGGCCGTGAGGGCGTACGAGGCGCGGTCGGCGTCCGCGCGGATGCGGCGGAGCAGGGGATGCGGCTCGCGGCGGCCGACGGTGACCATCGGGTCGGCCACCAGGACGCGCTGCTTTCGGGCGTACAGGGCGTGTACGGCGAAGAGGCCGCCGGGGCCGATGACCAGGTGGTGGAGGCGGTCACCCCCCGGGAACGGGAGTGAGTGCAGGGTGTGCCAGCCCGCGCCCTCCAGGTGGTCGAGGGCCTCCCCCGCCGCCTGCTCGGCGGCGAGCGCGCGGCGCCGCGGGTCGGGGCGGAGGCGGTGGGCCGGGCCCGGGTCGCGGTCGAGGGCGATCAGCAGCGCCTCGCCAGGACGGTTCGGCGCCAGGTCGTCGTCCGGGTGGAGGGTGAGGCGGGCCAGCTCCGCGGGGGTGGGGACCGGCGGCGGTCCCACCGTCACCGGTCCGGTCAGGAACGGGCCGAGCGCGTCGAGCACGTCCTCTCTGCGATCCTCGCTGAGCAGGTTGACCCTGGCCGACTCTCTGTCGTACCAGGCGACGTTCCTCCCGTCCGTCATACAGACGTACAGCCGCTCCTGGCCGTGCCGCCAGGTCGGTATGACGCGCAGTCCGTTCATGCACCATCACCCCATGACCATGGGAACAGGCGGGGTGCTCCAGGGGCAAGAACCCGGTTACCTTTGTGAGCAGCTGGGGGAGTTGGTGGGAGGCGCCGTTGCGGACTCGCAGAAGACCATCGGATGTGCCGGCCCCGGACAGCCCGTGGAATGAGATCGTGCCCGGCCTTTGGATGGGCGGGCACGCGTTCGCGGGGCGGTCCGGAGATCCGGAGTTCGCCGTCGTACACGAGGAGTTCGACCTCGTCCTGACCCTGCTGCGGCTTCCGGGGCACGGGCCGGACCCGGGCGTGGAGCATCATGTGTGGCCGGTCCCGGACGGACCCCTCGACGGCACGCAGCTGGCGGGCGTCATACGTCTCGCGCAGGCCGCCGACGACGCGCTGGAGGACGGGCGCCGGGTCCTGGTCCGCTGTTTTCACGGCTACAACCGTTCCGGGCTCGTGGTCGGGCACGCGCTCATGCGCGCGGGACACACCGCGGACGAGGCGATACGGCTGATACGGAGCCGGCGCTCGCCGTGGGCGCTGCACAACGAGCTGTTCGTGGAGTACCTGCGCGCCGGGCTCACCACGGCCCGGCTTCTTGAGGAGCTGGCGGAGCCCTGAGGAGCCGACGGGGCCTCGCGGTAGTCCGCGCCGGGGTCCGGACGGCGAGGGAAATGGCTGAGCAAAAGGGATGAACAAAAAGGACTTCACTGCAAATAAAAGGACTTCCCTACGAATAGGGTGTGCGGGGCGAGCCTCTCGCCCCCCATCCCCCTCGCAGGAGCGCAGTGACCCATCACCGCCGCGCAGCCACGGCCCGCCGCGCACCCAGGGCTTTCGCCCTGCTCGCCGCGGTCCCGCTGCTCGCACTGGCGGGCTGCGGGGACCAGGGTGAGCTGCGCGGAGCGGGCGAGACACCCACCGCCGTGGGCCCGTCCCGGCTGTGGCCCACGCTGGCGCCCGCCACGACGCCCGCGCTCGACTACGGCGAGGCGGACACCGAGGTCGTCAAGGGCATCGAGGCCGCGAACGACGACATCCACGAGGTGAACCCGGTCGCGGTGCTCAGGGCACAGGTCGCCGCCCATCCGGACGAGTACACCGGCCGGACGGCGATGTACCCGCAGACCGCCGAGCGGCTCGGCGACTGCGGGGGCCCCTCAGGCACGCGCGGCAAGGGCTGCCCGGTCCTCCAGGCGTACTACCGCGATCTCACCGGCGACCGGAAGGACGACCTGGTCCTCGGCTTCACGCTGCCCGGGGACCAGTTGACCGTACGGGCCTACACCTTCGAGAAGCACCAGCTGGTCCAGGTCATGAACACCACGGATTCCGTGATCGGCGTCGAGTTCGCGGGCCGCGACCTGATCGTCCGGGCCGCGTCCACCCTGCCCGGCTACGAGTACCGCACGGTCTGGTCCTGGGACACGCACCAGCACGCGATGCTGGCGACACGCGACGAGATCCTGCGGGTCGGCGACTCCACCCCGGCCCCCACGCCCAGTGCCTCCCCGAGCGCCTCATGAGACGCCCCCTCCAGCGCCTCCTCCAGCGCCTCCCCCAGTGGACCGCCACCCTCACCTGGAAGGCCGCCGCCTTCATCACGGTGATGTGCTGCGGCCTCGCCGCCCTCCTCGGGATCCTCGTGCACGTCTCGGTGACCGACCAGACCGTCGGCGAGGCGCGTAGCCGCGCGCTCGACCAGCTCAACGAGGCGACGACGGCGTACGAGGCGGGAGACCGGCTGCCGCCGAGCGCGGGCGTCGATCTCCCGGGGCTGCCGGAGCAGTTGCGCGAGCTGGCGGCGGACGGGCGGCGCGGCACGATGGTCGGCGACGACCAGGACCGGCGCCCCACGATGTGGGCGGCCGGGCCGGCCGACGGAGGGCGGGCGCTCGCCGTCAAGTTCGACTACTCGCAGGGCGCCCACGCCATCGAAGCGCTGGACCGCGCGATCGTCTGGTCCTCGGCGCTGGCGATCGGGGCGACGCTGCTGGTGGGAGCGTTCGCGATGACCCGGGTGACACGGCGGCTGCACGCGACGGCGCGGGTCGCGCGGAGGATCAGCGCGGGCGACCTTGACGCGCGCGTCAACGATCCCCGTACGGATCCCCGTACGGACGCCCTTACGGTCGTAGACCCTCGTGCCGTGGCAGATGCCCGCGGTGCCCTGGACCCTCGTACCGGCGACGGCCCTCGCGGCACGACCGGGCGCCCTCGCGGCGCCGATACCGGTCGCCGTACGGGCGCAGCCCCGCATACGCGGATCCCCCGCCGCCAGGACGAGGTGGCCGCCGTCGCCGCCGCCCTCGACTCCATGGCGTCTTCGTTGCAGGGGAAACTGCTGAGCGAGCAGCGGTTCACCGCGGATGTGGCGCACGAGCTGCGTACCCCGCTGACCGGGCTGCACGCGGCGGCCGAACTGCTGCCGCCGGGGCGCCCGACCGAGCTGGTCCGCGACCGGGTCGCCGCGCTGCGCACGCTCACCGAGGACCTGCTGGAGATCTCCCGCCTCGACGCGCGGAGCGAGCGCCTCGAACTGGACTGGGAGCCGCTGGTTCCGCTGGCCGAGCGGGTGGTGCGGGCGTCCGGGGCCCCGACCGATGTACGGGTCGTACGGGAGGCGCGCGTGGAGACCGACCGGCGCCGGCTGGAGCGGGTGCTCGGGAACCTGGTGGACAACGCGCACAAGCACGGACGGGAGCCCGTGGTGCTGACGGTCGACGGCCCGGTCGTCACCGTGCGGGACCACGGTGACGGCTATCCGGAGTACCTCGTGGAGCACGGGCCGCAGCGGTTCCGTACCGAGGGCGGTGCACGGGGGCACGGGCTCGGGCTGACGATCGCGCTCGGCCAGGCGGAGGTACTCGGCGCGCGGCTGGCGTTCGCCAACGCCGCCGACGGCGGGGCGGTGGCGATCCTGACACTCCCTCAGGGACCTCAGGGACCTCAGGGACCTCAGGGACCTCAGGGACCTCAGGGTGCTCAGGGTGCTCAGGGTGCTCAGGGACCTCAGGCCCCGCGGTCCCCTCACCCCGATGGCCCCTAAGGGGCACCCCGAAAGCTGCGAGGACTCCGCGCTCCCCCTGAGCCCCGATGGCGCAGTGTGAACTGCGCGCACCCCGGCCCGCTCCTAATGTGGCGATTAGTCAGGTTCGCCCCCCTCCTGGAGGAGTCCCCATGTCCCCCAAGCCACTGCGGTCGACGTACACCCGCCTCGCCATAACTCTCGCCGCCGGCAGCCTCATCGCGCTCGCCGGCGCCACCCCCGCCCTCGCCGACGAGGACGGGGACCCCGGAAGCGGCGACAGCCGCGAGTGGGACAACGGGGACTCCGGAAGGGATGACGGCGACGGCCGGGACTGGGAAGACGGCGGCAGGGACGACAACGGCCGCGACTGGGAGAACGGCCGGGACGACGACCGCGACAACAACCCCCGCCGCTACAAGGGCCGCATCTCCGCCCGCGGCGGGCTGGCCCTGCGCACCGCCCCGAACCGTGGCAGCCGGGTGCTGCGCGTCGCGCGGTACGGCGAGGTCGTGCACATCTTCTGCAAGACCTCGGGCCAGTCCGTCGACGGCAACCGCCTCTGGTACCAGCTCACCGACGGCACCTGGGCGTGGGGCGCCGCGCGCTACATCGACAACATCGGCCCGGCCCCTCGCTGGTGCTGAGTCGGCACAGGGTGCGCAAGGTGTGCAAGGCGCCTGAAGCGCGCAACGTACACCGGAACAGCCCGTTTATCACTACATAACGGGACATCAGGATCGCCGCTTGCTACGTTCCGGACATGATCCAGCCCGGAGTGTCCGGAACGACCATGGCGGCGGACCCGCCCGCCCCCGCTGTACGCCTGCCGAGGCGCCGTGGCATCGAGTTCACCCTCATCGTCCTCGCCGTCCTGCTCTGCGTGTACGGCTACTGCGCTGTCGGTCTCGCGAAGAACGGCACCGTCCCGCCCGGCGCCGCCGGTTACGGCGCCGGGCTCGGCGTGCTCGCGCTCCTCGCGCACTTCGCGGTGCGCTTCCGGGCGCCGTACGCCGATCCGCTGCTGCTGCCCATCGCCGTACTCCTCAACGGCCTCGGTCTGGTGCTGATCTACCGCCTCGACCTGGAGACCCCGCGCGACCAGGCGGCCCCCACCCAGCTCATCTGGTCGACGCTCGGCGTCGCGCTCTTCACCGCGGTCGTGCTCCTCCTGCGCGACCACCGGGTCCTGCAGCGCTACACATACGTCTCCGTCGTCACCGCGCTCGTCCTGCTGACCCTGCCGATCTTCTTCCCCGCCGTGAACGGCGCCCGCATCTGGATCCGGATCGCCGGATTCTCCATCCAGCCGGGCGAGTTCGCGAAGGTGCTGCTCGCGCTCTTCTTCGCCGGCTATCTCGCCGCCAACCGCAACGCGCTCGCGTACACCGGCCGCCAGATCTGGCGGTTCAAACGGCTCCAGCTCCCCACCGGCCGCGTCCTCGGCCCGATCGTCGCGATCTGGCTGCTGAGTGTCGGCGTACTGGTGCTGGAACGGGACCTGGGCACATCGCTGCTGTTCTTCGGCCTGTTCGTGATCCTGCTGTACGTCGCCACCGGGCGCACCGGCTGGATCGCGGTGGGCCTGCTGCTCGCCTGCGTGGGCGCGGTGGCCGTCGGCTGGCTCGAACCACACGTCCACAGCCGGGTGCAGGACTGGCTCCACCCCTTCGCCTCGATCGAGGCGGGCCAGGGCCCCAACCAGCTCGCCCAGTCCCTCTTCGCGTTCGCCGCCGGCGGGATGCTCGGCACAGGGCTCGGGCTCGGCCACTCCCTCCTCATCGGCTTCGCCGCCAAGTCGGACTTCATCCTGGCGACGGCGGGCGAGGAGCTGGGCCTGATCGGCCTGTCCGCGATCTTTCTGCTGTACGCCCTTCTCGTCGAGCGCGGCTACCGGGCCGGCCTCTCCCTGCGCGACCCCTTCGGACGGCTCCTCGCCATCGGGCTCGCCTCGATCGTGGCCCTCCAGGTCTTCGTCATCGCGGGCGGGGTGACCGGGCTGATCCCGCTCACCGGCATGGCGATGCCCTTCCTCGCACAGGGCGGCTCCTCGGTCGTCACCAACTGGATCATCGTGGCGCTGCTGATCCGGATCAGCGACTCGGCGCGGAGTCAGTACGACGGGACGGGGGCGCCTTGAGCTGCCAGGTCGTGGGGGTTCGGGTGGTGGGGGTTCGCGTGGTGGTGGTTCGCGTGGTGGTGGTTCGCGTGGTGGTGGTTCAGGTGGTGGGGGTTCAGGTGGCAGGGGTTCAGGTGGTGGGGCTGTGACGCGTTATATCCGTAGGGCTGCCGCTCTGTGCGCGGTGCTGCTTGTCGCTCTGCTCGTCAACGCCACCCGTGTCCAGGTCTTCCAGGCCCGGTCGTACGACGACAATCCCGCCAACCGCCGCCAGCCGATCGCCCGTTACGGCCAGCCGCGCGGTGACGTCCTCGTCGGCGACCGGGCCATCACCGGATCCAAGGACAGCGGCGAGCAGCTCCGCTATGAACGGACGTACAAGAACGGGCCGTTGTACGCGCCCGTCACCGGCTTCGCCTCGCAGGTGTACGGGACCGCGTTCCTGGAGGGCGCCGAGGACGGCATCCTCTCCGGCAGCGACCCGATGCTCGCCCCGTTCCCCCTCTGGAACGACTTCACGCGCTCCCAGAACCCCGGCGGCAAGGTCGTCACCACCCTCGACCCGGCCGCACAGCAGGCGGCGTACGAGGGACTCGGCTCACGGCGGGGCGCGGTGGCCGCGATCGAGCCGTCCACCGGGAAGATCCTCGCGCTGGTCTCGACACCGTCGTACGACCCCGAGGTGCTGTCCGGGACGGGCCCGGCGGTGGCGGAGGCCTGGGCGCGGCTCAACGAGGACGAGAGCAAGCCAATGCTCAACCGGGCGATCCGGCAGACGTATCCGCCGGGGTCGACGTTCAAGGTGGTGACGGCAGCGGCGGCGCTGGACGCGGGCGTGGTGACGGATGTCGACATGCCGACCGACTCGCCGAACCCGTACACGCTGCCGGGTACCACGACGACTCTCACGAACGAGATCGAGGGCTGCGAGAACGCTTCGTTGCGGTATGCCTTCGAGTGGTCCTGCAACACCGTCTTCGCGAAGCTGGGCGTGGATGTAGGGCTGGAGAACATGACGCGCACGGCGGCGAACTTCGGCTTCAACGACCGGAAGTTGAGGATTCCGTTCGCCGTCGCGCCGAGCAACTTCGATGTGCGGCTGGACCGTGCCCAGCTGGCGCTGTCCTCCATCGGACAGTTCGACACCCGGGCCACGCCCCTTCAGATGGCGATGATCTCGGCGGCCGTGGCGGGGGGTGGCGCCGTCAAGTCGCCTTACCTCGTGGCGAAGACGACGACTCGGGGTGACGCCACGGTGTCCACCACCGGGCCCAGGACACTGCATCAGGCGATGAATCCCTCCACCGCGCTGCGGATGCGTGAGCTGATGACGGATGTGGTGACCGAGGGCACCGGCACGAACGCCGCCATCCCCGGCGCCACCGTCGGCGGCAAGACCGGCACCGCCCAGCACGGCATCGGCAACGCCGGTACGCCGTATGCCTGGTTCACCTCCTGGGCCGAGGCCGACGACTCCATGGGTGCGTCGGTGGCCGTCGCCGTCGTCGTCGAGGATGCGGCGGCGGAGCGGGGGGATATCAGCGGGGGTGGGGACGCTGCGCCGATCGCCAAGGCGGTGATGGAGGCGGTGCTGGGGTTCTGAGGCGGGGGCGGGAGGGTGGCTTGGGGGCGGGCGCGGCTTGAGGTTGAGGGTGGCTTGAGGTTGAGGGTGGCTTGAGGGGGGTGGCTTGGGGCTCGGGGTGGATTGGGGGTGGGAGTGGCTTGGGGGTGGGGGTCGCTTGAGGGCGGCTCGGTATGTGGGATGGGGGTGGGGGGTTTCTTTGGGCCGACCTATCGTTCGGTACATGACTGAATCCGCGTACGAACTTGCCCAGGCCAACATCGCTCGACTCAAAGCCCCTTTGGATTCACCGCAGTTGAAGGACTTCGTCGAAGCACTCGATCCCGTGAACGCCGACGCCGACGCGGCGGACGGGTTCGTCTGGCGGTTACAGAGCGACTCGGGCAACGCGACGGACGTGGCCGTCTTCGGCGACGAGTGGCTGATCCTGAACATGTCCACGTGGCGGGACTCGAACGCCCTGACGGCCTTCATGTATCAGGGACAGCACCGCGAGCTGCTGGCCCGGCGGCGTGACTGGTTCGAGCGAGTGGCGGAGGCGATGTCGGTCATGTGGTGGGTTCCGGCCGGCCATCGCCCCACCGCGGCGGAGGCCGAGGAGCGGGTCCTTCACCTGCGTGAGCATGGACCGACGGCGTACGCCTTCACCTTGCGGAACTCGTATCCCGCCGGTGGCGCCTAGCCAGGTGCCTGCGGGTACGGCCGTATTGCCGATTTCTCGGTGGCATAGGGGTGAATCATGGGCACGCATGCGATGCGGCCAGGCCCGCGCACCCTGCGGGGCGCCAAGACTGAGGTGTCCGCCCATCGGGGCGGCGGCCAGATGACCGCTCAACGCAAGGCAGGACCGATGAAGTTGACCTACCGTTTCGCAGCCGTGTGTGTTCTCACGCTCGGACCCCTCGGGCTCGGCGGGGAGGCAGTGGCCGCGCCGCACGACGCGGGTACCCCCGTGTCGACCTTCTGCAACAACCCCGTCAACCTGAGTCTCGTCGCCGCGCCCGGCGGCAGTGGGCTCCTCGGGGAGCTCCTCGGGAGCCTGGGGCTCGGCGGCGCGGGCGGCGAGACCGGCACCGGCGGCACCGGGACCAGCACCCCTTCCGCGGACGGCACCGCCACGGGTGGCGAGGGCGGCTCGCCCACGACCTCCAGCGACCAGGAGGCGAACAACAACCGTTGCGGCAAGAGCGTGGACATCGACCAGTCGCGCTCCGTCGACAGCGGCACCGACGGCGGTGGCGAGCAGGTCGTCGCCAGCAACCGGCGCGCGGGCTGATGTGAATTCCCCGGCCGGCTCGTGGTGGTTTCCTTCCACGGGCCGGCCTTGCCGTGCCTCCCGGGCGGTCTCGGACTCGGGGCTGTCCGCGGTGTCCGCTCCGCGCTCCACGGTTCATCCGAGGTAGACGTTTCGTCAACAAGTCGCGCGAGAAGTATTGACCGACTTGCTGACACGCAGTCTCATAAGTTGTGCCCGCCGGTAACCCATGGAGATCCGGTACGACTTGGATGGGGACAGCGATGACCGAAGCCGATGGGCTGCGTGACGCGCTCGGGCTGCTCAAGGACCGGGAGCAGGTGGCCGAGCGGCTGCTCGACTCCTCCGCCAGGCACTCCTTCGACCCGGACAAGGAGCTGGACTGGGACGCGCCGTTCGAGGACGGCAAGTGGTTCTGGCCGCCGGAGCTGGTCTCGCTGTACGACACCCCGCTGTGGCGGCGGATGGGTGAGGAGCAGCGGATCGCTCTGTCGCGGCATGAGGCTGCGGCGTTGGCGTCGCTGGGGATCTGGTTCGAGATCATTCTGATGCAGTTGTTGGTGCGGCACATTTACGGCAAGGCTGCGACCAGTGCGCATGTGCGGTACGCGCTGACCGAGATCGAGGACGAGTGCCGGCACTCGAAGATGTTCGCTCGGCTGATCGCGCGGGGCGGGACGCCGTACTACCCGGTGAGCCGTCTGCACGCCAATCTCGGGCGCTTGTTCAAAACCGTCTCGACCACGCCGGGGTCGTTCACCGCGACGTTGCTTGGTGAGGAGATCCTTGACTGGATGCAGCGGTTGACCTTTCCGGACGAGCGGGTGCAGACGCTCGTCCGAGGGGTTACGCGTATCCACGTCGTGGAGGAGGCGCGGCATGTGCGGTACGCCCGGGAGGAGCTGCGGCGGCAGATGGTGACGGCGCCTCGGTGGTCGCAGGAGCTCACGCGGGTGACCTCCGGTGAGTTCGCCCGGGTCTTCTCCGTGGCGTTCGTCAATCCCGCGGTCTATACGAATGTCGGGCTCGACAGGCGTGAGGCGATGGCCCAGGTGAGGGTGAGTGGGCATCGGCGGGATGTGATGCAGACCGGGGCGAAGCGGTTGACCGAGTTTCTGGATGACATCGGGGTGCTGCGTGGGGCTGGGCGGCAGTTGTGGAAGGCGTCGGGGCTGCTGGCGTGATGCGTCCGTCCGCTGTGCTCGCCGGGGTGTGGGGGGGTGGGGGCCGCGCCGGTACATCCGCCCGCATCCGGACGGATCGACTGTCGGGAGGGAAGGTGCCGTCCGGATGGGATCCGTCCGGATGCGGGCATTTGATGTACCGACACGGCCCCTTCCGTCGTACCTCGGCTGCCGGTCCGTGGGGGGGGAGAGAGCGGCGGCCGTATTG